>BQJF01000038.1 GCA_021604565.1 Minwuia thermotolerans | reverse complement strand
CGCCTGCGTTTCATCTGCAGGATCTCGTCTCTCAGGTGGGCAGAAGCGATCATGGACAGGCGCACTCACGGCTGGACGGGAAGACAGGTGACGGAAACGGCGAACGGACGGCCCGGAGCATTCCGGACCGTCCGCCCTTGTCGCGAACCCTGATGGCTCAGTTGGACTTCGCCTGGCGCGCTGCCACGATGACCTCGTAGTCGGCATGGCTGATCGGCGCGATTGCCTTGATCTCGCCGGCCATGAAGCCGTAGGCGCATTCCGGGTCCATGGAGGGCAGGCTGGCCAGCATGGCCACCATCTTGATCTTCACGTCGGCGGGCAGATCCTTGCGCACCACGATCGGGCCTTCCGGGATGACCTTGGAACGCCAGATTTCCACAAGCTGCGTCATGTCCACCAGACCGGCATCAGCCGCCTTGCGGAAGGCACCGCTGTTGTAGCCGTCTTCCCAGTTGCCCAGGCCGTCGGCCCAGCTGACACCGGCGTCGATGTCGCCGTTCTGCACGGCAACGATGGTCTGCTCGTGACCGCCGGTGAAGACAACCTCACCGAAGTGGTCGCCGGACTGCATCGTGTAACCGGCGGCAGGGATCTCGATGGACGGGATCAGGTAACCGGAGGTCGAGTTCGGGTCACCGAAGCCGAACTTCTTGCCCTTCATGTCATCCAGGCTGGTGATGCCGCTGTCGACACGGGCAAAACCGATGGAGTGATAGCCGAAGGAACCGTCGGCATTGATCTTGGTCAGCACCGGCTCGACCGCGGTCGGATCTGTCAGATAGACCTTGGCGTACGCCGAAGCACCCAGCCAGGCCATGTCCAGGTTGCCGCCCAGCAGCCCCTCGATCACGCCATTGTAGTCGGCGGGCGCGAACAGCTTGGTCTCGACACCCAGCACGGCCTCGGTCTTCTCGACCAGGCATTCGTTGCTGCGCAGACGGTCGGAGGCGTTCTCGCCGCCCAGGATACCGATGCGGAATTCGCTGATGCTGTCGTCAGCCAGGGCGACGCCGGACAGCATCGTGGCTGCGGCGGCAAGTGTCGCGATACGGGTGAAATTCATCGTCTTGTCCCTCCAGAGAATTGACTGATGTGGTGGTGGTGATTGCGGTATCGGATCAGGCGGGTACGGCGACGGGCGTGAACCCCTGCGGCTGTCGTGCCCCGCGATCCAGCGCGGTGGATGTCATGGATTCATCGATTTCGTGATCGGCGCCGTAGATCTCGCGTACCGTCGCGGCATTGAGTTCGCTGGATGGACCGTCGAAGACCAGTTCACCCTGGCGCATGCCGATGACCCGGTCACAGTAGGCACGCGCGGTATCGAGGGTGTGCAGGTTGCACAGCACCGTCATCTGGTCGCGTTCATGGATCTGGCGCAGCGACTTCATCACCGTCTCTGCGCTCAACGGGTCCAGCGATGCGATGGGTTCGTCGGCCAGGATCATCTTCGGCCCCTGTGTCAGGGCGCGGGCGATGGCGACGCGCTGCTGCTGCCCGCCCGACAGGGTCTCGGCGCGCTGCAGCGCCTTGTCAGCGATGCCCAGCCGGTCGAGCGCGGCCAGCGCGCGGTCGATGTCCGCGTCGCCGAAGATGCTGAACAGGCTGCCGAGCAGGCCATGACCGTTCAGCCGCCCGAGCATCACGTTGGTGACGACGTTCAGGCGCGGCACCAGATTGAACTGCTGGAAGATCATGGCGCAGTCGCGCTGCCAGGCCCGCTTCTCCCGCCCCCGCAGTTGCAGCACATCAACACCGTTGACCATGACCGCGCCCGCGCTTGCCGGTGTCAGGCGATTGATCATGCGCAGCAGCGTGGACTTGCCTGCCCCCGAACGACCGATGACACCGACCATCTGCGGGCGCGCAACATCGAAACTGACATCCCTGACAGCCACGACACCGCCACCGAACTGCTTCTCAAGCTTCCGGACTTCGAGCATCAACCCCTCCTGAATTTCGGGGAGCAGGTCTAGTGGTCCGCCATGAAACGCAGATGACATTCCGGTTAAGCTTTTATGACGGGCGATGGTCATCCGGTTGCAACAGTGCAGTGCGACAATGCGTTCTGTTTGTCCGCGTCCGGGAGGTCGGAATGGCCATCAATGCAGTAGAGCGTCTCTTCACTCGTCTGGCGGAACGTGGCAGCGGCAGCTATGGACTGTCGGAGGTTTCACAACTGGAACACGCCCTGCAATCCGCCACGCTGGCGGAGGCACAGGGCGGCGATGATGCCCTGGTGATTGCCGCCCTGCTGCATGACATCGGGCATCTGGTGACGGACACGGACACGTCACCGGCCGACCAGGGGATCGATGACCGGCACGAGGTCGCGGGGGCACGAACCCTCGGTCTGGTCTTTGGTCCCGGCGTTGCTGACCCGGTACGGCTGCACGTCGCCGCCAAACGCTACCTCTGCACCGTGGAACCGGACTACTTCGACCTGCTTTCCGCCGATTCCGTACGCAGCCTGGAACTGCAGGGCGGCATCATGGACCATGCCGAGCAGGCCGCTTTCGAGGCTGAGCCGGGCCACCGGGCCGCGATCCTGCTGCGCCGCGTCGACGACGCCGCCAAGGTGCCGGGGATGGAGACGCCCGTGTTGCAGGACTACCGGGACATGGCCAACAGCCTGGCCGCCGCGCATCTGGGCACGTGATTTCCGACCTGCGCGCTATTGCAGTTCCACAAGAACCCATCCCGTCGCGGCCGAGATCGCCAGCACACGGCCAATTCCCCAGTGCAGCCGCAGCAACAGCACCGCACTCAGTAGCGACAGCACCAGGACGCGCCAGTCGATACTTGCCAGTTCCGGCTGCCACAGGGTCAGCGGCCCGACGGTCTGTCGCGTGACATTGGCGAACATCACGTGCAGTGCGAACCAGATCGACAGGTTCAGGATGACCCCGACCACCGACGCCGTGATCGCGGAAAGCGCCCCCCGGAGGCGCGGCTGACTGGAGATCCAGTCGATGTAGGGAGCCCCGGCAAAGATCCACAGAAAGCATGGCGCGAACGTCGCCCAGAGAGTCACCAAGGCGCCGGCGAGACCGAACCAGAGCCCGCCGTTTCGGAACCCGGCAAGAAAGCCAACGAACTCCGTCACCAGAATCAGTGGCCCCGGCGTGGTTTCCGCCAGACCGAGCCCGTCCAGCATTTCCCCTGCACTCAGCCAGCCGAATCCCGTGACGACCTGCTGCGCCATATAGGCCAGTACCGCATAGGCACCACCAAACGTCACGACCGCCAGCTTGGAGAAGAAGTAGCCGATGGTGGCAAGTACCGGAGCTGCCGAAAGCAGGTCCAGCAGCAGCAGCGGCGCCCACCAGACGAACAGCCAGAGCAGGATCGTCTGTCCCGTCGATCTGAGTGAAACGAGTGCGGGCACGGTGCTCCCGGCCTCATGTGCCTCTGCCTGCCCGGGCCGAAGACTGAACCCGACAACTGCCGCCACGACAATGATCAGCGGGAACGGTATCTCGAACAGGAATATCCCGCCAAAGGCCGCAGCGGCGATGATCCAGCCGGTCAGACGATGCAGGGCCCGTCGCGCCAATTTCAGCAGCGCCTCCACGACGATCACCAGGACCGCAGCCTTGATGCCCAGAAACAGTGTCGCCAGGAGTGGGGTGTTGCCGAAGAGGCCGTAGAGAAGGGCCAGCCCAAGGACCACGCAGGCCCCGGGGATGACGAAGAGCAGGCCCGCCAGCAAGCCACCCCCGACCCCCCGTAACCGCCAGCCCGCGTAGGTCGCAAGCTGCATGGCTTCCGGCCCCGGCAGCAGCATGCAGAAGCTCAGTGCGTCGAGATATTGCCGCTCGGAGAGCCAGCGTTTCTCCTCTACCAGCACCCGATGCATCAGAGCGATCTGGGCTGCGGGCCCGCCGAACGAGAGCAGGCCGATGCGCCCGAATGTACGGAAGGCTTCCGGCCAGGTCGGCGCTCCGGCGGACCGCCGGGCATCGGCGGACTCAGTCATGGCGTTCATCCATTGCGTCCCGGCACCAGCGATAGAATGCATCGTAGAGAACAAGTCCTGCCTGCAACTGTTGCAGGTCATCGCGAAACTGGCGTGACAGACCGAGTGACGCCGCCAGCAGGCCGGCGGACTGGGGCGTCAGATCCAGCCGGTTGGTGTCTGCGCCGCGCACGATTGCCGCCAGTTCGCGAAGCGGATCGGTCTGCAGGCAGAGCCCCTCCAGCATCGTGTCGAAGGTGCACCTGTCACCCCGATGGCTCCAGCAGGCATCAGGCACATCGAACGGCGTTGCACCGAACCGCTCCGCGATGGCAGGCACCTCCGAAGGACTGACGAACAAAAACCGGGCGTCGCGATCGACAAACCGACGAATGAGCCATGCACAGGCAATACGGTCGACCTTTGGTCTGTGACGCGTGACCCAGAGTGTTCCCTGCCCCGTTACCCTGTCGGGTATCAGACTGGCCGGAACCAGCGGCTGTCCCGCATCGCGCCACGCGATGTTGCCACCGGCCAGCGCTTCTGCCGCGAAGCCATGGGTACGCAGGATCGCCGCCGCGCCCTGGCTGAGTTTCAGCCCCTTCTGACAGATCACTGCCACCCGTTCGTGACCAGGCGTGGAGGCGAGGTCATCCATGGCGGTGAACGGCACCCGAACCGCTGTCGGGATCAGGCGCGGATCGGCCTCGAAGTCCGCGTCAATACAGACGTCGATCAGTATCGGCGCGGAATCGGTGCCGATCAGGCGTGACAGTTGCTGAACGGAGATCATGTTTGGTGACGGCATCAGGCGCCCCCCCTTCATCTACAGGGTTCAAGGACGCGAAACTTGGGCTGACGCCTCACGGGGCGCTCGCAGGCCCCACGACGGAGAAGTTCCCAGAAAGCGTTGTGCCGGTCAAGACGACCGAGAAACCGTCAGGCCTGATCGATCACGATCTCGACGCGGTCGGCGGCGAAGCGGGTTTCCGAGAGCTGGATCGGGGTGCCGTTCAGATCCTCGTTCAGGGCGCGCGCGACCATGACAAGGCCGTCATCCGTCAGGTCAAGTTCGGTTGACTCCACCGGCAGGGCACGTCGCGCCTCCAGCACCGTTGACCGGCGGACATAATCGGCGACGCCGCAGGCGGCCAGGGCCTGGGTGATGGAGCCGGTGCGGTCCAGATGTGCAGGCAGATCGGCAAAGCGGGCGGCGTCGAACCAGTGCGTGGCGAAACTGATCGGAGTCTCCTCGGCCATGCCACGGGTCTCCAGCATCACGACCTCGGCCCCGACGGCGAGCCGCAGCGCCTCCGCCACCACCGTGTCTGCCGCCACCCGTGCGTGGCGCAGCAGCAGCAGCCGACCGGAACTGTTCTGCGCTTCCAGCGCCGTGGAGAACCGCGTGCGCCTGCCGATCGGGTAGGTGATGCGCGGGCGTTGCACCACGAAGGTACCGCGTCCGCGCTCACTGCGGATCACCCCTTCGCGGCCCAGCGCGGAGAGGGCGGCCCTTACGGTATGGCGGTTGACGCTGAAACGGCTGGCAAGTTCGGCCTCCGATGGCAAACGGCCATCCCGTTCCGCAGACCACAGAGCCAGGTCCTGGCGTATGCGATCCGCGATCTGGCGCCAGAGCGCGACGCCACTGCGGCGACATACGTCAGCCATATCCGTCAGATTGTCTGTCAGTTCCGTCACCTGGCGCGATCCCTGTCACATGGCTGTCACGCCGACACTATAACCGGATGACAGGGAAACAACAGTTGTCTATACAAATAGACAAATCTGACGACCGGCATCGGAGCAGACCCGTGAGCACTACCGAACCAGACCACCAGCCCCGTCGCGACCGCATGGCCGTGCTGGCCCGTGCGGAGGGCAGGCAGTTGCGCGAACTCTGGGGCGGTCTCGGGATCGACCCGGCCTTCGAGATGGTGCGTGGGCCGGAGACCGGACTGGCAACCGTGCGCGGCCGGATCAGCGGCGATGGTGCTCCGTTCAACTTCGGCGATGTGACCGTCACGCGCGCCAGTGTCCGATTGCAGGATGGCGCAGTCGGTCATGCCTACCGCCTTGGCCGTGACCAGGGGGTAGCCCGCCTCTGTGCCGTCATCGACGCGCTTGCCGATGACACGGTGATGGCGGCGACCATCGACAGCCAGCTCGTGGAACCGCTGCGTGAAACACTTGCCGCGCGGGACCGGCAACGGCAGGCGGAGACCGCCGCAACGAAGGTGGATTTCTTCACGCTGGTCCGGGGAGAGGACTGATGGCTGAAACGGATTTCCTCTCCGGCGGTCTCGCCGATCCGGTGCTTGCCGGTCAGTCGGCCTTCCGCGCCATCATGCAGGCCATGGCGGAACCGGGGACGGTCCAGGCCGTCGCGGACTGCCCCACACCGCCAAGCGGGCTGAGCCGGACCATGGCCGCGATTGCCACCACGCTCTGCGATGCCGACACGCCGATCTGGCTGGACGTGGCGCTGGCGAACGACCCGCAGGTCGTGAAGTGGCTGGCGTTTCATACCGGCGCGCCGGTAACGGCAGACAGTGGCGCGGCCATGTTCGCTTTCGTCAGCGATCCATCGTCGATGCCGGCACTGGATCGCTTCGCACAGGGCACCGACACCTATCCGGATCGCTCCACCACACTGGTGCTGGCCGTGGATGCCTTCGATGCAGACCAGCCGCTGTCGCTGTCGGGACCGGGAATCGAAAGCACGCGCCGGTTCGCCTTCGCACCCTTGCCGGAGGCATTCATCGACCAGTGGAGCGAGAATCGCGCCCGCTTCCCACGTGGCGTGGATCTGATCCTGGCCGGGCCGGAAGCTGTCGCCTGTCTGCCGCGTTCAACGCGGATCAAGAGCGGGGAGCACTGAGCCATGTATGTTGCCGTGAAGGGTGGCGAGGCCGCCATCGACAATGCCCACAGGCTGCTGGCCGACCGCCGCAGGGGCAATCGGGATGTCGCCGACCTGGGTCTGGACCAGATCATGGAGCAGCTTTCGCTGGCCGTGGACCGGGTGATGAGCGAGGGCGCGCTGTACGACCGCGAACTGGCGGCGCTGGCCATCAAGCAGGCGCGCGGGGATCTGATCGAGGCGATCTTCCTCGCCCGCGCCTATCGCACCACCCTGCCCCGCTTCGGCTACACGCAGCCGGTCGATACGGGCCGGATGCAGGTGGAACGGCGCATTTCCGCCTGTTTCAAGGACCTGCCGGGGGGACAGCTTCTGGGGCCGACGTTCGACTATACCCATCGTCTGCTCGACCCGGCGCTGGCGGGCGGCGCAGCCCCTGAAACACCAGAGGTGCGCGAACCGGATGCCGCCCCGATGATGCGCGTTTCCGACTTCCTGGGGCAGGAGGGACTGCTGGAGCCCGCGCCCGACCCGGCGGACAAGCCCGTGCCCGACGACATCGCCCGCAACCCGATGAGCTATCCCATGGACCGGGACGCGCGGCTGCAGGCGCTGGCGCGCGGCGACGAGGGCTTCCTGCTGTCGATGGGCTATTCCACCCAGCGCGGCTATGCCCGCAGCCACCCCTTCGCCGGGGAGATCCGCATCGGTGAGGTGGAACTGGAGATCGCGGTGCCGGAACTGGATTTCGCCGCCCCGCTGGGCCGCATCCAGGTCACCGAGTGCCAGATGGTCAACCAGTTCCAGGGCTCGGCCAAGGCACCGCCGCAGTTCACCTGCGGCTACGGGCTGGTCTTCGGTCAGGCAGAGCGCAAGTCCATGGCCATGGCACTGGTCGACCGGGCGCTGCGTGCCACGGAACTGGGGGAGGACCTGACCGCCCCGGCGCAGGACGAGGAGTTCGTCATCGCCCATTCCGACAACGTGCAGGCAACCGGTTTCGTGGAGCATCTGAAACTGCCCCATTACGTCGATTTCCAGTCGGAACTGAACCTGGTCCGGCAGATGCGGGCAGAGGTGGAAGCACGCGGTGAAACACATCAGGAGGCGGCGGAATGAACAGCCTCGACGCCGGGCGTGAACAGGTCATCGCGACCTACAATTTCGCCTATCTGGACGAGCAGACGAAACGCATGATCCGCCGCGCGATACTCAAAAGCATTGCCGTGCCGGGCTATCAGGTGCCCTTCGCCAGTCGGGAGATGCCGATGCCCTATGGCTGGGGCACCGGTGGCGTGCAGGTCACTGCCGCGATCATCGGCCCCGACGACCGGCTGAAGGTCATCGACCAGGGCGCCGACGACACTACCAACGCCATTTCCATCCGCAAGTTCTTCGAGCGCACGACCGGCGTGGAGACCACGACGCTGACTGCAGACGCCAGCATCATCCAGACCCGCCACCGCATCCCGGAGACACCTCTGACCGCGGGGCAGATCCTGGTGTTTCAGGTGCCTATCCCTGAGCCGCTCCGGTTCCTGGAACCGCGCGAGACCGAGACCCGGACCATGCACGCGCTGGAGGAATATGGCGTCATGCATGTGAAGCTGTACGAGGACATTGCCCGCCACGGCCACATCGCCACCACCTATGCCTACCCGGTGAAGGTGGAGGGGCGCTATGTCACCGACCCCTCCCCCACGCCGAAGTTCGACAATCCGAAGATGCACCGCAATCCGGCGCTGCAGCTGTTCGGCGCGGGTAGGGAAATGCGCATCTATGCCATCCCGCCGTGGACGGAAGTCGTCAGCCTGGACTTCGAGGATCACCCCTTCGAGGTGCAGGCTTTCGAGCGGCCCTGCGCGCTGTGTGGTGCCGACGACGTGTTCCTGGACGAGGTCATCACCGACGACCGGGGCGGGCGGATGTTCGTCTGCTCCGACACCGACCATTGCAACACGCGCCAGGCAGAGGGACATGCGGGGGAGCAGGAGGCATGAGCATGCAGGACAATGATCCGCCGCTGATGCGTGTTGTCAACCTGACGCACATGTACGGCGACCGCATCGGCTGCCGCGATGTCAGCTTCGACCTCTATCCGGGGGAAGTGCTGGCGGTCGTCGGTGAATCCGGGTCCGGCAAGACCACCCTGCTGAACTGCGTCTCGGGGCGGCAGCAATGCAGCGCAGGCACCATCAGCTACCGCATGCGGGACAGAAGGCTTCAAGACCTCAACGCCATGTCGGAGGCGGAGCGGCGGTTCCTGATGCGCACCGACTGGGGCTTCGTGCATCAGAACCCTGCCGACGGGCTGCGCATGAATGTCTCCGCCGGGGCCAACGTGGGGGAGCGGCTGATGGCGGTTGGCCAGCGTCACTATGGCCGGATTCGCGAAACTGCCGACGACTGGCTGGGACGGGTGGAGATCGGTCATGACCGCATCGACGACCGCCCCGGCACCTTCTCCGGCGGTATGCGGCAGCGCCTGCAGATCGCGCGCAACCTCGTCACCGGGCCACGTCTGGTCTTCATGGATGAGCCGACCGGGGGCCTGGACGTCTCGGTTCAGGCGCGGCTGCTGGACCTGCTGCGGGGACTGGTCGACGACCTGGGCCTGTCCGCCATCGTCGTCACCCATGACCTCGCCGTGGCGCGCCTGCTGTCGCAGCGGATGATGGTCATGAAGGACGGGCAGGTGATCGAGACCGGCCTGACCGACCGGGTGCTGGACGATCCCCAGGCGCCATACACCCAGCTTCTCGTTTCCTCCATCCTGCAGGTCTGAGCCATGACACAGCGCCTTCTGCTGACCGGCGTCAGCAAGTCCTTCACCCTGCATCTCCGCGATGGCGTGATCCTGCCGGTCGTTGGCGGCGTCAGCTTCGGCGTCGAGGGCGGCGAATGCGTCGTTCTGGGCGGACAGTCCGGTGCGGGCAAGAGTTCCATCCTGAAGATGGTCTATGGCAATTACGGCGTTGGTGCCGGGCAGATCCTGATTGGCCATTCCGGTGGCCAGGTCGATATGGCCGTCGCGGACGCACGACTGGTGATGCAGGTCAGGCAACAGACGCTGGGCTATGTCAGCCAGTTCCTGCGCGCCATACCCAGGGTTGCGGCCATCGACGTGGCGGCGGAACCGCTGGTGCGGGCCGGTGTCGCCGCCGGGGCAGCGCGTAAGCGCGCGGCGGAGCTGTTCGCGCGCCTCAACCTGCCGGAACGGCTCTGGTCCCTGCCGCCTGCGACCTTCTCCGGCGGGGAGCAGCAACGCGTCAACATCGCGCGCGGATTCCTGCCCGATCTGCCTGTCCTGCTGCTGGACGAGCCGACGGCATCGCTCGACGCCCGCAATCGCCAGGTGGTGATCGACATGATCGCGGAGAAGAAGGCGAACGGCACCGCGCTGCTGGGTATCTTCCATGATGCGGATGTCCGTGATGCCGTGGCCGACCGCATCATTGATGTCAGCCGGTTCGCGACCGCAGCGGTGGCGGCATGACCGGTCGCGAAGCTGTCACGAGGATCAGGTATCCCATGCGCGAATCGACCTGACCGACAAGGGAGTCCAGCGATGCGACATGCCATCTACTTCGTGCCACCGCCCGGGGATCCGCTGGGCCGGATCGCAACCCGGTGGCTTGGCCGCGATGTCTTCACCGGCACCGTCAGCGACAATCCGGCGGTCGGAAAACTGAGCTCGGCAGACGTCGCCTTCCACACCGCGTCCGCCCGGCGCTACGGGTTTCACGCAACCATGAAGGCGCCGTTCCGGCTGGCGCGGGGGCGTGGCGAAGGGGAACTGGTACAGGCCTTTCTCGACTTCTGTCGCGACGAAACCGCCTTCATCGTGCCGCGCATGAAGATCGCCCGCATCGGGCGCTTCTTTGCGCTGGTCCCGGCCCGTCCCTCGCTGGAGATCGACGCGCTGGCCTGCAAGACCGTGATGGCGTTCGAGCGGTTTCGTGCCCCCTTGAGCGAAGCGGATATTGCCCGCCGTCAACCCGGTTCCCTGACCATCGCACAACTGCGCAACCTGCATCGCTGGGGCTATCCGCACGTGCTTGACACCTTCCGCTTTCACATGACCCTGACCGGACCGGTGCCTGAGTCAGACCGTGCGACCGTCGAGCACGCGTTGCAGGAATGGTTTGCGCCCGTGATCGATCTGCCGATGAACCTCGGCAGCCTGTCACTGATGCGGGAGGCGGAGCCGGGTGCGCCGTTCCGTGTCCAC
This sequence comes from Minwuia thermotolerans, assembly GCA_021604565.1. Lineage (GTDB taxonomy): Bacteria > Pseudomonadota > Alphaproteobacteria > Minwuiales > Minwuiaceae > Minwuia > Minwuia thermotolerans_A. The sequence continues at coordinate 28,402 of BQJF01000038.1, read as the reverse complement.
GAACATGCCCCGCTCCATCTGCTGAATGAACGGATGACTGCCTGAAATGAGCCAAGAGACACTGCTGAAGAATGCCCGACTGGTGCTGGAAGACGAGGTCGTGACCGGCAGCGTGCTGCTGCGCGACGGCCTGATTGCCGACGTCGGCGGTGCATCGGAAGCACCGGGAGACGACATCGCCGGTGACTATCTGCTGCCCGGCCTGGTGGAACTGCATACCGACCATCTGGAGGGCCACTACGCGCCGCGTCCCAAGGTGCGCTGGAACCCCTTCGCCGCCGTGCAGGCGCATGATGCGCAGATCGCCAGCTCTGCCATCACCACGGTCTTCGATGCGCTGCGGGTCGGCAATACGGACGGGGACCATGATCTGGTGACCGACGACATGGTGGTGCTGGCGGAGGCCATACAGAGCGGCATGGCAACTGGCCGACTGCGCGCCGACCATTTCCTGCACCTGCGGTGCGAGGTGTCTTCTCCCGACTGCCTGGAAGCCTTCGAGCGGCTGGGCGGCAAGCAGGGGGTGCGCCTCGCCTCCCTGATGGATCACGCCCCCGGACAGCGCCAGTTCGCCAACCTGGATGCCTACAAGGTTTACTATCAGGGCAAGCTGAAGATGACCGACGATGCTTTCGCGGCGTTCTGCGACATGCGCGTGGACCAGTCCCGGCAGAATTCCGACCGCAATCGCTGCGCCATCGCAGAGATCGCACGGCAGCGCGGTATCGTGCTGGCCAGCCATGATGACGCCACCCATGATCACGTCGACGAGGCGGAGGACAATGGTGTCCGCGTCGCCGAGTTCCCGACGACGGAGGCCGCCGCCAGATCGTCCCATGAACGCGGCATGGCGGTCCTGATGGGCGCGCCCAACGTGGTCCGGGGCGGTTCCCATTCCGGCAATATCGCGGCGCAGCACCTGGCGGAACTGGGACTGCTCGATATCCTGTCGTCGGACTACATTCCCTTCAGCCTGATCCAGGCGACATTCCAGCTTGCCGGGACTGTCGAAGGCATTTCCCTGCCGCAGGCCGTCGGCATGGCGACACATCAGCCCGCGCGTTCGGTGGGACTGGACGACCGGGGTGTGATCGCAGTCGGAAAGCGCGCCGAGCTGGCTCGCGTCCGCGTCCAGGATGGCGTACCCGTGGTGCGCACGGTCTGGCGTCAGGGGGAACGGGTTGTCTGAACTGGATGGAGGCAAAACGGGCGGCGCGTTGCTGGTCATTGTCGGGCCGAGCGGCGCGGGCAAGGACACGCTGATCGACGGGCTTCGGCACCGCTTCGCCGACGATGCCCGTGTCCGCTTCGTGCAGCGCACCGTGACCCGGAAGGCTGACCCGAACGCAGAGGCGCACGCGAGCATGACCGTGGCCGACTTCGAGGCCGCGCAACAGACGGGCGCCTTCTCCGTTACCTGGGACGCCAACGGTCTGAAGTACGGCCTGCCAGCGGACGTGGCCGACCATCTGGCCACCGGCGGTCTGGCCGTCGCCAATGGCTCCCGCCAGGCACTGCCTGCGATCCGCGCCGCCTTCGCCCGCGTGATCGTGGTTGCCGTGACCGTCGCGGAGGCCGAGCTGGCGCGTCGTCTCGCCGCCCGTGGACGGGAAACCGCCGAGGAGATCGAGGGCCGCCTGCAGCGCGCCCGCAACCTGAAGGTCACCGGCAACGACGTCCTGCATCTGGACAACTCCGGCCCGCCGGAGGTCGCGACGGCGCAGCTCTGTCGCGTGGTCGAGGATGCGCTTCAGCGCTGAAACGGGTTCCGGAGCGTCACGGTCCCGATGCGTTGTCCAGACTGCATGTCCTCGCTCCAGATCACATCACACCCGGCGTCCGTGGCCGCAGCGATGATCATGCTGTCGTAGACCGAGTATCCGTACCGCGCCCCGATCCGCAGACCGGCAAGATGCGCTTCGACAGTCACCGGCACCACTTCACTCAACCCGCGAACCGTCGCGAGGATCTCGCCCACCGCTGCCCAGTCGAGCTTCAGTTTCCGCAGCATCACGTTGGCGAGTTCATTGAGCACCTGCACGCTGACAACGCATCTCCCCGCCAGAAGCTGCTCCGCACACCCGGCCTTGGCCGCATCCTCCGACAGGACGTAGAGAATCACGTTGGTGTCGAGGAACTGACGCTCAGCGCTCATGCGCGGCATTGCGATCAAAGCGGAAATCCGCGGGCAGGGTTCCGCGGTACTTTCTCAGTCGGGCCAGCATGTCATCGGACGATGGCTGCCTGCTGACCGCGAACGACCGCTCTCCCTCCACCCGAATGGTGATGTCATCGCCCTCGTGCAGCGCCAGAACCTCCACGACAGCGCGTGGCAGTCGTATGGCCAGACTGTTTCCCCACTTCGCAACACGCATGGCGGCTTCCTTTCAGGATATACAAGAGAAATTGTATATCCTGCGCACCCTTTTGTCCATGACACGCGGTTCCGTTCTGTAGGATGATCGCTGCGAAACAACCGCCAAGGGGATGTGGCGGGCCTGCGTGGGGAGATACGACAGATGACTGATCCGATCCGGCTGCTGGGGGGCAATGGCTCCCCCTATTCGATGAAGATGCGCGCGATATTGCGTTACCGGCGTCTGCCCTTCGTCTGGGAGCTGCGGACGCTGGCGACCCGGGCGGAGACCGCGCATGTGAAACCGCAGGTCATTCCCATGGTGCAGTTTCCCGATGATGTGGCATGGCGGGTTGATTCGACCCCCATCGCGCAGGAGCTGGAGCAGCGCCATACCGAACGCTCCATCCTGCCCGATGATCCCGTTCACCGCTTTCTCGCCGACCTGATCGAGGACATGGGTGACGAGTGGCTGACCAAGGCGATGTTCCACTATCGCTGGTTCTACGCTGCCGACCGGGACTTCGCCTCCTGGTGGATCGCGAGCGACAACATCCCGGCCGCCGCCCCGCTGGAGGAACGCCGCGCCTTTGCCCGTGACATCTGCGAACGACAGGTCAGCCGGATGCCGATTGTCGGCTGCACCGAGGAGAACCGCCCGGTGATCGAGGAGACCTTTGCCCGGACGGTGGATGCGCTGGAGAGCCATGTGGGCCTGGGCAACTATCTGTTCGGCACCCGGCCCTCGATCGGTGACTTCGGCCTGTTCGGGCAACTGCGGACGCTGGCCGACGACCCGACGTCAATGACGGAAATGCGCCGTCGCGCACCTACGGTAGTTCACTGGATTCGCCAGACCGATGACCTGTCGGGTCTGGAGGGAGACTGGGTGACGTCGGATGCCGAACTGCCGCAGGCCGTGCACGATCTGCTCGCCATCTGTGGTCAGGCCTATCTGCCCTTCCTTGCCGCCAATGCAGAGGCGCTGGAGAACGACGCGGAGGAGGTGCGCATGACCATCTTCGACCGGCCCTACGCACAGTCGCCGTTCCGTTATCAGGTCAAGTGCCTCAGTCGCCTGCGCAGCCTCTATGGCCGACTGAAGGGAACCGACAAGGCCCGTGCCGACGCCCTGTTGTCACCGTCCGGCTGTCTGGATGTCCTGGCCGGGTAGTTCGTTCCGTCAGATCGCTGAACCGCGCCATCACGGCAGTTCGAAAAGCCCGAAGAGCTCGATTTCCGGTGACCAGTGAAACTGATCGAACGGCGTGAGCGAAACGAGGTGATAGCCGCCGTCGATCAGGATCCGGGCATCCCGCGCGAAGGTCCCCGGCGCGCAGGAGGCATAGGCGATACGCGGCACCTGCGCCCCGGCACCGGCGAGCACCTCCACCTGTGACCGCGCCCCTGCCGCGGGCGGATCCAGGATCACCAGGTCCAGTGGCGCGATCTCCACCGCGCTCAAGGGGTCACGTGTCAGGTTGCGGACACTGGTCGTGATATTGGTGCGTCGCGCCTTGTCTGCTCCGGTGCGCAATGCCTGCACCGCGTCTGCCGCACTGTCGATGGCCAGCACCTCCGCGCCAGGCGGAATGCCTGCGGTCAGGGTGCCGACACCGCAGAACAGATCCGCGACCGAGACGGCACCTGCCGCCGCTTCGCTGATGCGGCGACGCATCTCCGCCTCGACCTGGCGATCCGTCTGCAGGAAGGCACCCGGCGGCGGTGCGACGGTCAGGCCCGGCCATTCCAGCACCGGCTGTCGTCGCGCGCCGATCGGCGTTTCACCGTCCCTGCCAGTCAGCGTCAGCCGCGCGAGATCATGGGTCTCGGCGAACTCCGCCAGATCCATGAACAGGTCCGCACCCTGCCGCATCTCAGCCTCCAGCAGCATGTCCGCGCCGCTGTCGGTCATGTTGATGGATATCCGCGCGGTTTCCTGCGGTGCCAGATGTGTTGCCAGCAGCGACCGCAGAGGTGCAATCAGGGCCTCCAGCGCCGGCTCCAGCACCGGACACGGGCCGATATCGACGAGATTCCGGCTGCCACGCTCGTGAAACCCGATGGCCACGGACTTACGTCCGCCGACCTGCGCGGTCAGGCTCACGCGCCTGCGGCGGCCCGGCCCGCCACGGAAGGTTTCATCGACCGCCACATCGCTGATCCCGCGCCGTTCCAGCGCGGCGACAACCTGCTCCCGTTTCCAGTCGGCCAGGTAATCCGCCGACAGATGTTGCAGGGCGCAGCCACCACAGCGCCCGAAATGCGGGCACGGCGGCTCCACCCTGTCCGGACCCGGTGTAACCTGTTTCACGACACGGGGCTTTGGCGCGGCGGCAGCCTCCGGTCGCCCCTTGCCCCGGCCCTTCGGCTTGCGCGGCGGACGTGGCTGTTCAATCACCACCACGTCGCCCGGCGCGGTGAAGGGCACATGCACGGTCTTGCCGTCCAGCACGGCGATACCGTCACCCGCGCTGCCCAGCCCCTCGATTCTCACTTCACTCATGTGCCGCGCTCTCCCGCCAGCAGATACTCGATATTGCCCTTCGGCCCCGTGATCGGGCTCTCGATGCTGCCGAGCACTTGCCAGCCCGGCTGATCCGACAGCCATTCCGTCAGGCGCTGGCGCACCTCATCGCGCACTTTGGCGTCGCGCACCACCCCGCCCTTGCCCAGAGCTGCCCGCCCGGCCTCGAACTGCGGCTTCACCAGCGCGATCACCCACGCACCCGGCGCGGCCAGCGCCAGTGCCGGGGCGAGCACCAGGGTCAGGCTGATGAAGCTGGCGTCACAGACGATCAGGTCCGGTGATTGAGGCAGGTCATCGAGAGCCAGGTCACGGGCGTTCATGCCCTCCAGCGAGGTGACGTCGGGCCGTTGTTTCAGGCTTTCGTGCAACTGGTCACGCCCGACATCGATCGCGGTGACATGGCGCGCGCCGCGTTGCAGCAGGACATCGGTGAAGCCACCCGTCGAGGCACCGATATCGAGGCAGTTCCGGCCCGTCGGATCGATCGCGAAGTGGTCCAGCGCCGCCACCAGCTTCAGCGCGCCACGGCTGACAAAGGGATGATCCGGCTCCGACAGGGCCAGAACCTGTTCGGGTTCCACGATCTCCGCCACCCGACCGACCATCTGGCCGTCCAGCGTGACCTTGCCGGCCTCGATCAGTGCCCGCGCGCGGCCCCGGCTCTGTGCCAGACCACGCGCCACCAGTTCCAGATCCGCCCGGCGCCCGCTCATGACGCCGGGCCGGACGGATGCGGGGTCAGTTGAGCATCTGGTTGGGCAGCCAGGTGATGATGGCAGGGAACGCCACCAGACCGGCGACCGTCAGCACATCGGCGATGAAGAAGGGACCGATCCCCCTGAACACGTCCGTCAGGGGTATGTCCGGTCTGACGCCGTTGACGACATAACAGTTCAGACCGATCGGAGGTGTAACCAGACATATCTCCACCATCTTCACCACGATGATTCCGAACCAGATGGCAACATCGTTGCTGCCCGGATCGAAACCAAGTCCCGGGCCAAGCGCCACGACAGCCGGATAGACCACCGGCAGGGTCAGCAGCAGCATCCCGATGGCATCCATGAACATGCCCAGCACCGCATAGGCAAGCAGGATCAGGATCATGATGGTCCAGGGATCGAGCGGCAGGGCCACGATCCAGTTGGCGAAATTCTCCGGCAGACGGGCGAACCCGAGGAAGCGCACGAAGATCAGCACGCCCCAGATGATGGAGAAGATCATCACCGTCAGCTTGGCCGTCTCCAAGATCGCATCCTGGAACTGCGACCACTTCATGCCACGGACTGCGGCCATGACCAGCACGACAAAGGCACCCAGCGCGCCTGCCTCGGTCGGTGTCGCGAGCCCGAGATAGATACCGCCGATGATGATCGCGATGACCATGAGAATTGGTGTCGTACCCGGCACGCTCTCGAACCGCTGCTTCCATGTATAGCCCCGGATTGGACGGCCCAGTTCCGGATTGCGCCAGGCACGGAAGATGATCAGCAGGGCATAGACGACAGCGGAAAAGAGCCCGGGCAGGAACCCGGCCAGCAGCAGCGCGCCGACCGATTGCTCGACGATGATGGCGTAGATGACCAGGATCGCGCTTGGCGGAATCAGTGATGCCAGCGTACCACCGGCGGCAACCACGCCAGCGGCGAGCCGCCTGTCGTATCCGGCGGCCAGCATCTCCGGGATCGCGATCCGGGCAAAGACGGCAGCCGTCGAGGTAGACGCGCCGGAGACCGCGGCGAACCCGGCGGTCGCGAACACGCTGGCCACCGCCAGTCCGCCCGGTACCCAGCCGATCCAGCGCCGCGCCGCCTCGAACACCGCCTTGGTGATGCCCGCATGAAACGCCAGGTAGCCGATCAGGATGAACATCGGCAGCACGCTGAGTGTATAGGCCACCGACTTGGAATGGGGGGTCAGCCCGGCGAGGCCCGCACCGGCCATGAAGGCCTTGGCCAGATCGAAATTGGGCTTGGCATAGAGCACCGCGATGATGCCGACCATGCCGACAAGGGCGCAGGCAAAGACGACGCGCATGCCCAGCGCGATCAGGAACAGCAGCGCCACCATGCCGATGATGCCGATTGTCAGTGGATCGGTGATCATGCGCCTGCTCCCCGGTTGGCGGCATTCTGGGCCTTGTCGTCATCACCCGTGCTCGCGATGTCCTGACGGGCCACGTCCTCGATGGTCGGTATGGTCGGAACTCCAACGGGCGTCTTCGAAGGATCGAGAAACAGACGCATGTAGCCGACAAGCTGCAGCAGCAGGCGCAGCCACAGCAGGCTGAAGGCGACCGGCACGATCAGCTTCGACGGCCAGACGGGAAAGTTGGCGTCAATAGTGGAATCACCCTGCTCGAAGGCGCGTTCGAAGTGGGTATAGCCATAGGCGATCAGGATGCCGACGACGATCAGGGAAAGGACAATCGCGAGGGATTCGGCCAGCCAGAGCCACCGCCCCCTGAGACCGCGAATTGCCAGATCCATGCGCACATGGCCACCTGCCCGCTGGCAATAGGCAATGCCCATGAAGGCAAAGACCGCGATGGCCTGTTCGACGAAATCGATATAGCCCCACATGGGGTAGCCGATGCTGCGCAGCAGTATCTGCGACACACCAAGCAGCATGAGAAAGACAATGGAATAGGCAGCGACCAGGTTGAAGACCGTCTCAACGCGCCCCAGCACACGATCGAGCTGGCCCATGTTGGACTCGCCCTGCGTTGCGTCCATGCTCGCCCCTCCCCGGGAAACGAAAACAGCTATGTCGTTCTGAAATTGATCAAGGCAATGAAAGGGGCGGACCCACCTGGAGCCCGCCCCGGATCATGTCACTGCCTTCAGGAGCCGGCAGCCTTTTCGGCTTCGGCCAGCAGGAAGTCCAGCAGTTCCTGCGCCGGAATCTTGTCGCCGTAGGTATCGACGAAAGCTTCCTTCCACAGCGGCTCACCGATTTCCTTGCGGAAGGTGGCCAGCTCGTCCTTGGTGAAGCGGATCTCGGTCAGCTGCTCCTGGAACATCGGGATGTTCACCTTGTCAGCCGCCTCATAGGCTTCGCGCATCTTCTCGTAGGCCGGCCATTTCACTTCCAGCAGCAGGTCGCGGTACTGCTGCGGCAGGGCGTTCCAGGCATCGATGTTGAACACGGTCGGGCAATCGGCCGTACCGGGCTGGAAATTGCCCGTGAACCAGTCGGCAACCTCGTTCACCTTGTAGGCCGCGTGGGCATAGGTGTAGGGGAAGGAGACTGCGTCAACCGTGCCGCGTTCCAGCAGCGTATAGACCTCGGTCGCCGGCACGCTCATCAGCGTCGCACCCAGCTTCTCCATCGCCTTGGCGACACCGCCACCGGCACGGACGCGCATGCCCTTCCAGTCTTCCAGGGACTTCGGCGGGTTGCCACGGCCCAGGAATTCATACTGCGGCAGGATGCCGGCCATGTAGATCACGGCATTCCAGTTGGCCATTTCCTTCTTCACATGCGGATGCTGGTAGAAGGCGTCCGATGCCTTGATCCGCACGTTCCAGTCGCCGATCGGCAGGAACGGCAAGGAGAAGACCATCGACGAAGGCGTCTTGTCCGGGCTGTAGAAGTTGCAGAAATTTGCCCCTTCGAACGCGCCGAGCTGGATGCCATCCAGGTTCTCGCGCGGCTTGGACAGGCCACCATAGGACAGCTTGAGCTGGAACTTGCCACCGGTGCGGCGGTCCAGTTCGGCTGCGATATATTCCAGACCGGCGGTGAACGCCCTGGGCTTGCCCCAGATGGAATGGTTCCAGGTGACGGCCGGGCCGTCGACCATGTCGGAATGGCTGCCCGCCTGTGCGGCCCCGGCCATTCCCAGCGCAACGGCAACCGCCGCCACGCCTTTCAGCGTCTTGTGAAACATGTGTTTCCTCCCTGAGTTTGACACTTTGATGTCGTTGTTGTCGCCGAGACTATAGGGGCTGGGTGCCGTGATCAATCGGCTTCGCCAATCGGTACGAACAGTTGAACAACCGCCGACACACACCCTTCTCCGCGGCTCCTGCTTCCTGTACACCCCAGCAGGTCGGGCACTGGTGCATCAGACCGGGAGAACGGGGCCGAGATGACGGTTGAACTGCAGATGTCGCGACAGGCCGACCCGATGGCGCAGGCGCGGGAGGAGAATTTTCCCGTCGGCTCGTTCCTGCTGCCACGCAGGCTCCGGCCGCACGTCGCGACATTCTATGCCTTCGCCCGCACTGCCGATGACATTGCCGACGCACCCGGCCTGACAGCCCCCGAGAAACTTGACCGGCTCGACGCACTGGAGACCGCCTTGCTCAGCGGCAGCGCACTGCCGGAATGCGCAGTGGCCGACCGGCTGCGCCACAGCCTGGCTGAGACAGGTGTCACGGACACCCACGCACGCGACCTGCTGGCCGCCTTTCGCCGCGATGCGCGACAGGACCGCTGTCAGAGCATCGACCAGTTGCGCGGCTATTGTCGGCTCTCCGCCTCCCCCGTGGGGCGATACCTTCTCGACCTGCATGGCGAGGACCGGCGCGGCCATGCGCTTTCCGACCCGCTCTGCGATGCCCTGCAGATCATCAACCACCTTCAGGACTGCAGGGATGACCTGCAGCGGATGAACAGGGTCTATCTGCCGCTCGACTGGCTGCATGATGCGGGCATCGACGAATCATCGCTGCAGGCCGGGCACAGTTCACCGGCCCTGCGCGCGGTTCTGGACCGCTGCCTCGACGTCTGTGACGCGCTGCTGGAGGAGTCACGCCCGCTGCCCCACGCCCTGAAGAGTGCGCGGCTGGGGGCGGAGTCGGCGGTGATACATGCTCTGGCGCGCCGGATGGTGCGGCGGCTGCGCGACCGTGATCCGCTGTGCCAGCGAACACGGCTTTCGAAACCGACGGCGCTGCTGGTCACTGTTCTGGCGGTCGGTCGCTTCGCCCTGTCACGCGCCTTCGGATCGCGCACATGAGCAGCCTTGCGGATGCGGATCGTCACGTTCGCATGGTCGTGGACCGCTCCGGCACCTCCTTCGCCATGGGCATGCGCGCCCTGCCACCTGCCGGGCGGCGGGCGATGTACGCGATCTATGCCTTCTGTCGCGAGATCGACGACATAGCCGATGAGCCGGGCGAGGAAGGCATGAAGCGTCAGGCACTGTCCGACTGGTCGGACGAGATCGAGGCGCTCTACGCCGGGCGCCCGGGCCGACCGACAGCCGTCGCACTTGCCGCTGCGGTGGAAGGCTATGACCTGACAAAGGCCGAGTTCCATGCCCTGATCGACGGCATGCTGATGGATGTGGACATGGATTTCGGTGCGGCACCACCGCTGGACCATGCCGGACTGCACCTCTACTGCCGGCGCGTCGCGGGCGCGGTCGGCATGCTGTCTGTCCAGGTGTTCGGTGAACCGCGCGCAACGCAGTATGCGCTGGCACTGGGAGATGCACTGCAACTGACCAACATCCTGCGTGACATCGGGGAGGATGCGGCCGCGGGCCGCCTGTATCTGCCAGCCGACCGCCTCGCCCACCACGGCATCGCCGTCACCACGCCGCAGGAAACCCTTTCGCACCCAGCGGTGAGGCTGGTCTGTGAGGAACTGCTGGTGGAGGCGGAAAGCCGCTTCCGGGATGCCGACACGCTGTCGGCCCAACTCGACCGGCGGAAACTGCGCCCGGCACTGCTGATGGACATGATCTACCGGAGCCATCTGGCGAGACTGAAACGGCGCGGCTTTGCCGAGCCGACCCGGCGCCTGCGCCTCTCCCGCCTCGCCAAGCTGGGGCTGGCCCTCCGCGCCCTGACGGTCTGATGGACAGCCCGCAGACGATCATCGTCGGTGCAGGGCTGGCCGGACTGGCCGCCGCATTGCGGCTGACGTCGCGCGGACACCGCGTCACGCTGCTGGAAGCTGCACCTGCCGCAGGCGGACGATGCCGCAGCTTCCACGATCCGACGCTGGGTCGGACAATCGACAATGGCAACCACCTGATGATGACCGCCAACGAGGCTGTGTTCGACTATCTGGCGGAGGTCGGCGCACTTGAGCGCGTGAGGATCGGCGAACCCGCTGCCTATCCGTTCATCGATACGGTGACCGGCGCTCGCTGGACAGTCCGCCCCAACGCGGGCCGGGTGCCGTGGTGGATATTGCAGCGATCCCGGTCCGTACCCGGAGCGCGACTGCGGGACTGGCTGGCAGGGTTGCGGCTGCTGCGGGCAGGTTCGGACGCGACCGTCGCCGACTGCATTCCGGGGGACACATGGTTGTGGCGGCGGTTCTGGGAGCCCCTTTCCGTCGCGGCCCTGAACACGGCAGCACACGAAGCCTCCGCGCAACTGCTCGCCGCAACCTGCCGCCTCACCTTCGCCCGTGGAGAACGCTGGTCTCGTCCGGTCACGGTACGCGACAGCCTGGCCGATACGCTGATCGATCCGGCCATCGAATGTCTGCGCGGCAGGGGTGCGGAGATCAGCTTCGGTGAGCGGGTCCGGGCGGTGCAGCGCACGGCCGCCGGTGCTGCCTGTGCCATCGAGACATCGCGCCGGACGCTGGCCGTCGGTCCTGATGACAGCTTGATACTCGCGGTGCCGTCATGGAACCTGCCCGATCTGCTGCCGGACATGCCGGTCCCCCTGGGCAGCCGCATGATCCTCAACCTGCATTTCGACACCAGCGGTCATACCGCCCACATGCCACCGCTGACCGGGCTGACCGGCGGCGTCGCGCAATGGCTGTTCTGCCGAGACGGTCTGGCCTCCGTGACGGTCAGCGCGGCAGATCGCTTCGCCGAAGACACGGCAGAAGCACTCGCCCGCCAGCTCTGGCCGGAGGTCGCCATCGCGCTGGGCGACCGGTCATTGCCAATGCCGGCATATCGGGTCGTGAAGGAACGCCGTGCGACCTTCGCCGAGACCCCCGCGAACGAGACGTTGCGCCCCGGCCCCGAGTCCAACGTGCCCAACGTGCTGCTGGCCGGTGACTGGACCGTGCGCGGCCTGCCCGCCACCATCGAGGGCGCGATCATGTCCGGTCGCATGGCCGCAGACAGGACCGCCTGACCCCCAACGAAAACGCCCGGCCCCGAAGACCGGGACCGGGCGCAATTCCGTCAGCATGTGCTGATCCGACAGACGGATCAGACCACGCCGAATGCCATCATCGCGTCGGCGACCTTGGCGAACCCGGCAATGTTGGCACCGGCGACATAGTCGGTCATGCCATCACGGCCATAATCCTTGCCATAGGTCTCGCAGCGGCCATGGATGTCTTCCATGATCTGGCGCAGCTGCTCCTGCATCTGGTCGACACCCCAGCTGATGCGGGCCGAGTTCTGGCTCATTTCCAGGCCGGACACGGCAACACCACCGGCGTTGGCCGCCTTGGCCGGGCCGAAGATGACACCGGCATCCAGGAACGCATCGACGCCTTCGTTCGACGTCGGCATGTTCGCGCCTTCCGACACGGCCACGACACCGTTCTTGATCAGCATCTTGGCTTCGTCGATGTTGAGTTCGTTCTGCGTCGCGCACGGCATGGCGATCTCGGCGGGCACTTCCCAGGGGCGCTTGCCCTCGTGGAAGGTGGAGCCACTGAACTCGTCACAATATTCGCTGATGCGACCGCGACGGACGTTCTTCAGGTCCTTGATCCAGTCCAGCTTCTCCTGCGTGAAACCGGCCGGGTCGTGGATGTAACCGCCGGAATCGGACAGGGTCACCGGACGCGCGCCAAGCTGCATCAGCTTCTCGGCGGCATGAGTGGCCACGTTGCCCGAACCGGACACCACGGCAACCTTGCCGGACACGTCGTTGCCCGCTGCCTTCAGCATGTTCTGAAGGAAGTAGACGGCACCGTAACCCGTCGCCTCGTTGCGAACCAGGGAGCCACCGAATTCCAGACCCTTGCCGGTCAGCACGCCCTCGAACGAGTTCGTGATGCGCTTGAACTGGCCGAACATGTAGCCGATCTCACGCGCGCCGACACCGATGTCACCGGCCGGAACGTCAACGTTCGCGCCGACATGACGGTAGAGTTCCGTCATGAACGACTGGCAGAACCGCATGATCTCGTTGTTCGACTTGCCCTTCGGATTGAAGTTGGCGCCACCCTTGCCGGCGCCCATCGGCAGACCGGTCAGGCTGTTCTTGAAGGTCTGCTCGAAAGCAAGGAACTTCAGCACCGACGTATTCACCGACGGATGGAACCGCAGACCGCCCTTGTAGGGGCCGATGGCATTGTTCATCTGGATCCGGTGACCGCGATTGACGCGGATATTGCCCTCGTCATCTTCCCAGCAGACACGGAAGGAAATGACACGATCCGGTTCCGCCATGCGCTCCAGGATCTGCATCTCGCGATATTTCGGATTGTTGTCCAGGAACGGAATGATGGTGGCCGCGACCTCCATCACCGCCTGGTGGAATTCAGGTTCGGCCGGATTACGCTTTTCCAGGCCTTCCATGAAATTTTGCAGCGCAGCGTTACCAGTTGCCATTTGTGATCCCCCTCAAGAGCATGAGCCCGTCTCCGCGACGGCCCTCGTGAATATTCCGGATTCTAGACCGGTGTTTGTTGCAGTAGCCGGACTGTCCGCACGGCGGCACATGGCGCAGCCACACTACTTGCCCGGTGTTCGATCCAGCCCCTCGGGAATCAGTGTCGGTTGCCATTGCCGCTTGGTCAATACTCGGCTTCACGGGCGTGATGTGGTTTAGTGGCAGGGCGCACAGATTGACCGGGTGTTTCCGACGCCCCGAGAACAGACGGCACCTGACCGGGAAAGCCGCGATCTGCAGAGGGAGAGCCGACAATGGACCCAACCGTTGAAGCGATTGCCCGTGATCTACTGGACAAGATCACGGCCCACTGCAGGCAGCGTCTGAAGCCCGACGAGTGCGAGGCGCTGATCGCGTTCGCCGAACACATGGCACCGCACATGACGACGGACGAGACGGAGCCGCGTGATCCCGACGATGCCTATGCATCGCTGCTGTCATTCTGGAAGTTCGCCGGAAAGCGCAAGTCCGAGCGCGCGCTTGTCCGGGTCTACAACCCGCGCCTGGACGAACATGGCTGGAGTTCGCCCCACACCATCGTCGAGATGGTCAATGACGACATGCCCTTCCTGGTCGATTCCGTCATTTCAGCCCTGAACCAGAATGGTCATCAGATCCACGGTCTGGCGCATCCGGTCATCGAGACGGTGCGCGACGCGGACGGCATGCTCTGCGAGCCGGGCGAGAACGCCACCACGCTGCGGGAGAGCTACATACAGATCGAGATCGGCAGCCTGAGCGATCCGGATGCACTGTCCGCGATCCAGCAGACATTGTCGAACATCCTCGACGACGTGCGGGTGTCGGTCAGCGACTGGCCGACGATGATGGACAACGCGCGCGCCATCGTCCGTGACCTGGAAGAGAACCCGCCGCCGCTGGAAGGAACGGAAGTGGCGGAAGGCAAGGCCCTGCTGGAATGGATGATCGCCGATCACTTCACCTTCCTCGGCTATCGCGAGTACGACTATCAGGCGAGCCAGGAGAGCGAGCGGCTGGAGATCGTGCAGGGCACCGGTCTCGGCCTGCTGCGCAGTTCGGAACGCCGGGTGATGAACCGCCATTCCGGCGGCCCCACCCTGTCACCGGAAGTCCGGGAATTCCTGCAGCGTCCGGAACTGGTCATCGTGACCAAGACCAACTACCGCAGTCCGGTCCACCGTCCGGTGCATCTGGACTACATCGGCATCAAGCGCTTCGACGCCAAGGGCAACGTGGTGGGCGAACGCCGTTTCGTCGGCCTGTTCACGTCCGCGGCCTACAACCGGACCCCGCGCGAGATTCCCTACCTCCGTCGCAAGGCCGACAGGGTCTTTGCACGGTCAGGCTTCGACCGCCGCGGTCACGCCGGCAAGGCACTGGTCAACGTCATCGACACCTATCCGCGCGATGAACTGTTTCAGGTTTCCGAGGACGAGCTGCACGACACGGCACTGGCCATCCTGGCGCTGCAGGAACGTCCCCGCATCCGGCTGTTCGTCCGCCGCGACCGGTTCCAGCGGTTCTATTCCTGCCTGATCTTCATTCCCCGCGACCGCTACGATTCCGAGCTGCGGCGCAAGTTCGAGAAGATTCTGGCTAAAGGTCTGGGCGGGCGAATCTCCGCGTTCTACACCCAGATAGGCGACTCCGCGCTCGCCCGCCTGCATGTCATTGTCGGCGGCAATCCGGAGGGCGCCGCGGTCGAGTACGCGGTACTGGAACAGCGCCTGGTCGAGGAAGCCCGTTCCTGGGACGACGCCCTGGCCGAAGTGATGACCGACGCGCATGGGGAGGAAGCGGCGTCACGCCTGCTGCAGCGCTATGGCACCGCCTTCACCTCCGCCTACCGGGAGGAATTCTCGCCAGGCATGGCGCGGATCGACATCGACCGGATCGAGCGTTCAGCCGAAGACAGGCTCGGCATCAACCTCTATCGCAAGGTGGAGGATGGTGATGACGTGGCGCGCCTGAAACTGTTCCGGAAGGGACCGGCACTGGCCCTGTCCGACGTGCTGCCGATGCTGGAGAACCTGGGGCTGCGGGTGCTGTCCGAACAGACCTATCCCGTGGGCGACCCGGTCGGGCCACTGTGCTGGATTCACGATTTCCGCATGGAGAGCCTCTCGGGCCGGGCATTGGCGCTGTCGGTTGCCAAGGCAGGTTTCGAGGACGGTTTCCTGCGCATCTTCAATGGCGAGACAGAGGATGACGGCTTCAATGGCCTGATCCTCAGCCTGGGCCTGACCGCGCCGGAAGTGACCATGCTGCGGGCCTACTGCAAGTTCCTGCGCCAGGCGGGCATCCAGTTCAGCCAGGACTACATGGAGGACACGCTGGCCGCGAACCCGGCCATCACCGAACTGCTGGTGGAACTGTTCCGCGTCCAGTTCGATCCGGCCACTGCCGGTGACCGCGATGACCTGTCCCAGACCATCGTGGAATCGGTCGAGGTGCTGCTGAACGACGTCGAGAGCCTGGATCAGGACCGCATCCTGCGCCGGTTCCTGAACGCCATCCGCTCCACCCTGCGCACCAGCTTCTACCAGCGCCTGGATGACGGCAGCGCCCGCACCTATGCCTCCTTCAAGTTCGACAGCCAGGCGCTGGAGGATCTGCCCCTGCCCCGGCCCCTGCGGGAGATCTTTGTCTACAGCCCGCGGTTCGAGGGCGTGCACCTGCGCGGGGGACTGGTGGCCCGTGGCGGCCTGCGCTGGTCCGACCGGCGGGAGGATTTCCGCACCGAGGTACTGGGTCTGGTGAAGGCGCAGATGGTGAAGAATTCCGTCATCGTGCCCACGGGGTCGAAAGGTGGCTTCGTGCCGAAGAACCTGCCCGCCGGCGGTGATCGGGAGGCCATTCAGGCGGAGGGTATCGCCTGTTACCGCAACTTCATTTCCTCGCTGCTCGACATCACCGACAATATCGTGAACGGCGCGATCGTGCCGCCGAAGGACGTGGTGCGCCGCGACGACGACGATCCCTATCTGGTGGTCGCCGCCGACAAGGGCACCGCCACCTTCTCCGACTACGCCAATCAGGTCGCGGTCGATTATGGTTTCTGGCTGGGCGATGCCTTCGCCAGCGGCGGTGCCGCCGGGTATGACCACAAGAAGATGGGCATCACCGCGCGCGGTGCCTGGGAATGCGTGAAGCGTCATTTCCGGGAGATGGGTACGGATATCCAGACCCAGTCCTTCACCACCGTCGGTGTCGGCGACATGTCGGGTGACGTGTTCGGCAACGGCATGCTGCTGTCGGAGCAGACGCTGCTGATCGCCGCCTTCGACCATCGCCACATCTTCATCGACCCGACACCCGACGCTGCCACCAGCTTCGCTGAGCGGAAGCGGCTGTTCGATCTGCCGCGGTCAAGCTGGGAGGACTACGACAAGGCGAAGCTGTCGGCGGGCGCCATGGTGATCGACCGCAAGGCCAAGCGGGTCACGCTGACGCCGGAGGCGCAGAAGGCGCTGGATATCGCCGAGACGGAACTCAGTCCGTTCCAGTTGATCCAGGACATCCTGCGCGCGCCGGTCGACCTGCTCTGGTTCGGCGGCATCGGCACCTATGTCAAATCGACCGACGAGAGCCATGGCGACGTGGGTGACCGCGCCAGCGACATGATCCGCATCGACGCCGACGAGCTGCGGGTGAAGGTGGTTGGTGAAGGCGCCAACCTGGGCATCACCCAGCGTGCGCGGATCGAGTTCGCTCAGGAGGGCGGGCGCATCAATACCGACTTCGTGGACAATTCCGCCGGGGTCGACTGTTCCGACCACGAGGTCAACCTGAAGATCCTGCTTGGCGCTGTCGAGGGGGCGGGCGAGATGACCCGGAAGCAGCGTGACCGCCAACTGGTGGAGATGACCGACGATGTGGCCGCGCTGGTACTGCGCGACAACTACGTGCAGGGCCAGGCCATCACCCTGGCGGAGAGCGCCGGACGCGGCAATGTCGGGCCGCTTGGCCGGATGATGCGGTCCTATGCCCGCACCGGCCTGCTGAACCGGGAGGTCGAGTTCCTGCCCGCCGATGACGAACTCGTGGAC
The DNA here is from genome assembly GCA_021604565.1 of Minwuia thermotolerans. Taxonomy (GTDB): domain Bacteria; phylum Pseudomonadota; class Alphaproteobacteria; order Minwuiales; family Minwuiaceae; genus Minwuia; species Minwuia thermotolerans_A. Next base: position 10,927 of record BQJF01000038.1, on the reverse strand, counting down.
CGTACCGGCGGACTGACCCGTCCGGAGATCTCGGTGCTGCTGTCCTATGCCAAGATGGCCCTGAAGACCGAACTGCTGGAAAGCGACCTGCCGGACGAGCCTTCGCTGGAGGCTGATCTGGTCACCTATTTCCCCGACGACCTGCAGCAGAAGTACGTGGCGGAGATCAAGGCGCATCGGCTGCGTCGGGAGATCATCGCGACCCAGGTCGCGAACTTCATGGTCAACCGCGCCGGGCCTGCCTTTGCCCGGCTGGCGCAGGATGACCTGGGGGTCAGTGCTGCCGACGTCGCCCGCGTGACCATGGCGGTGCGTGACATCTTCGATCTGCAGCCGCTGTGGGATGCCATCGACGCACTGGACAACGTTGTCCCCGCCGCCGTGCAGACACGGATGCTGAACACGGTGCAGGGCCTGATGGAGCGGGCGGGGCAATGGTTCCTGCGCAATGCCGTGCGTCCCATCGACAGCGCACGGATGGCGCAGCGGTTCCGCCCGGCCATCGACCAGGTGAAGGGCAGCCTTGCCGAACAGCTTGGCCCGATGGAGCGCGCCGACTGGGAGCGGGTGCGGGAGAGCCTGCTTGCCGATGGTGTGCCGGGCGATCTTGCCGGTCAGGTCGCAGCCCTGGCACCGCTGGCCACCACGCTGGATATCGTCGATGCGGCGGAGAGCGTCGGCCAGGAAATGCGCACGGTCGCCGCTGCCTACTTTGCGCTCGGCGGGCGCCTGGGTCTCGACTGGCTGCGGGCACAGGCCAACGGCCTGAATGTGGAAAGCGCCTGGGACCGGCAGGCTGTCGCGATGCTGGTGGATGACAGCTATACGCAGCAGCGCAGGCTGGTTGTGCAGGCCTTCACGACCGGTCAGGATGACCCGCTGGCGGGCTTCGAGTCGGAGTTCGCATCGGGGCTGCAACGGGTTGATCAGGTGATGAACGAGCTCAGGGCGTCCGGCGGCGTGGATATCGCGCGGCTGGTACTGGCGAACCGTCAGATCGCCCGTCTGCTGACCTGACCGGAACTGATGATCAGGGGAGATCGCGACAGATGACAATCAGGATGTTCGACCTTTGCGGTGCGGAACCGGAACGGCGTTTCAGCCCCTTCTGCTGGCGTTCCAGACTGGCGCTGGCGCACAAGGGGCTGGAGGTCGAGGCCGTTGCCTGGAAGTTCACCGACAGGGAAGCCATCGAGTCGCTGGGCGCGAAGACCGTGCCCACCATCGTTGATGGCGAGAAGGTCGTGACAGACTCATGGGCCATTGCCGAGTACCTGGACGACACCTATCCGGACAGGCCGACCCTGTTTCCGAACGGACGGTCGGAGGCCCGGTTCATCAAGTCCTGGACGGAGGCGGTGCTGACCGGCGGGGTGGCGCAACTGGTGCTGCACGACATCTACGAACACCTCGACCCGGCTGATCAGCCCTATTTCCGCGAAAACCGGGAGAAGCGCTTCGGCAAGACGCTGGAAGAGGTGCAGGCCGGACGCGAGGAACGGGTGAAGGGTTTCCGCCTGGCGCTGATGCCACTGCGCCTGACCCTGCGTGGCCAGGCATGGGTCGCAGGCGATGCCCCGGGCTTTGCCGATCACATGTGCGCCGGTCCGTTCCTCTGGGCCCGGGCCATCTCGCCCTTCCGGCTGCTGGAGGATGATGACCCGGTTGCCGAATGGCTGGGCCGGGTGCTTGACGCCTACGACGGCGTGGCACGCTCCGCCCCCGGTTACGATTGAGACATAAGGGAAGACAAGCAGATGACTGACGACGCAACACTCTATAGCGGTGGACTGGTGTTCGACGGACTGAACACCCCGACCGGGGGCCAGGCGGTACTGGTGGAGAATGGCCGCATCACCAAGGTCGCGCCCGCCGATTCCTTCCAGGGCTTTGCCGGGCAGACAGTCGATACGACCGGGGCCACCCTGATGCCCGGCCTGATCGACTGCCATGTCCACATCTGCCACGGGGCGGAGGCCAATCCGGCGGAGGGTGTGGATCGCCTGTCCGCATCCGGCGTCGGGCTGCGCGCGCTGGAGCACGCCAAACGCACCCTGGAGGGCGGGATCGTCGCCGTGCGCGACTGCGGCGGCAAGGACTACATCGACCTGGACGTGCGCGATGCGCTGAACGCCGGTCGCTTCCCCGGTCCCGTGATGCGGGCATCGGGGCGGATGATCTGCATGACCGGCGGGCACGGCAATCGCTGGGGCCTGGTGGCCGACGGCGTGGAGGACGTGATCAAGGCCGTGCGCACCAATGTCCACAAGGGCGTCGATGTCATCAAGATCATGGCCACCGGTGGCGTCATGACGCCTGGCGTGAACCCGGAGGATGCGCATTACACGGCCGCGGAAATGAAGGCCGGAATCTCGGAGGCCCGGCGCTTCCACAAGCGCACGGCCAGCCACGCGCAGGGTGCCGAAGGTATCCTGAACGCCGTGCGGGGCGGCATCCATTCCATCGAGCATGGCATCTTCATGAACGATGAATGCATCGCGGAGATGATCGACGGCGGCGTCTTCCTGGTGCCGACGCTGGCGGCGGTGAAGAACATCCTGCTGAACCGCGACAAGGGCATTCCCGCGTGGGCCGTGGAGAAGTCGGAGCGCGTCTACGACATCCATCTGCAGGCCTTCAAGGACTACATCGCCGCCGGGGGCCGCGTGGCGATGGGCACCGATGCCGGAACGCCGTTCAACATTCACGGTGCCAATGCCTGGGAACTGGCCTACATGGCCGAGGCCGGGATGCCCGCGCTGGATGCGCTGATCGCGGGCACGTCGAATGCGGCAGAACTGGTGGAGCCCGGTGACCGGGGCGTGATCCGCGACGGTGCCGTGGCCGACTTCCTGCTGGTGCCCGGCAATCCGGCGGAGGACATCACCGCCGCCGCCGATCGCACCCGGCATCTGGCAGTGATCAAGGATGGCCGCACGGTTTCCGGCAGCACCGCCGACAGCCCTGCCGCGCGGATGCAGGCCGCCGCCATCTGAGGCCTCAGCGATGCAACTGGCGGAGGCCGTCGAAAGCTATCTGAGCGGTCGGATCGACGGATTCCGGCGGCTGATTTCCTGTGATCGTCTTTCCGGCGGGGCCAGTCAGGAAACCCATCGCGTCGAGATCGAGACCGACCAGGGCACCCGGCTGCTGGCATTCCGCCGTGCACCGGGCGGCGGCGATCCGGGCATGGACCGCACCGGTCCTGGTCTGGATGTGGAGGCCGCGCTGATGCAGCTTGCCCGCCAGGCCGGTGTGCCGGAGCCGGAAGTGGTGGCTGTCCTCGACGGCTCCGAAGGCATGGGTCCGGGATTCTTCATGGACTGGCTGGAGGGGGAGGCGCTGGGGGCGCGCATCGCCCGCTCGGATGCCTTTGAAAGCACCCGACCGATCCTGGCCCGCCAGTGCGGCGAGATCCTGGCCCGCATCCACGCCCTTGATGTCACGGCGGCGGGCATCGCCGACCGACTGGAGCGCTGGACCCCTGAATCCTACATCCGCGAGCTCTGGCAGGATTACCAGTCGTTCAGCACACCGCAGCCGATGATCGACTACGCCGCGCGCTGGATGCTGGAGAACCTGCCCGACAGTGACCAGGTGACGCTGGTCCACAACGACTTCCGCAACGGCAACCTGATGATCCGGCCCGAGACCGGCGTGGTCGCGGTGCTGGACTGGGAAGTGGCGACGCTGGGCGATCCGATGCGGGATCTCGGCTGGATCTGCACCAACTCCTGGCGCTTCGGTGTCTCGCACCTGCCGGTCGGCGGCTTCGGCACCTATGACGATCTGTTCGCGGGTTATGAAGGGGTATCGGGTCAGCCGGTGAACCGTGACCACGTGCATTTCTGGGAGGTCTTCGGGTCCTTCTGGTGGGCGGTCGGCTGCCTGCGCATGGCGGAACGCTGGCGCAACGGCCCGGACAGGACGGTGGAGCGTCCCGGCATCGCCCGGCGTACCTCCGAATGCCAGATCGATTGCGTCAACCTGATCATCCCCGGCCCGCCCGGCGCGGCTGTCGAAGGCGATGGCAGCGGCGACATCAACATGCCGCGCACCGATGAACTGACCACCAGCGTGCGCGATTTCCTGCGTGCCGACGTGATGGAGGCGACAGAGGGCCGGACCAGCTTCCTCGCCCGCGTCGCCGCCAACTCGCTGGACATCGTGCTGCGCGACGCGGCGCTGGGGCCGGAGAGCCGACGGCTGGAACATGAGAGCCTGAAACGTGTTCTGCAGCGTGACGGAACGCGCGCCGAACTGTTGCAGGTACTGGTGAACGGTCTGCGCGACGGGTCCATCGCCCTCGACCATCCGGGGCTTGCCATGCATCTGCGCGAAAGCGTCATTCGCCAGGTCGCCATCGACCAGCCCGTGTACTCGGGCTACAAGAACGCCATGGAATTCAGCGCATCATAGGGGAGGATCAGATGGGAATGCTGGACGGCAAGGTTGCACTGGTAACGGGCTCCGGTCGGGGCATCGGGCGTGAAGTGGCATTGCAGCTCGCGGGCTTCGGCGCGGCTGTGGTGGTCAACGACCTCGACGAGGCACCGGCCAACGAGGTCGTGGCAGAGATCAAGGCTGCCGGTGGACAGGCCATCGCCTGCGCCGGAAGCGTGACGGAGGACGGCTTCGCCGACCGCTTCGTCAATACGGCCATCGAGACCTATGGCAACCTGCACATCATCGTCAACAATGCGGGCTACACCTGGGACGCGGTGATCCAGAAGATGAGCGACGACCAGTTCGACGCCATGATCGACGTCCACCTGAAGGCCCCGTGGCGCATCCTGAAGGCGGCATCCGAATTCATCCGGGTGAAGTCGAAGGAAGAGGTCGAGAAACAGGGCGAGGCGGTGATCCGCAAGGTCGTCAACATCTCCTCCGTCTCCGGCACGCGCGGTAATGCCGGGCAGACCAACTATTCCGCCGGCAAGGCCGGTATCGTCGGTCTGACCAAGACGCTGGCGAAGGAATGGGGCCGCTATCAGGTCAACGTCAATGCCGTGGCCTTCGGCCTGATCGAGACCCGCCTGACCGAGGCCACCGACGAGAAGAAGATGATCGAGGTGGAGGGCAACAAGGTCCCCATCGGCGTGCCGGTGCAGAACATCGAAGCCGCCAACCGCATGATCCCCATGGGCCGTGGCGGCAAGCCGTCAGAGGCTGCGGGTGCGGTGGTCATGCTCTGCCTGCCGCTCTCGAACTACGTCAGCGGCCAGATGCTGGAAGTCACCGGCGGCAACTGACCGCGGCGACCGGTTCAGGAGATAAAGGGGGCGGGCGAACCGGAAGGTTCCCCGCCCCTTCTGCGTCTGGAGCGGCCCAATGTTTGTTTGCCGCACCGGCCCACTCCCCCACCCGGCCACCCACGCGAGTATCCTGAAGTGGGTGGCCGGGTGGGGGAGTGGGCCGGTGCCGTTCCATCCCGTGATAGATCGATCTAGTCGCCGATGCGGATCCGGCGTGACTGGCGCAGGGCGGGTACTTCGATCAGGCGCCAGAACACCCATGAGAAGGCGAGCGCGACAGCCGTTGCCGCGCCGATGATCACCAGATCCAGCGCCGGATCCTGGATGAAGCGCTTCATCAGATTGACGACACGGCCGCCGGTCAGCACATGGGTCAGGTAGAGCGAGTAGGACACGGTACCGAGCCAGAGCAGACGCCGGTCCACCCTGACGCTCCGCAGCAGCCAGATCGTTGCGACCGTCAGGACCGCAACGATGATCGTCTTCTGACCACCGAACCAGTAGATCGCGAACAGCGTCGCCAGTATCAGCACTGCGGTCAGCGCCCGCTCCCGCTCCAGCACGTACCAGCGCATGATCAGGAATCCGACCAGGAACTCGAACAGGCGGTAATCCACCTTGCCCCAGATCAGGAAGACCGCCAGCAGTGCCAGCCCACCTGCAGCCATGGTGTAGAGCACCGACCGGTCGATCAGCCAGCTGAATGTCAGGCCCATGGTGATGTAGAAGACGAACTCGTAGGCCAGCGTCCAGTAGACCGGTCCCAGCCATTCGTAACCGAGCAGCGGTGTCAGGTAGAACAGGTGCGACAGTATCTGGCCGAGTGTGTAGTCGGGCTCGGATCCCTGAAACCCCGGCATCATTGTCGAGACATGCCAGAGAACGATGGTCAGCAGGATGCTGATCACATAGGGCGGTTCCAGCCGGACGATACGCTTGGCCATGAAGCGCGGAAACATGCCGAGCCGGTAGTTCATGCCGTGGAGCGAATAGGGAATCACCACGCCGGAGATGATGAAGAAGGCATCGACACCCAGCCAGCCCCAGGATGTCAGGAACACCGAAACGCCCGATGTGAGCTGGTTGGCGAAATGAAACAGGGCCACGGCCAGCGCTGCGAGACCGCGCACCAGCTCGATGATCTCGATCCGTTCCGTCGCGCGTGCCATGCCGACCCTGCTTGCCATCACTGAAGTTGCCCGGTGTGTGCCTGGTCGGCTGCGGGCGATTGCCCCCTGTTTACGACAGAATCAGTATCTCCGCAGGAAGTTTCGGAACAGCAGCCGGGAGATGCGGTTGAAATTGTCCGGATCGAGCCGCGGACTGGAGAGATCGTGTCCCGCACGGCGGATCCTGTTCAGGTACATCTCCGCCAGGGCGCGGTGCAGCAGCACGGGCCGCGCCGCGCCCCGCACCCGGACACCCCGCGCCGCTTGCCGCGCCGCAAGCAGCGATTCTGCCGCCTGATCGGCGAGCACACGCACCGCTTCGCGCATCCGTTCGGGGTCGCGTCGGGACGCGCTGTCGGTCGCGCCGACTCCCGCCAGCACATCCTGCGGGATCAGCATCCGCCCCACCGTCCCGGCGAAGGGAATGGCCCGGATCAGGCCGGTGATGGCATAGGCGGTCCCGACATGGCGGGCGACGAGCTCCATGCCCCTGCCAGCGGTCCCGGTGGCATGCAACCCCAGTTCCAGCAGGGTGCCGCCGGTCGCGGCAGCATAGTCGCGGAAGCTGTCGAGAGTGGGGAACGCACTGTCTTCCAGATCCAGTTCACGTGCAGCCAGGATCGCGTCCAGTCGCGTCCTGACCTCCGCCGGAAAACCGTCCCCGAGCCAGTCGTTCAGCGCCGTGCAGACCGGATGGTTGCGCACCTGCCCCGCCGCCATCTCGTCCAGCGCCTCCCGCCACCACTGCAGCCGGATCTGGCCCAGCATCGGCTCCGAGACCCGCTCCCGCGTGCGGGCCACTTCCAGATTGAAGGCGTAGAGGGCCAGCAGTCGCTTGCGTGGAGCCGGTGCCGCGAACATGGCGGTATAGAACCGGTCGGCATCACCGGTACGCAGGTCTGCCGCAAGCGGGTCGAGGCCATGCGGTTCGACGGCAACTTCGCTTTCGTCGCCGTCGCTCATTCCACGGCGATCAGGGCGGCGGCGACCCTGCGATCCTCCGACAGCAGCACGTTGTAGGTCCGGCAGGCGGCGCCCGTATCCATCAGGTCCGCAACGATGCCGTGATCCTTCAGCAGCGCCCGCAGGTCATGCTTCAGGAAGGCAATGGAGGCACCGCAGCCGAGCAGCAGCACCTCGACCTCCGCCGCGCGCTCCAGAACCGGCTGGAAGTGATCGGCAGTCAGGTCGCCCATCGCGGACACGGACCACGACAGGGTCTCGGTCGGGAACACCAGCACCGAGCCTTCACGCCGCTGGTGGCTGATCCGGAAACCATTGCCGCCATATCCATCGATGACCTGGCGACCGGCGGGTATGGCCGGGGTGATATCCATTGTCAGGCGGTCGCCTTGTCGCCCTGTTCGCCCTCCGCATCCCGGGTGCCGCGCTTCAGTCCAAGCACCATCAGAACCGGTGCCGCCACGAAGATGGAGGAATAGGTACCGATCAGCACGCCCCAGATCATCGCAAAGGCAAAGCCGCGAATGACCTCGCCGCCGAAGACGAACAGGGCCACCAGCGCCAGCAGGGTGGTGACGGAGGTCATCACCGTGCGCGACAGGGTGTCGTTGATGGAGACGTTGAGCAGGTCAGGCAGGGGAAGCTGCTTGTACTTCCGCAGGTTCTCCCGGATGCGGTCATAGACCACCACCGTGTCGTTGATCGAATAGCCGACGATGGTCAGGATCGCCGCGACGGAGGCCAGGTTGAACTCGATCCCCGTCACCGCGAACATGCCGAGCGTGATCACCACATCATGCACCAGCGCGATCACGGCACCGACGGAGAAATGCCACTCGAACCGCAGCCAGATGTAGATCAGCATGATGACGACGGAGGTCAGGACGGCAATCGTCGCCGCCTCAACCAGTTCAGCGGAAACGGTTGGCCCGACGAATTCGACACGTCGGTAGCTGATACCCGGAAATTCAGGGTCCAGAGCCGACTTGACGGTACTGACTGCCGTCTGCTGTGCCTCCGCACCACCCGGCTGGCGTTCGACGCGGATCAGCACGTCGTCGGGGGCGCCGAATTCCTGCAGCGCCACCTGCCCCAGCCCGAGACCACTCATCAGGCTGCGCATGGCGGCCAGGTCGGCTGGTCCCTCGGTCTTGACCTCGACCAGGATACCGCCCTCGAAGTCGATGCCCCGGTTGAGCCCCTGACCGAAGTACATGACGATGGATCCGAGGATCAGCAGCACGGAAAGCACGAAGGCGATCTTCCGGCGTTCCATGAAACGCAGGCTGGTCTTCGCGGGAACGAGTTTCAGACGAAACATGGGCGTATCCTCCTCAGACCGTCAGCACGTTGGGGCGCTTCCGGCGGAGCCAGAGCGCAACAATCATCCGGCTGAGCAGGATGGCGGTGAACATGGAGCAGATGATGCCGAGAAACAGCGTCACCGCGAAGCCACGCACCGGGCCGGAGCCCATGGCGAACAGCACGGCGGCGGCGAAACCGGTGGTGACATTGGCATCGACGATGGTGGTCAGGGCACGGCGATAACCGGCCTCCACCGCATTGAACGGGGAGCGGCCATTGGCCAGTTCCTCACGTATCCGTTCGAAGACCAGCACGTTAGCATCAACCGCCATGCCGATGGTCAGCACGATACCGGCAATACCCGGCAGGGTCAGCGTCGCCTGCAGCGCGGACAGCGCCCCGATGATCAGCACCAGGTTGGTCACCAGCGCCGTGTTCGCCGCAATGCCGAACACGGGGCCATAGGCCAGGAACATGAAGACCACGACCGCCGCAAATCCGATGATGGCAGCCATTTCGCCTGCCGCGATGGAATCCGCACCGAGATCCGGCCCGACCGTGCGTTCCTCCAGAATCGTCAGTGGCGCAGGCAAGGCACCGGCACGCAGCAGGACGGCCAGATCGTTGGCTTCCTGAACCGAGAACCCGCCAGTGATGATGCCGGAGCCCTGCAGGATGGCGCTTTCGATCCGCGGCGCGGAGATCACCTTGTCGTCCAGCACGATGGCGAACGGACGCCCGACGTTCTGGCTGGTGATCTGGCCGAACTTGCGGGCACCGACAGCATCGAAGCGGAAGGACACCACCGGGCGACCGTCCTGGTAGTTCGGCTGCGCATCGACCAGATGCTCGCCCGAGACCTCGACCTTCTTGCGGACGGCCCAGGGGATGCGGGCCTCGCCCTCTTCCTCGTAGAGCACCATGGTGCCAGGCGGCAGCCGTGCGGCGTTCGGATCGGCACTCAGGTCAACCAGGTGGAAGGTCATCTTGGCCGTACGCCCAAGCAGTCGCTTGACCCGGTCAGGGTCATCGACACCCGGCAACTGGATCAGGATGCGATCCTCGCCCTGGCGCTGGATCGTCGGTTCATTGACGCCGGTCTCGTCAACACGGCGGCGCACGATCTCGATGGACTGCTGCACTGCCGATGACAGACGGGCGTTGATCCCCGCCTCCGTCAGCGTCGCGATGAAGCGGTTGCCGTCGGTAGAGATCTGCAGGTCCGGACCACCGGCACCGACGGAGATGCCGCCGCCGATCTGGGTCACCAGACCGCGCAGGACCTCCCGCACTTCCTCCATGCGATCCGTGTCGCGCACCTCGAACGATACGGACAGGTCACCGACCCGGAAACCGGATCGGCGGATGCGCGGGCGAATGTCGCCCAGATCGTTGCGCATGGTCTCCGCCAGATCGGTCAGCCGGTCCCGCAGAACGGCCTCCCGGTCGATCTGCAGCAGCAGATGCGAGCCACCCTGCAGATCGAGGCCGAGATTGATCGACTGGTTCGGCAGCCAGTCGGGAATCGACTGGCGCGTCTCCGACGTCAGGAAGTTCGGCACCGTGAAGACGAGGCCGATCAGGCAGACGGCAGCAATGACCGCAATCTTCCACTTGGCAAAATAGAGCATGGGCTTGATCGGCTGCCTTTACGTCACGATGCGGGAAACGCGAATGGTCGCGTCAGCTTACTTCTTCAGACCGAGCTTGCCGAGCAGGCCGCCCTTGTCCTCGTTCGCCGGCGCCGCCGGCTTGGCATCGCCGCTGGCGGGCTGCGACTTGGTACGCACCTCGGTCAGCGTGCCCTTGACGACATCGATGCGGACATTCTCCGAGATCTCGACCTGGATCGTCGCCTCGTCCTTGACCTTGGTGACGCGGCCGATGATGCCGCCACCGGTGACGACCGTGTCGCCGCGGCGCACGTTCTCCACCATGGAGCGATGCTCCTTCATCTTCTTCTGCTGCGGACGGATCAGCAGGAAATAGAAGACACCGAAGATGAGGACGAGGGGCAGGATGGCGGAGAAAATATCGCCACCGCCTCCGGCGGCCTGCGCGTAGGCCGGGGAAATCAGCATTTGGTCGCTCCATGCACGGAGATCAGGTGACCCGCACCAGGCGGGCTTGATGAAAGTGCCGGGAATATAACCGTCGCGCCCCCGATTTCAACCAAAGCTGCAGTATCGTGACCGTGGCGCTATAAGCAGCGGATGATTGAAACGATCCACGACC
>BQJF01000037.1 GCA_021604565.1 Minwuia thermotolerans | reverse complement strand
AAAGGACATCGAAATCGATGTTTGATCCCCCGCCGGTCGCAAGGCTGGCACTGCCGGTTTTCTTCGCTTCATCCATTATCTGACCCCTCATCTGTTGCATCCGCACGCTACTTCGTCGGCACCGGAAAATCGATACCGCACATGCGAACCATTATACCCAAAGCCGGACCATTGCACACGCCCGGCGTCCCCTTCGCGTGGATCCCGAGATAGCGCGTCAGAGGCAATCGTCGATCCGCGCCAGGGACTCCTCGCGGCCCAGAGCCACCAGAACATCAAAGATGCCGGGTGACATGTTGGAGCCTGTCAGCGCCGCGCGCAATGGCTGAGCGACCTTGCCCAGCTTCAGTTCGTTCGATTCCGCATAGGCCCGAACCGCCGCGTCTGTGCTCTCTGCATCCCAGCTCTGCAATGCTGCAAGTGCGGCATGAACCCCGGCCAGAACAGTCTTTGCATCGCCGTCGACCAGCTTCGCCGCCTTGGCGTTCATGCTCAGCGGGCGCGATGCCACCAGGAAGGCGGCGCTGTCGGCCAGCTCGATGACCGTCTTGGCCCGTTCCTTCAGGCCGTCCATCAGGCCGTTGATGCGGGCGACCGCCGCAGCGTCGTCAGAGATGCCCAGCCGTTCGGCGACCAGGCTGGTCAGGCGGTCATTGTCGCCCTCACGCAGGTAATGGCCGTTCAGGTTCTCCAGCTTGGCGAAGTCAAACCGCGAGGCACCGCGGCCGACGGCCTCCAGCCCGAACCATTCGATGGCCTGCTCGATGGAGAAGATCTCGTCGTCACCATGTGCCCACCCCAATCGAACGAGGTAATTAAGTACCGCTTCAGGCAGATATCCCATCTCGCGATAGGCATCCACGCCCAGCGCGCCATGCCGCTTCGACAGTTTCGCGCCGTCCGCGCCGTGGATCAGCGGAATGTGCGCGAAGACGGGCACATCCCAGCCGAGTGCCTGATAGATCAGGCTCTGTCGTGCGGCATTGACCAGATGATCGTCACCCCGGATGACGTGGCTGACGTTCATGTCGTGATCATCGACGACGACGGACAGCATGTAGGTCGGTGTGCCGTCCGCGCGCAGCAGGATCAGGTCGTCGAGCTGGTCGTTCTGGAACGTCACCTCACCCTGCACAGCATCCGCGATCACCGTGCTGCCGGACTGCGGCGCGCGCAGCCGGATGACGGGATCGACGCCCGCCGGTGCCTCCGCCGGGTCGCGGTCGCGCCAGCGTCCGTCATAGCGAACGGGCTGGCTGGCGGCGCGCTGCGCCTCCCGCATCGCGGTCAGTTCCTCGGGGCTGGTGTAGCAGCGATAGGCATTGTCGCTGTCGAGCAGCATCTGCGCCACCTCGGCGTGGCGTTCAGCGCGGGCGAACTGGAACACGGGTTCCTCATCGCCCTGCAGGCCCAGCCAGTTCAGGCCGCTGAAGATCGCCTCGATTGCCTCCGGTGTGGAGCGCTGGCGGTCCGTATCCTCGATCCGCAGCAGGAAGCGTCCGCCGTGGTGACGGGCGAACAGCCAGTTGAACAGGGCCGTCCGCGCTCCGCCGATATGCAGGAACCCGGTGGGGGAGGGGGCGAACCGTGTCACCACTTCCGAACGCGCCATCAATGTTTCTCCATTTGGCAGAAAGACATAAAGTCCCGGGCGGGAGGCGGTCATGTATCACATCGCCCGGCAGGTGACGAGACGACTGGGAACGATGCTGGCAATCACCGGTGCCGCCCTTGCGCGTCCGGTGGATACGGTGGGTGCCCTGCTGGCGCAGGAGCGGGGGCGCCTGTTCTTCTGGCTGCCCGTGGTGTTCGCCAGCGGGATCGGTCTCTACTTTGCGCTCCCCACCGAACCGGGCTGGCCGCTCGCCGCCGTTGCTGTGCTGCTGGCCATGTTCGCGATGTGGCAGTTTCGCGGCACCACCCTGGCCCCGGTCTCGCTTGTATTCGGTCTGGTTGCGCTGGGGCTGGCGGCGGCTGTCTTGCGGACACTGCTGGTTGCCGCCCCTGTCCTGCCCGCCGAGATCGGCCCGTCGCAACTGTCCGGCATGGTGGAGCGGGTGGAGGTGCGGGAGGGGGACACGCGCCTGACGATCCAGCCTTCGGGGTTCGCCAAACTGCACGCGACCGACCTGCCGCATCGGGTGCGGGTCACGGTCCGCACCCGTGGTGACACGGCGCGGCCCGGTGACCGTATCGAAGTGCTGGCCAACCTGCTGCCACCGTCACCACCGGTCGAACCGGGGGCATTCGATTTTCAGCGTCATGCCTTCTTCCGGGGCATCGGCGGCAGTGGCTACGCCCTTGGACCGGTTCGGGTCATTGACCCCGGATCAGCCGCGGGTCAGGCCGTGCCCCGGCTGCGCGATCACATGGCGGCGCGGATCAGGACCGCACTGGATGGTGCTGCGGGCGGGGTTGCCGTTGCCCTGCTGATCGGGGACAGGGGCGGCATTCCGGGAAGCGATACACAGGCGCTGCGGGACGCCGGGCTGGCGCATCTGCTCGCCATTTCCGGATTGCACATGGGACTGGTCAGCGGCTTCCTGTTCTGGCTGATCCGCTTCGGACTGGCGCTGCGACCGGCCATTGCCCTCAACTGGCCGATCAAGAAGATCGCCGCCGTTGCCGCACTGTGTGGCGGCCTGTTCTATCTGGTGCTGACCGGTGCATCGGTGCCAACCATCCGCGCCTTCATCATGGTGTCGCTGGTGATGCTGGCGGTGCTGACCGACCGGCGCGCGATCTCCCTGCGTACCGTGGCCATTGCGGCGCTTGCGGTGCTGTTGATGACGCCGGAGGCGCTGACGGAGCCGGGCTTCCAGATGTCCTTTGCCGCCGTGACAGCGCTCGTTGCGACCTATGAGCGGTTCGGCGAACGGATGCTGCGCCGGACACGGGACACGGGCCCGGCAGGCCGCGCGCTGATCTATCTTGCCGGGGTCGGTGTCACCACGATCATCGCCGGTCTGGCGACCGCACCCTTCGCGATCTTCCACTTCGGACGAGTTGCGGACTATGGCGTCATTGCCAACCTGGCCGCCGTGCCGGTCACAGGCTTCTGGGTCATGCCTGCGGGTACGCTTGCCCTGATCGTCATGCCGCTGGGACTGGAGGGCGTGCCGCTCTGGCTGATGGGGGAGGGAATCGACCTCATCCTTCGCATTGCGCATGGCGTGGCAGAGCTTGAGGGGGCGGTGCGGCTGGTACCGGCCATGCCCGCCGTCGGACTGGTCACGGTGACCGTCGGCGGACTCTGGCTGTGTCTGTGGTCGGGCGGCTGGCGGAACCTGGGCTGGCTGGCGATCCTGCTGGGTATGGCAAGCCCCTATGTGGCAGATGGCCCGCTGGTGCGCGTCACCGGTGACGGGCGACTTACCGCCGTCACCGCGCAGGACGGCGGGCTGCTGCTGTCAACGCTGCGGCGCGAGAAGTTCGTGGCGCAGCAATGGCTGGCGCGCGTCGGCACCTCGGAACCGGGCGGTCGCTGGCCGCTGGACGGTGCCAGTGCCGACGGCAACCTGCGCTGCGACCTGCTTGGCTGCATCCTGCGCCGCGATGGCTGGATGATCGCGCTGCCGGTGGACGAGCGTGCGGTGCGCGACGACTGCGGGCGTGCGGATGTGGTGATTGCCACTGTTCCTGTGCGCGGGCGTTGCCCGTCGGCGCGGGTGGTCGTGGACTTCTTCGACCTCTGGCGCGACGGGCCGCACACGCTGCACCTCAGTGCCCGATCCGGCCCCTCGGTCCAGTCGGTCAACGCCCACCGGGGCAATCGTCCCTGGGTCCGGCGACCGATACCGCGCAGCGAACACTACTGGCGGCAGTGATGCCGCCGCGCGGTCAGGTTCAATATTGCCGGAACAGGGCCACGAGACGTCCCTGGACCCGCACCTGATCGGGACGGTAGATCCGGGTCTCGTAAGCCGGGTTCTCCGGCTCCAGCGCGATGGCGTTGCTGCGGCGGCGCAGGCGTTTCAGGGTGACTTCCTCCCCCTCCACCAGGGCCACGACGATGCTGCCATTGTCGGCCACGTCGCCGCGTTCCACGATCACCGTGTCGCCGTCGAGAATGCCGGCGTTGATCATCGAATCACCGGCGACTTCCAGTGCGTAATGTTCGCCGCGTCCGACCATGTGGGACGGTACATCGACATAGTTCGAATGGTCGCGCAGGGCCTCGATCGGCGTACCGGCGGCGATCCGGCCATAGAGTGGCAGGCTGACCGTGTCGCTTGCGGTGCGGGAAGCGGGCGGCGGCGCGGAAGACAGCGGCAGATCCGGGTTGCTGACCACCGTCGGCCGGAAGCCGCTGGAACTCAGCACCGGCTCCCCGGAGGCACGGCGGCCCGCAGGGGTCGCGGCGTCCGGCAGGCGCAGGACCTCCAGCGCGCGGGCACGATGCGGCAGGCGCCGGATGAAACCCCGCTCCTCCAGCGCCGAGATCAGGCGATGGATGCCCGACTTGGACTTCAGGTTCAGGGCGTCCTTCATCTCGTCGAAGGACGGTGAAACACCATTCTCGTTCAGGTGCCTGTCCACGAACAGAAGCAGTTCGTGCTGTTTCCGGGTCAGCATGGCGATCCCCCGCTGAGGGCACATCTGAGTGTGCGTTGCTGGTTCGTCCTTCCGCGCGGCCGGTCAGGGTCATGAAACCCGAAACGAATCACTTGGTTAGACCGCCTATGTTCTATGAAAGTTCCGGAATTCCGTCAATGTTCCTGTTTCAACCCGGCGTTGGTCCCCATGTGGTTCCGTCGTCCGGTTTCAGATCATGCCGGTCAGGGGGATGTAGGAAATCGGGCTTCCCGCCTTCAGCGACTCCGCATGGGGTGCACGTATGGCGAGTGCGCCGGCGCGGGAGAGGACATGCAGCATGGAGGAGTCCTGGCGCGCGAACGGGGTGACGGTTGCGTGACCATCCGCGTCGAGATGCAGTTCGCTGCGCAGATAGTCCTCCCGCCGGTCATTCTCGGCCAGATCGCGGCCCAGCGTCGCCGTGCGCACCTCCGGCTCCACATCCTCCGCACCCAGCATCCGGCGGATGGCCGGGCGCAGGAACAGCAGGCCGCAGACCACGGCGGAGACCGGGTTGCCCGGCAGGCCCAGCAGGCGCACGTCGCCGAACTGTCCGAACATCAGCGGCTTGCCGGGGCGCATGGCGATGCGCCAGAAGTCCAGCGCCAGACCCTTGTCACCCAGTACGTCCTGCACGAGGTCGTGATCGCCGACGGAGGCCCCGCCGAGGGTCACCAGCATGTCGCAGCCGGCTGCCCGCGCGGCAGCCTCAGCCAGGGCATCGGGGCGATCCTCCGCGATGCCGATATCGACAGGCTCCGCCCCGGCGCGGCGAACAAGTGCGGCCAGCGAGATGGCATTGGAGGAGACGATCTGGTTCGGACCCAGCGCCTCACCCGGTCGCACGAGCTCGTCGCCGGTGGAGAGCAGCGCGATGCGGGGACGCCGCCGCACACCGACCCATGGGACGTTCATCGCGGCAAGCAGACCGAGGTCGCGGGGACCGATGTCCCGGCCCGGCTGAAGACCTGTTTCACCGGCGCGGAAATCGAGCCCGGCCCGGCGGACATAGGTGCCTGTCTTCAGGGCCTCCGTCGTGACGACGGTGGTGCCTGAAACATCCGTGTCTTCCTGTATCAGGATCGTGTCGGTGCCGGGGGGCAGGGGCGCGCCCGTGAAGATGCGCACGCACTCGCCCGGTTTCACTTCGCCGTCGAAGGCGTGGCCCGCTGCCGACTCACCAATGCAGTTCAGGCTGGCCCCGGCGGAGACGACATCCGTTCCCAGAACCGCGTAACCATCCATGGCCGAGAGGTCGGCGGGCGGCTGCGTACGCTGGGCGATGGCGGGTTCGGCCAGCACGCGGCCATCGGCCTCGGCAATGGAGATCCACTCGGCAGGCATCTGCGGCATCTGGGCCAGGATGCGCGCACGCGCTTCCGCGACCGGGATCATGGTGCTGCGTAACGCCCGGACTTGCCACCGTCCTTGAACAGCAGCCGCACGTTCCGGATCTCCATGCCCCGGTCCACGGCCTTGCACATGTCGTAGACCGTCAGGGCAGCGATGGATGCGGCGGTCAGTGCCTCCATCTCCACGCCGGTCTTGCCACGCAGCTTGCAGGTCGCGCGGATGACGACGGCGGGTTCGGGGGTGTCTTCGGTGGTCAGTTCCAGTTCCACGTTGGTCAGCGCCAGTGGATGGCAGAGCGGGATCAGGTCCGGGGTCTTCTTAGCCCCCATTATCCCGGCCAGCCGCGCGACACCCAGCACATCGCCCTTCCTGGCCTTGCCTTCGCGGATCAGCGCCAGGGTTTCGGGCTGCATGATGATCCGGGCCTCTGCAGTGGCCGTGCGCTCGGTTTCATCCTTGTCCCCGACGTCGACCATGCGGGCGGCACCCTTGTCATCGAAATGGGTGAAGCCGGACATGGTCAGGACGCTGCCTGCAGAGGTGCTGCCGGATCCTGCAGCAGCGCCTGAACGGCGGCAGAAACATCATCCTGTCGCATCAGACTCTCGCCGATCAGGAAGCTCTTGCAGCCCGCCTCCGCCATGCGGTCCAGATCGGCGCGGCTGTTCAGCCCGCTCTCGCTGACGGCGACACAGTCATCAGGCAGCGCACGGGCGCATTCGATGGTGGTCTCCAGACTGACGTCCAGGGTCTTGAGGTTGCGGTTGTTGATGCCGATCAGGCGGCTCTTCAGATGGGTGCGGGCCCGTTCCAGCTCGCCGATGTCATGCACCTCCACCAGCACATCCATGCCCCATCCGATGGCAGCGTCCTCCAGTTCCTTCGCCTGGTCATCCGACAGCGCCGCCATGATCAGCAGGATGCAGTCGGCGCCGAGCGCCCGTGCCTCCGCCACCTGGTAGGTGTCGAGCATGAAGTCCTTGCGCAGCGCGGGCAGGGACACGGCGGTCCGTGCCGCAACCAGATAGCCGTCCGCCCCCTGGAAGTAGGGGATGTCGGTCAGCACCGACAGGCACGATGCGCCACCCGCCTCATAGGCGCGGGCCAGTGACGGTGGGTCGAAGTCGGCGCGGATCAGCCCCTTCGACGGCGATGCCTTCTTGATCTCCGTGATCAGCCCGTAGCGCCCTGCGGCCTGGTCCCGCTCCAGCGCCGCGATGAAGCCCCTTGGCGCATCAGCCGCACGGGCCGCAGCCTCAACAGCGGCCAGCGGGCGTTCGGCCTTGCAGGCGGCGATGTGCTCCCGCTTGTCGGCGCAGATGCGGTCGAGAACCGTACCGGTTCCGGTATCCGTCGCCATGGCTCAGGCCCCTCCGGTTTCATTGGAGATGGCGACAAGCTGCTCCAGCCGGGCCAGCGCCCTGCCATTGTCCAGCACCTCCGCCGCCATGGCGGCACCTTCGCGCAGGGTCTCCGTCTTCTCGGCGACGATCAGACCGGCGGCGGCGTTCAGCAGCACGATGTCGCGGAACGCGTTCTTCTGCCCCTGCAGCACACCGCGCAGGGCTGCCGCGTTCTCGGCCGGTTCCCCGCCCTTCAGATCATCCGGCGCCGCGACGGTCAGACCGGCGTCCTCCGGGGTGACGTCGAAGGTGCGGACCTGCCCGTTCGCCAGTTCCGCCACATGGGTGACGCCGGTGGTGGTCAGTTCGTCCATGCCGTCCGCGCCATGCATGACCCAGACACGTTCCGCGCCGAGCTGGTTCTGCACATGGGCCAGCGGCTCGACCCACTGCTTCGCGAACACGCCCATGATCTGGCGCTTTGCGCCCGCCGGGTTGGAAAGCGGTCCCAGCAGGTTGAAGATCGTGCGCGTGCCCAGTTCCACCCGGGTCGGGCCGACATGGCGCATGGCACCATGATGGCGCGGGGCCATCAGGAATCCGATGCAGGCATCCCTGAGCGACTTCTCCACCAGCGGGAAGGGGCATTCGATATTGACGCCCAGTGCGGTCAGGACGTCCGCCGCGCCGGTCTTGGATGACAGGGCGCGATTGCCGTGCTTGGCCACCGGAATGTCGTGGGCCGCGAGCACGAAGCTGACGGCGGTGGAGACGTTCCAGGTGCCCTTGGCGTCGCCGCCGGTGCCGCAGGTGTCGATGGCGTTGGCCGGGGCGGTAATGCCCTGGGCCTTGGCCCGCATCGCCATGGCGCCACCGGTCAGTTCATCGACCGTTTCGCCGCGTACCCGCAGCGCCATCAGGAATGCGCCCATCTGTGACGGGGTGGCATCGCCCGACATCATGATGTCGAAGGCGGTGCGGGCATCCTCGACGGAAAGTTCCTGGCGCTCGGCCACACGGCCGATCAGCCCCTTGAAGGTCTCGATCTCGTTGGTCATCAGGCTGCCCTCTTCAGTCCGGCAGAATTCAGGAAGTTGCCGAGCAGGGCATGTCCATGCTCCGAAGCAATGCTCTCCGGGTGGAACTGGACCCCGTGCACCGGGCGGTCCCGATGCTGCAGGCCCATGATCACGCCATCTTCGGTGCGGGCTGTGACCTCCAGGACGTCCGGCACACTGGCCGGCGCGACGGTGAGCGAATGGTAGCGCGTGGCGGAGAAACCGTCGGGAAGCCCGTCGAACACACCTGTGCCCGCGTGGCGAACCGGTGACATCTTGCCATGCATCAGTTCCTCGGCACGAACGATGTCCGCTCCGAAGACCTGACCGATGGTCTGGTGGCCCAGGCAGACACCCAGGATAGGCAGGTCCGCAGGCGCATTGCGCACCAGATCGAGGGAGATGCCGGCACTCTCCGGTCGACCGGGGCCGGGGGAAAGCACCACTGCTTTGGGCTTCAGGGCAAGCGCATCCTCGACGCTGATCATGTCGTTTCGCCAGACTGTGACCCTGGCACCCAGTTCGCCCAGATAGTGAACGAGGTTATAGGTGAAACTGTCATAGTTATCGATCAGCAGAATCATGGTGTCAGTCCCAGGCGAACAGCGCCGGAGGGCGCGCCGAATTCCGCCGCACCGTCAGGGCGGCGTCAAGAAAACAGTGCGAACGCGGGGCGTCAAGCATGTCGCAGCATGAGGGCAGGGGTGGAAGGACGCGACAGTTGCGTCGATTGGGGCTTGGCGTGCTGCTGCTGGCCCTTGGCGCGCTGGCGCTGACACTGTTCTGGCCGGACAGGGTGGTGGAGCCGACGGTGCTTCACCCGGCCCAGAGACTGGATGTCAGACTGGCGGACAGCAGCCCGGCACCGGACCCGCTGGTGGCTATCTTCCCGCGACTGACCGCAGTCGTCCTGCCGCAGGAATCCGACGGCCGCGCGCGCATTGCTATCGTGCTGGACGACATGGGACCGGATCGGGCCGCCCTAGAACGCGCCTCCGGTCTGCCGGTCGCCGTGACCTTCGCCTTCCTGCCCTACGCCGCCAATGTGCGTGAATTGGCGAACAGCGCACGTGAGTCGGGGCGCACTGTCCTGCTGCACATGCCGATGGAACCGGTCGGACCGGCGGACCCCGGTCCCGGGGCATTGCTGGTGGATCAGCCGCCGGGGGAGCAGATTGCCCGACTGGACGCGGCACTGGCGAAATTCGACCGGCTGGATGGTCTGAACAACCACATGGGCAGTCGGCTGACGGCGGACCGGGACGCAATGGACCGGATCATGGCGCGGCTGGCAGGGCGGGGGCTGTTCTTCCTCGATTCCCGGACCACGGCGGAAACTGCCGCAGCGGTGGCGGCAGAGCAGGCCGGATTGGCGACGCTGTCACGTGACGTGTTTCTGGACCCTGACGGGACAGGCGCGATGGCGGAGGCGCAGTTGCAGCGCACGCTGGAGATCGCGTCAGCCACCGGGCAGGTCGTAGCCATAGGTCATCCGCACCGGCGGACGCTGGAGGCGCTGGAACGGTTCGTGGCGACCTTGGACCGCACGCAATTCCGGCTGGCCCGGCTTTCAGATTTGATTCCGGTCAGCGCGGGGCGTTGACGCCACCGCTCTGGGCGAAGCGGACGGCTTCCTCCGCTGCGCGCATCAGGGCCTTGGCCTTGTTCACCGTCTCCTGATACTCGGCCTCCGGGTCACTGTCGGCGACCACGCCGCCGCCGGCCTGCACATGCATCACCCCGTCCTTGACGACGGCGGTGCGCAGCACGATGGCCGTGTCCATGGCGCCGCTGGCGGAGAAGTAACCGATGCCGCCCGCATAGAGGTGGCGCTTGTCGCTCTCCAGCTCGTCGATGATCTCCATGGCGCGGATCTTCGGCGCACCGCTGACCGTGCCCGCCGGAAAGCCACCGATCAGGGCGTCCAGCGCATCATGCGCCGGGTCCATCTCGCCCTCGACGTTGGAGACGATGTGCATGACCTGGCTGTAGCGCTCGATGGCGAATTCCTCGGTCACCTTCACGGTGCCGATCTTCGCCACACGGCCCACGTCGTTGCGGCCCAGGTCGAGCAGCATCAGGTGTTCGGCCAGTTCCTTCGGATCGGCCAGCAGTTCCTTCTCCAGCGCCTGATCCTCCGCCGGGGTCGCGCCACGCGGACGGGTTCCGGCGAGCGGGCGGACGGTCACCTGGCCATCACGAACGCGCACCAGGATCTCCGGGCTGGACCCGACGACGGAGAAATCGCCGAAATTCAGGTAGTACAGGAAGGGCGAGGGATTGGTCCGACGCAGGGCGCGGTAGAGCGCGAAGGGCGGCAGTTCGAAAGGCACCTCGAAGCGCTGTGATGGCACCACCTGGAAGATGTCGCCGGCGCGGATGTATTCCTTCGCCTTCTCCACCATCGCGTAATATTCGGGCCGGGTCATGTTGGACTTCGGCTCCGGCAGGCTTGCCAGATTGTCCACGCCGCTGCGGCTGTAGGGCAGGGCGCGCTCGAAATCGGCCACCGTGTCCGCCAGCCGTTCGCAGGCTCGGTTGTAGGCCTGGCGGGCGCCGACGCCGGGCTGTGGCCAGACCGGTGTCACGATGCTGACCATGTCGCGCACGGAATCGAAGATGGCGATGACCGTCGGGCGCACGTAGAGCGCGTCCGGCACGCCCAGCACGTCGCGGTTGGCGGCGGGCAGCCGTTCCATCAGCTTGACGGTGTCATAGGCCATGTAGCCGAACAGCCCCGCCGACATGGGCGGCAACTGGTGCGGCATGTCGATGTGCATCTCCGCCACCAGCTTGCGGAAGCTCTCCAGCGTCGGTTCGGCACAGGGTTCGAACGCGTCCGGGTCGAAACGGGCGGAGCGGTTGATTTCGGCACTATTGCCATGCGCACGCCAGATCAGGTCCGGCTTCATGCCGATGAAGGAATAGCGACCGCGCACGGCCCCGCCCTCCACTGACTCCAGCAGGAAGACGTTCGGGCGACCGTCCGCCAGCTTCATGAAGGCGGAAACCGGGGTTTCCAGGTCGGCGACGATCTCGGTCCAGACCACCTGGCCCTCACCCGCATCATACCGGGTGGCAAAATCATCCGCGCTTGGTGTGAAGGCCATGGCTCAGGCTCTCCTGATCGGGTCCGGCCGGTTGGCCGCGACCACTACTCGATTTCGCGCAGCAGGGCCGGGTCGATGGCCTGGATCATGGCCTGACGATTGACGCCGACGCCGAACTCGTCCCGCAACTGCTGCTGATAGGTGGCGAAGGCATCCTCGGCCATGGATTCACCGATGGCGGCTTCCAGCGCCGCAATCTGTCCCGCGCTCTCGAGCGGATTGGCCTCGATGATCTCCACAACCTCGGCCAGGACCTGGGCGGGTTCGCTGGCGTGCTCCCCACCCGCATGGTCTCCGGCCTGCGCAGAGAAGACGATCGTGCGCAGGGTGCCCGCCAGTTCCGGTGCGCCACCCTGACGGGTTATCGCATCTGCGGCCTGTACCGTGACGTCGAGTTCCCCGGCCAGCCCGTCAAGCGTGGTGCCGGCCTGCAGGCGCTCCAGCAGCTTGTTGCGGACCTCACCAGCAGCCTTCGCCAGATTCTCGGCTCGCCATGCGGCTGTCACCTCCGTCTTCACATCGGCGAAGGGACGCAGTTCCGGTTCGATGACCTCCACGACCTCGACAACGAAGTAGCCGCCATCGCTGGTTTCCTGCAGTTCCAGATCTTCGTCCTGTCCCAGCGCGAAGGCTGACCCGAGGGCCTGCGGCGGCAGCGGTGCGTCCAGTTCCGTGCCGTCCATGTCGACACCGTTGCGGTCAACGGGACCGATCTCCCGCACCGCGATGCCAACCGCATCACCGACGGCACGCAGCCGGTTGCCGCCTGCCAGCTCATCCTCGACCTGGTTCCCAAGATCAATCACGCGTTCCAGCGCATGCTCGATCCGTATGGCGTTCAGCAGTTCCTCGCGCACCTCAGACAGCGGTCGCGTGGTCGCCTCCGTCACGTCGGTGACCTGCACCAGATGCCAGCCAAAGGCGGTCTGTACCGGTCCGGCAACCTCGCCGACCTCGGCGTTGAACACGGCCTCGCCCAGATCACCCGGCACGTCGCCGGGGCGCACGGTGCCCAGGCTCGTCGGTGCGTTGCCATTCTGCTTTTCCACGGCGGCGGCAAAGGACAGGCCCTCGTTCACGCTGGCAAGCGCGGCGTTGGCGCCATCCTCGTCCGCGAAGATCGCCTGATCGGCCGTGCGCGAAGCCGCAACGGTGAAGCTGGCGAGCTGATCCTGATAGGCCTGCTCGACCTCCGCATCACTGACGGCAATATCGGGGGCGATGGTTTCGGGGGACAGGTCGATCAGCAGGATGCGGCGGCGTTCCGGGGTGGAGAACAGCTCCGGATGGGCTTCGTGATAGGTCGTCAGATCGTTCTCGCTCGGCGGTGCCGTATCGGCCAGCCGGTCGTTCGGCACGGAGATGAAGCGGATGTTCCGAGCCTCGTTCTGGAACGAAAACAGGGCCTTGGCGAAGGCGTTGACACCCACATCCAGTCCGGCGGTGACGGACGCCTGTATCTGGCGACGGATCAGGTCGCCACGCAGGTCCTCTGCGAAGGCGTTGGGGGAGCGATAGCCAAGCTGGCGGATCACCTGTTCGAACCGGACCGGGTCGTACTGGCCAAGCTGGTTCTGGAAGTTCGGGTTGGCGTGGGCCGCTGCACTGACGGAGGTGTCCGGCACGGCGAGGCCGAGCTCCGTCGCCCGCATGTTCAGCGTCCGGCGGTCGATCAGCGATGACAGCACCTGGTCATAGATGCCGAATGCAAGCGCCTCGCGCGGCTGCAGCACCATGTTCTGCTGTTGCTGCAACAGGCGCAGGCGACGACTCGCCTCGTTCGCGAAGGTGCTGGCGTCGATCACTTCGCCGCCGACGTCAGCCACCGGCGGATTGGTCGGGCCGGTGATGTAGTCGTTGATCCCCCAGAAGGCAAAACTGAGAATGAGCAGGACCAGCAGGATTCGTACGACCCACTTGCCTGCGCCCTTGCCGAGATTGCTGATCATGATCCGCCGCTGATGTCCGTGAATTGAGGATGGCGGACATTACGCATCAGTCGGTGCATCCGCAACCTGCGGAAGGCGGGTTCAGGGCGGGATCAGGCGGATTTGAGCCGCGGGGCGCGAATCAGTTGGCTTGGCGGCCCTGACAGCGGATGCTTGGGGTTCGTGAACGGGCTGAATCGACGGGGGGCAGGACATGCGCAAGATGCTGATCGCGGGGAACTGGAAGATGAACGGCCTTGCCGGTGATGCTGCGCGTGAAGCCACGGCACTGGCTGAGGGGCTTGCGGTGGCGGCACACGTGCATCTGCTGATCGCGCCGCCTGCAACCCTGATCTCGCCGCTGCGCGTCACGTTGTTCGAACGCGGCATCGCGGATCGCGTGGCCGTCGCGGGGCAGGATTGCCATGCGGAGGTCAGTGGCGCGCATACCGGCGACGTGTCAGCGGAGATGATCGCCGATCTGGGCGGCAGTCACGTCATCGTCGGCCATTCGGAACGGCGCACCGATCACGGGGAAACAGATGCCATCGTCAAGGCAAAGGCGGAGGCTGCGCTGCGCGCCGGTCTGGTCGCCATCGTCTGCGTCGGCGAGACGGAGGCGGAACGGCGCGCGGGCGAGACCCTGGCGGTGCTGGAGCGGCAGGTCAGCGGTTCGCTTCCGGACGGTGCCACGATGGTGAACACGGTGATCGCCTACGAGCCTGTCTGGGCCATCGGCACCGGCCTGACCCCGTCCACCGGTGACATCGTGGAGGCGCATGCTGCGATCCGCGCGACGGCGGCGGCGCAGATCGGCGACATCGACACCCTGCGGATCCTCTATGGCGGCTCGGTAAAACCGGGCAATGCTGCTGAACTGCTCGGGCTTGATGGCGTTGATGGTGCCCTGGTTGGCGGTGCCAGCCTCAAGGCCGCCGATTTCCTGGGCATCGCGGCGGCGGCACCTGTCAGGGAATAGATCGGCCCAGCCGCTTCAGCCTGTCCGGTTCATGCTTCCTGTTCCTGCGCCAGAATGGCTCGCAAACCGGTGCGATAGTCCGGGTACTGCAGTTTCACGCCCAGTTCCGATTTGATCAGATCATTGCTGACCCGTTTGCTCTCGCCATAGAAACTGCGGCCCATCGGGCTCAGGTTGGCGTCCTCGAACGGGGTGTCGGGTGGCACCGGCATGTCCAGCAGATTGGCTGCGAATTCCACCACATCCTGCGGCGGGGCCGGTTCGTCATCGCAGACATTGTAGATTCCGGCGCGCCGGGGCCGGTCGATGGAGGCCAGCAGGGTCCGGGCAATATCCTCGACATGGATGCGGGAGAACACCTGACCGTTCCGGATCACCCGCCGCGCAGTGCCCTCCCGCAGGGCCCTGAAACCATTGCGTCCGGGGCCGTAGATCCCGGCGAGGCGGAATATCTGCACCGCGGCATCGGTTTCATCCTGCAGGTCGAGCCATTGCCGCTCCGCCAGCACCCGCCGTTCGCCGCGTCGCCCGGCGGGCTTCAGTTCACCGCTCTCGTCCACCCAGCCGCCCTGCCGGTCGCCATAGACCCCGGTGGTGGAAAGATAGGCCACCCACTGCAAGGTTGGACAGGCGATGATCTGTTGGCGCGCGTGGCGCAGCACCGGATCGCCCTCATCATCGGGGGGGATCGACGCAACGATGTGGGTGACACCGTCCAGCGCCCCGTCGGGAAGCGCCGCACTGGCATCGAATGCCACCCCTGACACATCGCCGGGCAGGGACCCCGCCGACCGCTCGGTCGCCGCGATCGAGAAACCGCGCTGGCGCAACTGTGGCGCCAGTGTGCTGGCCGAGAAGCCATATCCGAAGCAGAAGAGCCTCATCCGTGTGCCTCCAATCCGAATTTCACAGCCAGCCGGTCAATGCACCGGTCCAGGTCGAACGCTGAGCGGACCCTGGCTTCACCTGCCTGACCCATGGTCTTCCGCGCCGCCGGATCACGCAGCATCCGCGACAGCGCGGTGGCCAGCGCCTGCGGGTCGTCAGGGGGCACCAGCAGACCGGTCTCGCCGTCCCGTACCAGTTCGGGAATTGCCGAGACCGCGGTGGCGACGACCGGCAGACCCTGGCTCTGCGCCTCCATCAGGACATTGGGCAGGCCGTCCCGGTCACCATCATCGGCGATGCGGCTGGCCAGCACGAACAGGTCCGCCTGTCGGCAGGCCTCCAGCACCGCCTGCTGTGGTTGCGGGCCGCGCCAGTCGATCCGGTCAGCAATGCCAAGCGCGCGCGCCTGCTGTTTCAACTCGGCCAGTTGTTCACCGCCACCGATATGGACGAAACGCCAGGGTGCTTCGATTTCCGCCAGGGCCTGCAGCAGCACCGGATAGCCCTTCTTCGTCACGGCGCGACCCACCGACAGGATGACGGGCACCGGGTTCTCCGGGCGCGTTGCGGGGGCAGCGGGGAAGCGCGCGAGGTCAAGGCCGTGATACACCAGACTGACCCGTCCCTCCGGTGCCAGTTGGGCCAGATGTTCGGCATTCGCGGCTGTACAGGTCACGGCGAAGGCGCAGTCGGAGAGCTTCTCGCGCTTCTCCCACGCCGGGCTGGTCCAGATGTCCTTGGCATGCGCGGAGACGCTCCACGGCAGCTCCTTCAGCAGTGCGGCGTAGCGGGTGGTGGAGGCCGGAGTGTGCAGGAAGTGGGCGTGCAGATGCGTGACGGTCGGTGGCAGTTCTGCGGCCAGAACCACGCCCTGCCCGAAGCGGCGCACCCGGTTCACGGTCGGGTCCCGCCGGTAATCCCGCTCGAACAGCGCAGTGGCAGTCTGCCAGGACGGCCATGCGGAACAGGTGCGCCATGCCTCGCGGACCCGATCCGGTTCATCGCGCAGATATTCGGGCAGATAGCTGACCGGGGCTGCAATGTCCTGATGCACGGGGTGGCGTGTCGCATCTGTCGGATGGCGCAGGGACCAGATGTCGATGGCCAGGCCACGCTGTTCCAGCGCCAGGATCTCCTGGGCGATAAAGGTCTCCGAAAGCCGCGGATAGCCCTTCAGGACGAAGGCCACCCGGCCGGTCGCGGCAGGGTCAGTGCTCAAGCCGGCTTGACCGCGATCCGAGCGGCCGTGTCGATGCGGTTCAGGTAGGGGCGGTTGCCCTTCTCCGCGAAATATTCGTCCGTCGCCTGACGCGCGCCTGCATACGCACCATAGTCGTCGATGATCAGGAAGCCGCCGGTGGTTAACCGGGGATACAGATGGTCGAGCTCGTGGCGGGTAGAGCGGTACCAGTCGGTGTCCAGCCGCAGCAGGGCGATCCGGTCGGGTGCAACCCCGGGGATCGTCTCCTCGACCACGCCCTTCACGTAGATCAGCCGGTCCTCCGGATAGCCGGTGCTGGCCAGGTTGGCCTTCACCTGGTCGATGGGCGCGTAGCACCATTCATTGTGGTCATCGCGCTGCTGCATCTCCCAGCGGCTGATCGTGTCCGAGCCGTCGCGCTGCCGGACGTCGATCTCCTCCGGTTTCACCATGCCGGTATAGGTGTCATAGAGGTAGATGTTGCGGTCCGTGACGCCCATGTGCAGCAGCGTCAGCGCCATGGTCATGGCACTTCCGCCCTGCCAGACGCCGCACTCGACGAAATCACCGGGGATGTCCTGCTCCACCACATGTTTCGTGGCGGCAAACAGGGCATGAACGCAATCCGGCGTCGTCATGGTGTGGTCACCCACCTTGCCGAAGATCTCGCTGAAGACCGGCTCCATGTCGCGTGGCAGTTTCATCTGCCGGTTACGCAACCCGTGCTGCGGCAGCTTGCGGAAGGTGAAGTCGTAACCGTAGCGCAGCGCCAGCTTCTTCAGCTTCATGTTGACCATTGTCCGGATCGCCTGTCGTTCAGGCCGCGCGGGCCGGATCACGACCAAGGCGACGTTCCTGTTCCCGACGATAGGGTGCAGGCAGTTGCAGCTCGGTCGCCACGTTGCGGAAGTGGAAGCCCAGGCTGATCCGCGGTTCATCGGTGCGATTGTGGAACGAGGCATGGACCGTGTAGGTGTGGGCCAGAACCGCGTCACCGGCTTCCAGCACCATCGGCACCGGGTCACGGAACGCGCTCATCTCGCAGCGCAGGTTCTCCAGCCCGAACTCGTCCGTGGCCACATCGTGGTACATGCGTCCCAGCTTGTGGGTGCCGGGAACCATCCAGATGCAGCCATTGTCCTCGTTCGTCGCCGTCATGGGCACGAAGACACAGCACACGCGGGAATCGCTCAGACCCCAGTAGACGCCGTCCTGGTGCCAGTGCTTGGTCCGTACCTCGTGGGGCAGCTTGGTGAAGGCGAAACTCTGCAACAGCTCGGACGGGCCGTTCACGGCCTCGATCAGACCCCTGATCCGGTCGGAGCGCATCATTCCGTCGACCGCGGCGGACTTCGTGTTGATGTCCTTCTGCCGGCGATGGTTCTCCGCCACCAGTCGCTCCACATCCGGGCGCACCTGTGCGAGCTGTGCCTGCGGAATCCAGTCCTTCAGGATGACGTAGCCGTCCCTGTTGTACTGCTCCACCTGTTCGACCGTCAGCAGATCGCCTGCTTCGGCGGGCACGAACTGCTGTGCTTCGATGAAATCATTGATCGCCATGAGGCGTATTTAGTCCCTGATGGATGAAACGCAAAGTCCGCCACACCACAGCGGATCGTCGCAGGCGACAGGGTCACACGGGCGGCGGGACCGTTCAGACGATCTTCCGCACAGCACCGGACGGGGCTTTCACCTCCCGCTCCAGCCAGGGTGCCGCCAGGCGGTTGACGTTGGTCAGACCCTCCAGCAGGCCGGGGACGACGATGTCGGAGGGCTGCTTCTGACGCGGCAGCGCGCGGATCGCGGCGGCCATGACCTCGGGATCGCGCTCGTCGTCCAGCGGTGTCATCTGCACCAGCCCCAGCGCTGCCGCACGTTCCGCACGGATCGTCTGTTCCATCCGGGGCACGCTGCGCGGCACGATGATGGCGCGCTTGTCCAGCGACAGCACCTCGCAGAAGGTGTTGTATCCGCCCATGGCGACCACGCCAGCCGCGCTGGCCATCAGGTTCTCGAAATGCGGGTCGAATGTAATGGCCTCGACCCTGTCCAGCTTCGCCGCGCGTTCGTGGAACCCGGCCTGCAGTTCCGGGGCCATGAACGGGCCAAGGGCCAGCAGCGCCGGATAGGGCAGCAGCGGATCGGTTTCATAGGCGCGCAGGACCCAGTCGATCAGCGCGTCGCCGTCACCGCCACCGCCGGTCGTGACCAGCAGGAACGGGCGACTGGTGATTTCCGGCAGCGTTACTGTGGGCGCGGTGCTCGGTCGCCGGGGCAGATACCCGGTGTAGACCATCTTGCGCGACACGCTGTCGGGGATTTCCAGTCCGTCCAGCGGGTTGCAGATCTGCGGCAGGCCATAGACCCAGATGTCGTCGTAGAGGTCTTCCAGCGCAGGCAGCACGTTCTTGCGCTGCCATTCGGGCACCAGCAGCTTCGGCTCATCCATGACGTCGCGCAGGCCAAGTACCAGCCGCGTACCGCGCTTCTTCAGCATCTCCAGCGTCGGCATCACTTCGCCACGCAGGCCCAGCGGTTCCTTGTCCACGATGAAGATGTCGGGATCGAAGCTTTCCGCCGTGTGCTGGATGATCGACGCGCGCAGCGCCAGCATGTCCTCGATATCCAGATGCAGGTTCAGCGAGGTATATTCGCCGTTGCGCAGCTTGATGACACCGGGAACCCGCACGAAATCCACACGCGCGCGGAAGTCGAAGCTGCCGATGATCGGCGAGCCCGAGAGTATGAGTACCGAGAGATTCTTGTTGTTCTCGACCAGCGAATGGGCAATTGCCCGGCAACGCCGCAGGTGCCCCAACCCGAACGTATCGTGGCTGTAGATCAGGACACGCGAACCTTTTCCGTTCGCCATTCTTTTCCCCATTGCGCCGATTGCTCCGGCTGGTGTTGCGCCGGACTATGGCAGAATCGTCACGTGGCGGCAAACGGCTTGTCCGTGGCCAAGCATCGCGATTGTCGCAGGGGACGCGGTCCACTAAGGTTCGTGACAGAGAACGTCTGCGCGGTGCTGGGCCGGGGGTGGCAACCAGCATGCGCCATGCGTGAGGGGGAAGCGGCTTGGAACGGAACGTCTTCAGTTTCATCCTGAAATACAGCTATCGCCAGCAGATCGTCCTGGTACTGCTTGCGGTGGTGAACATGCCGTTCACGATGCTCGGCTACACGCTGGTCGAGAAGATCGTCAACGAGGGTATTCAGGGATTCCGCAAGGTCCCCGAGCAGGTGACGCAGGCCGACGGGTCGGTCATCGAGAAGTCGGTCAAGACATCGATCGAGTTTCCGGAGGCCGTCTTCAACATCGGACCAGAGTTCGATCAGGTCCTGTTTCTCTTTGTCCTCGTGGGCATGTTCCTGCTCAACATCCTGCTGCTGCAGGGCATCAAGTACGCGCTGAACGTCTATCGCGGTGTCACGGCGGAACGCATGCTGCGCCGCCTGCGCTATGCGCTGTTCCAGCGCATCCTGCGGTTCCCCAAGCCGACGTTCAAGAAGACCAGCCAGGGTGAGGTGATCTCCATGATCACCGGCGAGGTGGAGCCGCTGGGTGGCTTCGTCGGTGAATGTTTCTCCCTGCCGGTCATGCAGGGCGGCATCATGCTGATGTCGCTCGGCTACATGCTGATCGCGGACTGGAAACTGGCGCTGGCTGCCGTCGCGCTCTACCCGCTGCAGTTCT
Organism: Minwuia thermotolerans; assembly: GCA_021604565.1. Classification (GTDB taxonomy): domain Bacteria; phylum Pseudomonadota; class Alphaproteobacteria; order Minwuiales; family Minwuiaceae; genus Minwuia; species Minwuia thermotolerans_A. The sequence goes on along the minus strand of BQJF01000037.1, from coordinate 20,475 downwards.
ACATCATCCCGAAGCTGCAGAAGCGCGTGAACCTGCTGGGCAAGGAGCGCGTCAAGCGTGTCCGGAAACTGTCGGAGAAGATTGGTGAGACCGTCACCGGCATCGGCGAAATCCATGCCCATGACGCCTCCAACCTGGAGCTGGCGACATTTTCCGAGCGGCTGAACGGCATCTATTACATCCGCCTGCAGATCTACATCTGGAAGTTCATCATCAAGTTCGTGAACAACTTCATCCAGCAGCTCGGCCCGGTGATGTTCTATTCCATCGGTGGCTATCTGGTGATCAAGGGCGAGCTTGACCTGGGTACGCTGTTCGCTGCCATCAGCGCGCACAAGGAAATCGGCGCGCCCTGGAAGGAACTGCTGGGGTACTACCAGCGCCAGGCCGATGCCCGCATCAAGTACGAGCAGGTGGTGGAGCAGTTCGCCCCTGCCGGGCTGTTCGAGGAAGAGCGCCTGATGAGCGAACCGGAAAGCCCGGTCCGCTTCGAGGGCGAGATCAAGGCCAGCGGTGTCACCCTGACCGACGACCAGAACAACAGCATCCTCGACTCGGTCAGTTTCGCGCTGGGCCTGGACAAGCGGGTCGCCCTGGTGGGCGGTGGCGGATCCGGACGTGATGAACTGGCCGAGGTCATGGCCCGACTGATCGATCCGGATCGTGGCACGGTCAACTATGGCGAGCACCTGTTGCAGGGCCTGCCGGAAGCGGTCACGGGGCGGCGGATTTCCTTCGTCGACAATGCGCCCTTCATCTTCAACCTGTCTCTCGGGGACAACCTCTTCTACGGCCTGAAACATCGGCCGCTGAAGGAAGCGACCTACGAGGGCGACAAGAAGAAGGAGCGCGACAGCTACGTCACCGAGGCGCAGGCATCAGGCAATCTGGACTACGACCTTGCCGCCGACTGGGTGGACTATCAGGCCGCCGGGGTAGAGGACAACATCGGCCTGCGTCGTGCGGGTATCGAGGCGCTGAAGGTCGTCGGACTGGACGAGGATGTCTATCAGTTCGGCCTGCGCGGGCGGGTCGATCCGGAGAAGCGCAGCGACATCGCGGAGGGCGTGCTGAAGGTGCGCAAGGCGCTCGACGAGCGGCTGACGGACCCGTCCCTGGCTGTCCTGATCGAGCGGTTCGACCCGGCAGCATACAATTCCAACGCTTCCCTGGCCGAGAACCTGCTGTTCGGCACGCCGGTCGGCGATACCTTCGACCTCGACCATCTGGCGGAGCACCCCTACATCCTGGAGGTGCTGGAAAAGGTCGGCATGACGGATCAGATGGTCAGCATGGGCTATCAGGCCGCCGCGACCATGGTCGAACTGTTCTCCGACCTGCCGCCCGACCACGAACTGTTCCAGCAGTTCAGCTTTGTCTCGTCGGACGACCTGCCGGAGCTGCAGGGTCTGCTGGCGCAATATACCAAGGACCAGCTGGACGGGCTGAAGCCGCATGAGCGCACCAGGCTGATGTCCCTGCCGTTCAAGCTGGTGCAGGCAAGGCATCGTCTCGGAATCATCGACGACAGCGTGAAGGCGAAGGTGCTGGAGGCGCGCAAGGCCTTTGCCGACAACCTGCCTGATGACCTGTCCGGCTCGGTCGCGTTCTTCGATCCGGACCGCTACAACGCCGCTGCCAACATTCAGGACAACATCCTGTTCGGCAAGATCGCCTATGGCCAGGCGCAGGCGCAGGACCGTGTCGGTTCCCTGATGCGGGAGGTTATGGCGGAGCTGGGCATCATCGAGACGGTGTCGGAAGTTGGTCTGGAGTTCGAGGTCGGTATCGGCGGTTCCCGCCTGACCGGTGCCCAGCGCCAGAAACTGGCCCTTGCCCGCGCCGTGGTGAAGCGTCCGGATGTCCTGATCCTGACCGAGGCTACCGCGTCGCTGGACACCAGCAGCCAGGCACGGATTCTCGATGGCCTTCTGACCGACTTCGAGGGTCGGTCCATCATCTGGGGCGTGCATCGCCCGGCGATGGCGGAACGCTTCGATCATGTGCTGGTCATGAAGGGCGGACGCATTGTGGAGAGTGGCAGCTTCGAGGAACTCAGCAAGGAAGGCTCCGCGCTTTCCCAGCTCATCGCAGCCGAAGCCGCCTAGGGGAGATACGACCTTGAGCCTGAATGAAGAAGTCGAACTGCTGCGTCAGATCCCGATGTTCCAGAAGGTGGAACAGTCGAAGCTGAAGCTGCTGGCCTTCACCTCCGAACGGCTGACGTTTCCTGCCGGGGAAATGGTCTGCGAACAGGGGGAGCCCGGCGATTCCATGTACGTCATCGTGCAGGGCGATGCGGACGTGATCGTCAATCTGCCGAACGGGCCGCTGACCGTGGCGCAGTTGCACAAGAACAGTTTCTTCGGCGAGATCGCGATCCTGTGCGACATACCCCGGACGGCCACGATCAAGGCCACGACCGAGCTGGTCACCCTGCGGATCACCAAGGACCTGTTCTACCGGCTCGTTTCGGAATTTCCGCAGATGACCATCGAGATCATGCGCGAGATTGCCTTCCGCCTCGACCGGACCACGCAGGATCTGCAGCAGGCCCGCAATGACCTGAACAAGCTGCAGGGGGCCGATTAGGATCGGCAAGGGACTGGCCTGGTTCAGCGAAGATGAGTCGCCTCGATTCCGTCATCGAACGCCTGTGCGCGCAGCGCGCCTGTCTCGACTGGGCCGCCGCCGCCATTGCCGACCTTCCCGGCGACGTGCTGGAGCTCGGTCTCGGCAACGGACGCACGTTCGACCATCTGCGCAGCCTGCTGCCTGCCCGCCGCATCCTGGTGTTCGAGCGTCAGGTGAACGCTCATCCGGACTGCATTCCCGCCGATGACGATCTGCTGCTTGGCGATTTCCTGGAGACATTGCCGCAGGCGGCCCGGATGCTCGGCAGTTCGGTGGCGCTGATCCATGCCGACACCGGAACCGGGGACAAGGGAGCCAGCGTCGCCATGGCGGCGATGATCGCGCCGCTGCTGGTGCCCCTGTCGCAGGCCGGCACGATCCTGGTCAGTGATCAGCCGCTGCCCGATCCGGCTTTCGCGCCGCTTGAACTGCCGGAAGGCGTTCGCCCCGGGCGTTATCAAATCCACAAACGTATCTGAACGAACGGACGATCCCGCTATGTCTGAAAGCACTGAAGAGACGAAGCGCGAGCGCGCCCTCCGCATCCTGCGCAGCCGCCCGCTGGCCCCGGCCAGCGAACTGCTGGGGCAGTATCTGGTGGACTGCGATCCGGACAGGGGCTGGGCACGGGTGCGCTACATGGCCCGACCGGAATTCATGAATGGCATCGGGGTTGTCCAGGGCGGCATCCTGACGGCCATGGTCGACGAGGCGATGGCTGTCGCCTGCATCATCAGGGGCAATTTCGGCATCATCATCCCGACCCTGGAACTGAAGGTCAGCTTCCTCAACGGCGGCAAGCCCGGCGAACTGTTCGCCGAGGGCCAGGTCGAGAAGCTGGGCAAGTCCGTCGCCTTCCTCTCCGGCCGCCTGTTCGACGCGGACGGGGAGATCGTCGTCACCGCCACTGCGACCGGGCGGGTTCTGCCGCGGAAGCCGCGACAGACCTGACAGCCTACTCCGCTGCTGCCGCCGCGTCGTTCAGGGGCAGGTCGAGGGTTTCCCATACAGCCAGCAGGGCCGTGACCAGTTCATCCATCAGGTCATCGCTGTGGCGCGGGCCGGGGGTGATGCGCAGCCGTTCGGTGCCGCGGGGCACCGTGGGATAGTTGATCGGCTGGATGTAGATGCCGTGCACGTCCAGCAGCATGTCGGTTGCCTGCTTGCACAGGGCCGGATCGCCGACCAGCACCGGCACGATGTGGGTGTTGGAACGCATGACCGGCAGCCCGACCTCGGCCAGACGCCGCTTCAGGGTGGCGGCGCGTTCCTGCTGCTGCTCCCGCTCCAGATCGCTGGTCTTCAGGTGGCGGATGCTGGCGACGGCACCGGCTGCGACGCCGGGCGGCAGGGCCGTGGTGAAGATGAAGCCTGGGGCGTAGGAGCGCACGGTGTCCACCAGATCGGCAGAGGCGGCGATATAGCCGCCGATGACGCCGAAGCCCTTGGCCAGCGTGCCCTGGATGACGTCGATGCGGTCCATGACCTTCTCCCGCTCCGCCACGCCGCCACCGCGCGGGCCGTACATGCCCACCGCGTGAACCTCGTCCAGGTAGGTCAGCGCCCCGAACTCGTCGGCCAGGTCGCAGAACTTCTCCAGCGGGGCAATGTCGCCGTCCATGGAGTAGACGGATTCGAAGATCAGCAGCTTCGGCCGGTCCGGATCGGTCTCTTCCAGCAACTGCCGCAGGTGATCGACGTCATTGTGGCGGAAGATCTTCTTCTCGGCACCGGAATGGCGGATGCCGGCGATCATCGAGGCATGGTTCAGCTCATCGGAGAAGATGACGCAGCCGGGCAGGAACTGGGCGATGGTGGAGATCGCGGCCTCGTTGGCGACAAAGCCGGAGGTCATGACCAGCGCGGCCTCCTTGCCGTGCAGGTCGATCAGCTCACGCTCCAGCTCCACCAGCGGATGGTTGGTGCCGGAGATGTTGCGGGTGCCGCCTGCACCGGCGCCCATCCTGTCGATGGCGTCCTTCATCGCGGTCGTCACGATGGGGCTCTGGCTCATGCACAGGTAATCGTTGGAACACCAGACAACCACGTCGGGCTTGTTGCCCCCGGAATGGTTCGTGGCGCGCGGGTAATGTCCGGCGTGGCGTTCCAGTTCGGTGAAGACGCGATACCGCTTCTCTTCATGCAGCGACTGCACGGCGCTGGAGAAGACTTTCGCATAATCCATTGGTGGAACCTTTCGACTGGTTCTGGATTCCGTCTCCGGCCCTTTCGGCACTGGAGAGGGTAGACATACCGGGCAGTCATTGTGCCGTCAAAACCCGCCTGCCGCGAGTGTGACGGATGCGACAATTCCGCGTCACGAAGTCGGGCAGAACCGCATGATTGCAGCGATCAGAAGGCCGATGCCGCCATACTGGATGATCACGAAGATGCTGCGCACGAGATGATGCAGCAGACCGCCGGGCTTCTGCTGGCTGGGCCAGAGCGGTGCAATGCGCGGCAGGATGATCAGCGGCAGCAGCATGGCAATCAGCGCCCCGACACGGATGGTGGTCTGATCCCCGGCAGAGGCGACCGCCGCGCCAACGAAGATGATCAGCACAGCCGCGCTGGAGGCCACGCCGACCCAGCCACCGGAAAGCAGGAACAGCAGTTTCAGGTCGTGATGGCGCCAGCCGAGCCAGAACATGCTCTGCGTCACCCAGACAACGAGCGCGAGCGGCCAGAGGATCGGCGGGTCGGCGGCACAGCGATCAAGGCTCCAGCCCCACCAGAGTGCCGCACCGCCAACGACGAGCAGCAATAGCTGGCGCACGGCGAAGGCGGCGACGGTGGTCTCTTTCTGTGAGGCGGTCTGCATGCGGCGCAAACTGCGTCAGGCCCGCTGCCTTGGCATTGTGACCGATAGCCGCGCGATGCGGTTGACGCGGCGGGACCATGCGGGAACACTCGCGGCTGCTTCGGGGAGGATGAGAATGACGGGCAGGACTGCAACGGATGGCGAGGACCGCCGCAATGTGGCTGACGTGCTGCGGGGGCATGCGCGCGACAGCGGTGACAGCATTGCGCTGGTGTTTGGCGAGCGGCGGACGGACTATGCGACGCTGGACCGCCAGGCCAGTTGCATCGCCAATGGCCTCATCGCTGCGGGCATCCGTCCCGGTGATCGGGTCGGCCTGATCGCGAAGAATTCCGACGACTTCATCGCCCTCTACTATGGCTGTGCCAAGGCGGGCGCGGTGCTGGTGCCGGTGAACTGGCGTCTCGCGGTGCCGGAGATGGCCTACATCATCAATGACAGCGGCGCCCGTGTCCTGATACTCGGCCCCGGCTATCACCATCTGGGGACGGATCATCGCGGCGAGATGCCCGCGGTGGAGACCGTTCTGGCCATCGATGGCCGGGCGGAAGGCGTGGCTGAACTGGACGACCTGCGTGAATGGTACGGACGGCAGGCCGATGTCGATCCGATGGTGCAGGTGCTGGCGACGGATATTGCGGCACAGCTCTATTCCAGCGGCACCACAGGGCACCCGAAGGGTGTCCAGCTCAGCCATTTCAGCTGTTACGAGCTCTGGCCTATCCTGAGTTCCAACGAGACCAAGGCCTATGGTCGCTGGACGGCATCGGACGTGAACCTGATCTGCATGCCGCTGTACCATGTCGGTGGCCTGAACAATGCCCTGGCCGGCCTGTATGTCGGGGCCATGACCGTGATCATGGCGGAGGCGGTGCCGGGCGAGATCCTGCGGCTGATCCCGCAATACAGGGTGACCAAGTCGTTCATGGTGCCTGCGCTGATCAATTTCCTGCTGCAGACGCCGGGCTGCGCTGAAACGGATTTCTCCTCCATCGACGAGATCTGGTATGGCGCGGCGCCCATCCCGGCGGAACTGCTGCGTCAGGCCATCGAGGTCATCGGCAACAGGTTCGGCCAGGCCTATGGCATGACGGAGAGCAATGGCGGTGGCGTCTACATGAGCCCCGACGAGCATGACCTGTCGAAGCCCGAGCGTCTGCGCGCCTGTGGCCGCGCCGCGCCGGGCTACGAGATCCGCGTGGTCGACGAGGCCGGGAACGATGTTCCGACCGGGGAGGTGGGAGAGATCATCCTGCGCTCCACCACCCTGATGTCAGGCTACTGGAATCTGCCCGAAGCCACGGCGAGCACGCTGAAAGACGGATGGCTGCATACCGGCGACGCCGGCTATTTCGATGATGAGCAGTTCCTCTACATCTACGATCGCGTGAAGGACATGGTGATCTCGGGCGGGGAGAACATCTATCCGGCGGAGGTGGAGAGCGCCCTGTTCGGCCATCCGGCCATCGCCGATGTTGCCATCATCGGGGTCCCGGATGAACGCTGGGGGGAGGCGATCAAGGCCGTGATCGTGAAGAAGGCTGGTGCCGAGGTGACGGAGGGCGAACTGATCGCCTATGCCCGTGAACGCATCGCCCACTACAAGTGCCCCAAGTCGGTGGACTTCATCGACGAACTGCCGCGCAACCCGACAGGCAAGATCCTGAAGCGCGAGCTGCGCAAGCCCTATTGGGAGAAGGCCGGACGCAATGTCGGCTGAGGCAGTCCCGTGAACGATATTCCGATCATTGACCTGTCGCTGCTCTCACGCCCCGATGGCGGCGGCGTGCCGGAGCAGATTGCCACTGCCATGCAGCGCAGCGGGTTCTTCTACATTACCGGTCATGGCGTGCCGGAGCAGGTCATCGATGCAGCCGTGGAGGGGGCGACAGGGTTCTTTCGTCTGCCGCTGGAGCAGAAACGCAAGGTGGCCGTGACCCGGCACCATCGCGGTTTCAACGCGCTGGGTGACGCGCGCATGTACGGGGCGAAGCGCCCGGACCACAAGGAGTTCTTCCAGATCGGCCTTGATCTGCCGCTGGATGATCCGGACGTGAGGGCCGGGCAGCCGCTGCGCGGGCCGAACATCTGGCCCGATGAGCCCGCAGCGTTCCGAGACGCTTTCGAAGCCTACTATGTAGCGATCGCGGATTGCGGCCAGCGGCTGTTGCAGGGCGTGGCTCTGAGCCTTGGCGTGGCGCGTGACTTCTTCGCGCCGTTCTATACCAAGCCGCTGCAACGGACGCAGGCAGTCTGGTACCCGCAGCAACCCCGCGCACTGGGTGAGGACCAGTTCGGGGTCGCACCACATACCGATTTCGGCCTGATCACCCTGCTCTGGCAGGATGACAATGGCGGGCTGGAGGTCTGTCTGCCGGACGGAACCTGGGTCGCGGCGCCACCCGTCCCCGGATCGCTGGTGATCAACGCCGGTGACCTGATGGCGCGCTGGACGGCCGGACGCTATCGCTCGACCCCGCATCGCGCGACCAACAGGCATGTGGCCGAACGTCTGTCCATCGCCACCTTCCATGACCCGGATTTCAATGCGCCCGTGAACCCTGCCGACCTGGTCGGGACGGCGGCGGACGGGGCGGAGGTGACCACGGCGGGGGCCCATATCCTGTCGCGGATCAACGAATCCTTCGGCTATCGCAAGACCGAGACCGCAAATGACGGGGCCGTGGGCGCTTGATCGAGGCGCTGATCTATTTCACGGGGGCGTTCTTCCTGCTGATCATCACACCCGGACCGGGCGTGCTGTCGGTTGCCGGAGTCGGGTCGGGTTTCGGCTATCGGATCGGCGTACGCTACATTGCCGGGCTATGGCTCGGGACCAATCTCGTGGCCATTGCGGTGGTCAGCGGGCTTGCCGTCGTTCTGGAGACGGTGCCGGAGCTTCAACTGGCCTTCCTGGTGGTCTCTGTCGCCTTCCTGTTCTATCTGGCGGCCCGCATTGCGCTGGCCGGTTCGACAATAGCCTTTGCGCGCGCGGTGAAGGTGCCGGGCGCGGTGGACGGCATCTTCCTGCAGTTCGTCAACCCGAAGGCCTATGCGGTCAATGGCACCCTGTTCGTCAGCTTTCCGCTCGGGTTCGAGAGCACGACCACGGAGATCATCGTCAAGTTCGTGCTGATCAACATCATCTGGGTGCCGGTCCATTTCGCCTGGCTCTATCTGGGTGTCTCGCTGAAACGCATGGCGCTGGCGCCTGCCACCCAGCGATGGATCAACATCCTGATGGCGCTGGCGATGGTCATCGTCGTCGTGCTGGCGCTGCTGCAGGGACAGGGTATGCTGGACGGGTGACGGCCCTGAGGCTGTCCCACCCAACCCGTTCAGCCCGGAGGGCGTGAAATGCCCGACCGATCCGATGCGCACCACGCGGTCTGGCTGAGCGGCGAGTTTGTGGCCGCGGAGGGGCGCGGCGAGCTCTCCATCGCCTATCAGCCCATCGTCGAACTGGCCACGTCCCGTGTCGTGGGTGCGGAGGCGCTGCTGCGCTGGACCCACGCCACCAGCGGTGCTGTTTCACCGGACACATTCATCGGCTTCGCGGAGCCGGAGGGGCTGCTGTCGGGTCCGGGCGCCTTTGCGCTGCAGACGGCACTTGATGACCTGGCGTCCTGGCGGGCGAACAGCCGCGCCGCGCGGGACCTGTTCGTCTCGGTAAATGTCTCGCCGACCCAGCTCGATTCGCCTGGGCTGGTCACCGATCTGAAACAGGCTGTCGATCAGCGCGGCATGGCGCAGCGGGATCTGCATCTGGAGCTCACGGAGACAGCGCCGCCCCCCGGACCCGGTGCCGTGCAGGCCCTGCATGACCTGCACAGCCACGGCTTTCACATCGCCATCGACGACTTCGGTACCGGCTATTCATCCCTGCTTCGGGTGCAGAACCTGCCCTGTGACAGTCTCAAGATCGACCGGGCCTTCACCGCAGGCCTGCCGGACGACACCGCCTGCAGGGCCATTGTGGCCAGCAGTCTGGCGCTGGCACACGGCATGTCGCTCGGCACGGTGGCGGAGGGGATCGAAACCGTCGAACAGCGCAACCACCTGCATCAGGCCGGGTGCGATCTGGGGCAGGGCTACCTGTTCGGCAGGCCGGTCGATGCGGCAACCTTCAGGGCGACACACCTCGACTGAGCCTGCGGTGAGTTCAGCATGATGGCCTTTGCGCCGCCAATGGCCGACACTTCGATCAGCTGATCACTTCCATCGTGTACCAACCATTGCCGACACCATTGGCGACACCTGCTTCCGTGTCACCGACGTAGGTGTATAGCGGCTTGTCGGCCATGGTCAGTATCCAGACCTGCAGCGCCTCGTTCCAGGCCTTGCCCCACAGTCCATAGGTGCGCAGATCCTTGCTGACCGTCAGAGGGCGCCAGTTGTTCAATGCCTCACCTGACAGGGAAGACTTGCCGTATTCCCTGTCCTTCTCCGTCGCGTAGAGCGCGTGACCTTCCATGTCTGTCAGGATCTGTCCGGTACGCCGGGTATGAATCACGTCGACCAGGTAACTGCCGCCACGGTCCATGACCCCATGCATCGGAATCCGCTTCACCAGCGGTCGCTGGGCGCGGGTCGGACCGCCGTCGGCAAATGCGTAATATGGCGCACGGAGCCGGTCTTCCAGCAGTTCAGCCTCATCGAGAGGGTCATTGACCCGAACCTGGGCTGCAGCAGGCTGAAGCTGCAGCAGGAAGATGGCGAGGACCAGCAGGGGGACAGGCCAGAAACGACGACTACTCACGGAAGATATTGCGAACATCACTGTTACTCCGGGTTCTGGGCCAAACCTGCACTCAGATCTGGGACCAGTCAGCGGGAATTGCAAATCAACTTCTGCGGTCGGGAGCCTGTAACGTGTGCGTTGGTGGGCGTAACAGGCCTGCTCAGGACATCATGCGGGCGATGGCGGCATCCAGGCGGTCAGGCCCCAGCTTGATCTCGTTCTCCAGGGTCGGCGCGTAGCCGATTGGCAGCTTCGGCGCACCGATCCGCCGGACGGGGGCCTTCAGGTCCGAATGCAGTTCCTCTGCAACTGTCGCCGCGACCTCCGCGCCGAAGCCACCGACGACCACCGCCTCATGGGCGATCAGCAGCCGTCCGGTACGGCGTACGCTCTGCAGCACACGCGCCTTGTCCCAGGGCCAGAGTGTCCGCAGGTCGAGCACTTCGATATCCGCCACGCCAGCGCCTGCGGCGCGCTCGGCGGCGGACAGGATATCATGCAGCGTGGCGGACCAGGTGACGATGGTCAGGTCACTGCCATGCCGCGCGACGCCTGCCGTGCCGATGCGATAGGGCGCGGCATCGTCCGGCACCTCGCCGGAGAGGGGCCACAGATTCTTGTGCTCCAGATAGACAACCGGATCGTCGCTCCGGATCGCGGCCTTCAGCATGGCGTGATTGTCCGCGGGTGTGGCCGGCATCATCACCACCAGGCCGGGGATGTGCGTGTAGAGCGCCTCCAGCGACTGGCTGTGCTGTGCGGCGGACGACCGCCACATGCCGACCGGCATGCGCACCGTCAGCGGGACGCGGGTCTGGCCGCCGAACATGAAGCGGGCCTTGGCGGCCTGGTTGATCAGTTCATCCGTTGCGCACAGGGCAAAATCCGCGAACCGCATCTCCACGACCGGTCGTGTCCCGGTCATGGCGGCACCGACCCCGATCCCCATTATCGCGGCTTCGGATATAGGGGTGGAGACGATGCGCTCCGCGCCGAACCGGTCTTCCAGACCTGCATACTGGCCGAAGACGCCGCCGCGTCCCAGATCCTCCCCCAGCGCCCAGACGGTCCGGTCCGCGTCCATCATCTCGGCCAGTGCGGCTGCCCCGGCGGCGGCATAGGTCATCTCCGCCATCACGCCACCTCCGGCGCCTGGGCGTCCAGAACATCGGTCAGCCCCTCCGCAGGATCCGGCCATGGCGCGTCCCGCGCTGCCTCGAATATCTGTTTCATCTCGTTCGCGACCGCCTGTGTCATGGCGTTGAACGTTTCCTCGTCCGTACCCGCAGCGCTCAGCAGGGCACGGGACCGGGCGATGGGATCGTTCTCCCACGCCTGTTCGACCTCCGATGCCGGGCGATAGCTCGCCGGGTCCGCGCCGGTGTGGCCCGTCAACCGATAGGTGCGGGCGTGCAGGAATGCGGGCCTGCGTTGCCGCCGGACCTGGTCGATCAGGGCCTCCGCGGTTTCCGCCACGGCGGTGATGTCGTTGCCATCGATGGATTCGGCGGCGATGCCGAAGGATGCGGCGCGCGCTGCCGGGCCGGGGCCAGCGCTCAGGTCCGCACTGCGTGTGGTCGCGGCGAAGCCATTGTCCTCGCAGACGAACAGCACCGGCAGATCGAACACTGCCGCCCAGTTCAACCCCTCCAGAAACGGGCCGCGATTGATGGCGCCGTCGCCGAAGAAACAGGCGACGATGCGGTCGTCGCCATGCAGCCGGATCGCGTGCGCCGCACCCGTGGCGATGACGATATTCGCGCCCACCACCCCGTTTGCGCCCAGCATGCCGACGGAGAAATCGGCGATATGCATCGAACCGCCCTTGCCGCCGCAGTTGCCACCCTGGCGCCCGAACAGCTCCCGCATCATGGCTTCCGGATCGGCGCCCTTGGCCAGGGTATGCCCGTGGCCCCGATGGGTGGACAGCAGGATGTCATCGCGACGCAGTTGCCCGGCGACGCCAGCGGCAATCGCCTCCTGCCCGATGGAGGGGTGGATGGCGCCCAGGACGAGACCCTGTCTCAGGCCTTCCAGCGCGGCTTCTTCCAGGGCTCGGATGCGCAGCATCTCGCGGTGGAAGGCAAGAAACCGGTGCTGATCCAGATTTCCCCTGTTGTTCATGATCCACCTCCCCCCCTCCGCATTGGCAATTGCGCCTATTGGGTTCACGATAGGGGCGCTTGGCGAATCCGGTCAATCCGACCGGCGGACCAATGATTCCGGGAATGGCGCGCAGATGACTGAAAGACCCTATGGCATTGTTCTGGCGGATACGATCACCAGCCTGCCGCCAGAGGCCGCGGGGGCCGTTGTCGTCAGCGGCAGCCACGGCGGCCTGTTCCCTGCGGCCTGCGCCCTGCAGGCCGGTGTGCGCGCGGTCATCCTGAATGACGCCGGTACGGGTATGGAAGGCGCAGGCCTTGCCTGTCTGGATCATTGCCATTCGCATGGCGTTGCCGCTGCGGTGATCGACGGCATGAGTTGCCGGATCGGCGATGCGGCCGATGCGCTGCAGCGCGGTGTCATCAGCCATGTCAATCCGCTGGCGCTGACCGTTGGCGCCCGTCCCGGAATGTCGGTAGAGGACGCGGCGGAGGCGCTGCTGCTGGCGCCGGTTTCGGACATGCCGGTCACGGAACTGGCCGAGAACCGGGAAGTCGTCGATTTGCCCGGCGCCCAGCGGCAGATCGTGCTTCTGGACTCCGCCTCGCAGGTGCGACCGGAGGATGACGGCCAGATAGTCGTGACCGCCTCACATGGTGCACTGGTCGGGGGCAATCCGGATTATGCCATTCGCTGTGAAGCGTTCGCGGCACTGTTCAATGATGCAGGCGGGGGACCGCAGGGCTGGGGTTTCAGCCGCCTTGGTGCACTCGATGCGCGCCGGATCGTCGGTGCGACGGTCGGGTGCAGCAGCGCGCGGATCGGGGACGGTCGCTCCACCTATGAAACCGGTGTGCTTTCAGCGGTGAATGATGTTGCGCGCTTTCTGGGACTGCGGGTCGGCATGTCGGCACGGGACGCGTGCGAAATCCTCGCCCTGACCGATGTCAGAGTTCCAGACTGAGGCACTGGAACAGACCGGTATCGGGGAACACGCCGATCGCCCCTGACTGTCGCAGCCGGCCGGCCAGATCGGGCTCGTCACCGTAGAGTGTCCAGACGAAGGGCAGGAAGCTGTCCTTCACGAGTCTTGCATCGGTGCTGGTAAGCTGATCGAGCGTTGCCTGCCTGCTCGTGCCGGGAGGAAACACGGCAACCAGTCGACCGCTGCGCCCGTCATCGACAGACTGCGCCTGCACGACAAGGGTTGCGAACGCGGACCAGCCGAGCAGCGCCGCGAAGATCAGGGCCATGCCCGAGAACAGACGTGCGCGGCCGGGTCGCATGATCAGGCGGCGGAAGTGGCCGAGACCGGTTCGTCGCGGATGATTTCCAGCCGTTTGCCGGGCAGGACCAGACTGACCGTGGTGCCGACGCCGGGCTCGCTGTCCATCTCGAACCGTCCGCCATGCAGTTCCACCAGCGACTTCGTCAGCGGGACGCCGAGGCCGGTTCCTTCATGCTTTCGGGAATGGGTGGCATCCGCCTGGCCAAAGGCTTCCATGACGCGGGGGATGTCTTCCGGCTTGATGCCGATACCGGTATCCGCGACGATCAGGTGCAGCTCGCCGTTGGTGTCGATTTCCGCCCGGATCTCAACATGCCCGCCGGTCTTCGAGAACTTTACCGCATTGCTGAGCATGTTCAGCAAGGCCCGGCGCATCAGGATCTCGTCGCAGAACAGCTCGACATTCTCCAGTTCGCCGCCGAAGTCGATCTTGATCTCGTGCTTCTGCGCCAGTGCCTCGACCAGGCGGATGGAGCGATCAACCAGGTCTGCGACAGACGTGTGCGATTCGTTCAGGATCGTCTTGCCGGCGTCGATCTTGGTCAGATCCAGAATGTCGTTGACGATGCGCAGCAGATGCTGGCCGCTTTCGTTGATGTAGCAGGCATATTCGCCGAACTTTGCCGTATCGGCGGCGGCTTCCGATTCGAGCTGCTGGCGGATCAGGTCCGAGAAACCGATGATCGAGTTCAGCGGCGTGCGCAACTCATGGCTCATCGTGGCCAGAAACTCCGACTTTGCGCGATTGGCTGCCTCGGCGCGCTTCTTTTCCTGACGCAGGCCTTCTTCCAGCGATTGCCGCTGCTTGATCTCGTTGCGCAGGTCGAAGTTCATCTTTTCCAGGTCGTGGGTTCGCTCTTCGACGCGCCGTTTCAGGCTCTCGTTCGCCGCGTGCAGCGACAGTTCCGCACGACGGCGGTCAATCTGTGTCTGCATCCGGGCCAGGGTGATGTCCAGGTCCACAGGCTTGGTGATGTAGTCGTTGGCACCCAGCTTGATCGCCTCGGCAATGCCATCCTTCTCGTGGATGGCCGTCACCATGATCACGGGCAGGATCGCGGGGCTGCGGTTCGCCCGGATCAGGCGCAGGACCTCGAGCCCGCTCATGCCCGGCATCATGATGTCGAGAAGGATGATGTCGAACTCGTTCTCATCGACCAGGCGCAGGGCTGTCGGGCCATCTTCGGCCATGACTGTATCGTATCCGCGGCGTGTCAGGCGGCGTGCCAGCATGGCGCGATTGGCCTCGAGGTCGTCGACGACCAGGACGCGCGGCTTTTCTTCGTTGTTCATCGTGCTCCGGCTCCTAGCGGGATGCGCATTCCGCTATCAAGACACCGGCGACTGAACATTTGGTTAAGCTGCGGCATGCCGTGATCAAGGTCGGCTTTCTGGCTTAATCCGTACTTAACCCCTTCGCGCCATGATCCGCCCCCACACGGAGGTTCGCGTATGGAACTGACTCAACATCACGATATGACGCTGGTCCTGCTCGCGGTGGGCATATGTGCGTTTTCGGCCTTCTCGGCGCTGAACATCGCATCCCGGGCACGGGACGCGACCATGGGGGCCGCCGCTGGCTGGACGCTGTTTGCCGCATTTGCATTGGGCGGCGGCATCTGGTCGATGCACTTCATCGCGATGCTCGGGATGGAACTGCCGGTCGTGACGGTGCTGTTCGATACGCCGATGACCGTCGGTTCGATGGGTGTTGCCGTTGTCTTCACCTGGGCCGGCCTGGCGATCGTCAGGTCCCTGGGGTCCAGTTTCATCATGCTGCTGGCAGGCGGCCTGTGCATGGGACTTGGCATCGCAGGCATGCACTACATGGGCATGGCGGCCATGCGGATGCCGGTCGAGATCATCTATGATCCTGTCCTCTACGTCGCGTCCTTCGCCATTGCGATCGCGGCATCGATGGCGGCGCTGTGGCTCTGCTTCAACCTGGACTCCCTCTACTGGCGCTTCGGCAGCGCCTGCGTGATGACTGTCGCGGCGGTCGGCATGCATTACTGCGGCATGGCCGCGGCAACCTTCAATCTTCGCGCCGATGCCCTGGTGCATACCGATTCAGCCGTCAATTCCGGGATTCTGGCCGCCGCCATCGCGCTGGGTTCGGTGCTCCTGTTCGGCATGGGACTGGCCACTGCCCTGATCGACAAGCGGGTGAGCGAGAACCTGCGCGCCGGCACGGAAAGGATCAGGCGCAGCGAGGAACGCTTTCGCCTGATGGTCAACGGCCTGCAGGACTATGCCATCATCATGCTGGATCCGGCGGGGCGGGTGTCGTCATGGAACGACGGTGCCGCCCGACTGGATGGCTTCGGTGCGGAGGAGGTGCTGGGCCGTTCCGGTGCCATCTTCGATGCCGATGCCGAGAACGCCCCGCGCATTCTGGCGCGCGCCTTGTCGGAGGCCAGCCTGCGGGGCCGTTTCGAGGCGGAGATGAAACGGCGTCGCAAGGACGGAAGCACCTATTGGGCCAGTGTCACGTTTCATCCGGTCTATGACGGGGTGGGAGAACTGTCGGGCTTCGCCAGTGTCACGCATGACGTGACCGAACGTCGGCAGGCCGAAAAGGCGCTGCGTTCCGCCTATGACGGGCTGGAGGCAAAGGTCGCCGAACGGACCCAGGAACTGAAGGAGGCGATGGAGGCGGCTGAGGCTGCCAACTCGGCCAAGAGTTCGTTCCTCGCCAACATGAGCCATGAACTGCGGACCCCGCTGAACGCGATCATCGGTTACACGGAGATGCTGATCGAGGACTTCGAGGATCAGGGCGATGAGGGCACGGTCGACGACCTGCACCGGATCGAGAAATCCGGGCGGCATCTGCTGACCCTGATCAACGAGGTGCTGGATCTGGCCAAGGTCGAGGCCGGTCGAGTCAGCCTGGACCTGGAAGCGGTGGACCTGGCAGCGCTGGTCGATGAGGCGACGAGCACGGTTCGTCCCATTGCCGAACGCTTCGGTAACAGTCTGCACCTGGATCTGCAGGTGCCGGGACTGCACATCGAATCGGATCGCAAGCGCCTGTTCCAGTGCCTGCTGAACCTGCTCTCCAACGCGTCGAAGTTCACCGAGAACGGGGAAGTCGAGCTGATTGTCGGCCGGTCCGAGATCAATGACCGGGAAGCCGTCTCATTCGTCGTGCGCGATTCCGGGATCGGTATGTCGGAACAACAGCTCAGCAAGGTGTTCGAACCCTTCGAGCAGGTCGACGGAACCCTTACGCGGGAACGCGAAGGTACCGGTCTGGGCCTGACAATCACCCGTCGGCTGGTGCAGATGATGGGGGGCGACATCACGGTCTCCAGTCAGCCCGGCGTCGGGTCGACCTTCACCCTTGTCGTGCCGGTTTCACTGGAGGACATGCGCGATGATGGTCGCCCGGCGACGCTGTTGTCGGGCATGGTGTCGCCCGAACCGGCGGAATCTGCGGACGCCGTCGGACCGCTGGCCCTGATCATCGACGATGATGCGGACGCACTGGACATCTATCGCCGGGTGCTTGAACGCAGCGGTTTCCGCACAAGGGTCGCGCTTGACGGTGAAAGCGGCCTTGCGGAGATCCGGACAATTGTGCCCGATCTGGTCCTGCTGGATATCGCGATGCCTGAGATGGACGGATGGCAGGTGCTTGGGGCGCTGAAGGAAGATCCGGGTCTGGCGGACATTCCGGTTGTCGTCATCTCGGTCGCGGACGAGGCGGCGCAGGGGCTGGCACTCGGCGCGGTGGACTGGCTGACGAAGCCGGTGTCGGCAGAGGCGCTGACCGCCGCCGCAGCCCGCATCTGTCGCGTTCACGCCGAACCTCGGGTCCTGGTCTTCAGCGACCAGGTCGATGTGATCGAGCCGGTCGGCGACACACTGGATGACCTGGGGATCTCCTGCCTGTTCTTCGAGAGCCCGGACAATCTGCCGGACCTGCAGACCTTCGGGCCGGATATCCTGATGATCGACCTTTCCAGTCGGTTTGGCAGGCCGGAAGTGCTGGAGAGACTCAAGTCGCAGTCCAACTGGATGGAAATGAAGGTCGTGCTGCTTGCATCGCCATCCGACGACACCGGAACCGGTCAGGAGCCGCGTATCGATCCGGCACTGCCGCCTGACGATCTCCTGCGCGAAGTGTCGAAGTTCGTCCGTCCGCCGCGAAGCGGAGACGCCGCGGCTGCCTGACAGCAGCATTGCGCTGTCTGCCCATACCATCTGACGAACTAACGATCTAAACTCCCCGTTCTGGCCAGTTGGAGAACGGGGAGGTTCGTATGTCCGGAGAGAATTCAGGTCGCCTGTCAGGGCGTGTTGCGGTGATCACCGGCGGTGCGTCGGGGATGGGCAAGGCAACCGCGGAACGGTTTCTGGCGGAGGGGGCAGCGGTCGTCATCGGTGACCTCAATCAGGTAAACGGCGATGCCCTGATCGGGGAGGCGAAGGCCGCCGGGCACGGGGATCGCATCGCCTTCGTGCGGTGCGACGTGTCGGATGAAGCGGATGTGGCCGCACTGGTCGGCACTGCTGTCGATCGGTTCGACCGGCTGGACTGCATGTTCAACAATGCGGGCGTCGGCGGTGCCTTTGGACCCATCACCGATACCACTGTCGACGAATGGGACTACACGTTCGCCGTTCTGGTGCGGGGTGTCTTCCTGGGCTGCAAGTATGCGACCCGGCAGATGCAGCAGCAGGGGTCGGGGGGGTCCATCATCTCGACGGCGTCCATCGCAGGGCTTTCGGGCGGTGCCGGACCCATTGCCTATTCCGCCGCCAAGGCTGCCGTCGTCAACCTGACCCGCGCGCTCGCAGGCGACCTGGCGCATGACCGCATCCGGGTCAACGCCATCGCGCCGGGTGCTATACGCACGCCACTGCTGCACTCGGGTCGCGCGGAGATGATGGAGAAGATGGCGCAGGCCAAGACACCCTGGCCCAGGCTGGGCGAAGGGGCGGATATCGCCGGGGCGGCACTGTTCCTGGCCTCCGACGACAGCGAGTTCGTGACCGGACACACCCTGGTGGTGGACGGCGGCGTGCTGGGTGCAGCACCCGATTTCTGGGGCCATGGGCCTGACGCAATGTTCAAGTCCAAGGCAGGCGTCAATCGCGGCACCACGGGGCAGGGCGGTGACGTGCGCGACGTCGATTGACGATTCCCTGGCGGTGAAGCGCCGCTGCAAGAAAAAAAGGGGTGCTGCGAGGATTGATCCCGCAGCACCCCTTTTCTGATTCCGGGTCCGGAAAGGGCCGGTCAGTTCTCCAGGAACCGGACCTCCACGCGGCGGTTGCGCTGGAAGGCTTCCTCGCTTTCGCCGGTGTCACGCGGATGGAATTCGGCGTGGCCGGCCGCGACCAGACGGTTCTTCGGGATGCCCTGGTCGATCAGGTAGCGCACGACAGACAGCGAACGGGCGATCGACAGTTCCCAGTTGGAAGGGAACTGCGGCGTCGAGATCGGGCGGTTGTCGGTATGACCGTCGATCTGGAGTGCCCAGTCGATCTCCGCCGGAATGTCCGGTGCGGCGGCGAGGACAGCTTTGGCAAAGGCATCGAGCCGTGACTTGCCGATGGGGCGCAGGCTGGCCTTCGCGACGTCGAACAGGACTTCGGAACTGAAGACGATGCGCTCGCCTTCGATCTCGTCGGCATTCGCCACGCCACCGAGTTCGTTGACCCGTTCCAGGAATGTCGTCCGGTGACCGATGATCTGGACGTCTTCGCGGGCTTCCAGTTCCTCGGCGCGTGCCGCCGCTGCCTTCAGGTCCGCTTCCAGTTCCGCGACGCGGTTGGTGGCCGCCGTCAGCCGTCCCTGGACCTTGCCGAACTCGATCTTGTCGATGCCGGTCTCGGACCCCTGCAACTGGGCGCGGGCACTGACAAGTTCCGCCGTGGCTTCATCGAAGCGCGCATTGGCGGCGTCCAGCAGTGCCAGGGTCTGATCGCGTTCGGTTTCGGCCTCGCGTCGCTTCTGCGCGGCATTGCGCAGGTTCTTCTGATAGCGGTCGGCGAGCGACTGGATCTCGGCCATCTGGGCCAGCAGGTCGCGCTTCTCCTGATCGAAGGCAGCGGCCTCCGCGCGAAGTTTCCCGACTTCCTGGCTGATCTGGGTGAGCTGGTTGATCTGCGTCGAGAAAGTCGACTCCAACCGGGTAATGATGGTCTGGACCTCGATCACGCGGCTCTCCGTGTTCTGCAGTTCCAGGACCAGGGCCGCCACATGCTCGGCCAGGATCACCGGGCAATCCCCGGGTGCACCCTCCTCAAGTCCACAGGCCTCGACCGAGGCGAGGCGGTACTTGCGCTTGAAGTTGCCGTAGTAGAAGCCGCCGATCGGCTGGTTGGCCAGCAGGCGCACGGCCACCCATGAGTCGGGATGGAGGTCGATGATCCGCTCGAACCGCTTCCAGGACAGGCCATAGAGGCGATAGCGCTCCAGTGGCAGCACACCGGGCCGGTCCGCCTTGCGGATGAAGTCGAGTGCGGCAACGAACAGCCCGTTGACGTCCGTCTCGCAGGCGCAGGTGATCTCCTCGATGGTGGCATCTGCCGCCGGTGGCGAGACCGCGACGGCGGCCTTGTCGCTGGTGTTCTCCTGCGCCATGGCGCTGAAGCTGATGATGGAGGCCATGATGACCCAGGCTATGCGTCGCATTTCTTCGATTTCCCCTCGAATTCACTCGGTGAACTGCGACACCGCAAGAGCCGGGCCAGAACGCCGCCAATTTCCTCTGGCCAATCCGCGTCGGCTTTGCTATGCCCTCATCCGCTTCCGTGATCCTCGGTAGCTCAGCGGTAGAGCAATCGGCTGTTAACCGATTGGTCGTAGGTTCGAATCCTACCCGGGGAGCCATTTTCCAGGGCCCGTTCCTTCCTTTGAAGGTGCGGGCC
>BQJF01000036.1 GCA_021604565.1 Minwuia thermotolerans | reverse complement strand
CAGGTGCAGGGTCCTGTCACCACTCAGGCCGACAGCCGTCAGGCTCGCATGACCGGCTGCGTGAGCACCTGACGCGGCGGCCAGGATTGCAGTTGAGGCGAGAAGAGCTGAAACAGTACGCATGGAACAGGTTCCTTGTTCATTGTCGCAGCGTCCGGTTGATCCGGTCGCTTCGTACTTGCACGACTCACGACGGGGGCCGATTGGATGCAGCGGACGGAAAAAAATTCCGTCACCACATCAAACCCGGATTTTCCTCCGTCGATCGGTATCCTGAAATTCCGATCCGCCTCGATTGACGGCGATACAGACAACCTGGACCCAGACAGGGAACTCCCCCGTGAAACAGATCACCGAACCGGCCCGCCAGATCGATGTCATCCATGAGACCGAGGTTCTGGTCGTCGGCTCCGGCCCAGGTGGTCTCGCTGCTGCGCTCGGGGCAGCGCGTGCAGGCGTCGCGGTGACGCTGGTCGAGCGTTTCGGCTGCTTCGGGGGCAACATCACGGCGGTGGGTGTCGAAGGCTTCGCCTGGTACCGCCACGAGAAGACCGTCGATACGGAGGGGGTCGGTCGCGAGTTCGAGGCCCGTGCCATCGCGATGGGTGCCGCCACGCCAGAGCCGCAGTCCGACAGTCATGCGCTGGATGCGGAGGGGTTCAAGGTCGTCGCCGACCGGCTGGTGCAGGAAGCCGGGATCACCCCGATGCTGCACCGCCAGTTCGTCACACCCGTCATGGAAGGCGCGACGATCCGGGGCATCATCACGGAGAGCAAGGCCGGGCGCGAGGCGATCCTGGCGAAACGGGTCATCGACGCGACGGGGGACGCCGACGTGGCCCATCGCGCCGGCGCCCCGACGCACAAGGCCGCGCGGGAGGATCTGATGGCGGCCTCCGTCATGTTCTCCATGTCCGGTGTGGACCGGGCGAAGTTCCTGGAAGAGATCCGCGCCAACCCCCTGACCTATCGCGACTGGGACAGTGGCGAATGGACCGTCGAGACCACGGGGAAGGAGGACAGGATGTTCTCCCCCTTCCTGAAGAAACCGTTCCAGCTCGCCATTCAGGAAGGGCTCATCCCCCAGAACCTCTTGACCATCGCGGGCACCTGGGGCGCCATCTATGACACCGGCGACCTGACCTATCTCAACCTGGTGCATCTGGACGGCTGCGACGGCACGGACCCGGACGACCTGACCCGGTTCGAGATCGAGGGACGGCGGCAGGCCATGCTGGCCGTGGAGGCCATGCGCCGCCACCACCCGGGCTGCGAGACCGCCAAGCTGCGCAATTTCGGCATGACGCTCGGCGTGCGCGACACCCGCAAGATCGACGCGCACTACAACATGACCGAGATGGATGTGCGCGATCAGGGCCGGTTCGAGGACTCCGTCGGCATCTTCCCCGAATTCATCGACGGCTACGGCCTGCTGATCCTGCCCACCACCGGCCGCTACTTCCAGGTGCCCTGGCGCACCATCGTGCCGAAGCAGGTCAGCAACCTGCTGGTCGCCGGCCGCGCCACCGGCGGCGACCGCATCAGCCACGCCGCCACCCGCAACATGATGTGCTGCACCGTCACCGGCCAGGCCGCCGGCGTCGGCGCCGCGCTGTCCGTGAAGCTCGGCCGGGCGGTGGAGGAGATGGACGTGGTGGATGTACAGCGGGAATTGAAAAGGCAGGGGGTTAGGTTGGGGTAAAAAAGCATAAGAAATAACAAAATAGCTGCTTGAATATCAAATGGCTAAATTTATTCATGGTAATCAGAATTACTCTCTCTATTTACTATATTTATCCATGTATTCAAAATTAAAAGATACGATAATTCTGCTATTTCCCCCATTTTTTTGAAGATTACAAACAATTTTTCTTCTTATTGTATACAAGAGATTTTATGTCTGGTATAATTCAGCAGGAGTATCAAACTTTGATTTTGGGACACTCATTTGTCAAATATCCCATCTGGAATTGATGATCGACCGAAGCAATTACGTGACCCGATTCTGAAGGCAAGAGGCGTCACCGAGTCTGAGCGATACCTCGCAAAATTGGGTGACAAATCATTTATCAACCTTTGGTCGTACCCCAATCCATTCCGAGACAAAAAAAGTAATGACAAAGGAGATGGAAAGGAACTTTGTGATCTCCTTGTTGTTTGTGACCGTCACGTGATTATCTTCAGCGAGAAGACGATAAATTGGCCCAACACAGAGATAAATATTGCATGGAATCGCTGGGCCAAGCGTGCCTTGGAGGCCTCAGTCAAGCAGGTACGAGGTGCAGAACGATGGATATCGAATTTCCCAGAACGGATCTTTCTTGACAAACAATGCACGGTACCATTTCCGATAGATTTTCCTTCTCCTAATGAACGGATCATACATAGTGTTCTAGTTGCACGCGGAGCATCTCAAGCGTGCAAAGATCACACCAACAGGAATTCTGGGAGCCTGACTATATGCCCCAGCATTCAATCTTCGCAACACTGGTCACAGAATTCAGGTATTCAGCCATTTTCGATAGGTGATATTGATCCATCTGGATCATTTGTACATGTTTTTGATGAAATTTCGCTTGATATGATTCTATATGAACTTGATACAATTTTGGATTTCACAGAATATTTGAGTAAGCGTCAAGAATTCTTGCGCTCCGGCAACCTTGCAGAGGCGCAGGGCGAAGAAAATTTATACGCCTTCTATGCAACAAAAATAAACAAAGAAGGTGACCATGACTTTGTTTGCGACGACTTACCTAATCCCATTTTTATTGATCAGCAGCAATATGAACAACTGATCTCGAATGAAAGATACATTGCAAAGAAGCGAGCTGACCAAATTTCTTACATGTGGGACAGACTTATTGAGATATTCACCGATCGTATGTTGGATGGAACATCAATAACTCTAGATGGATATGAGTACGAACTTCGAAAGAGCGAGCTTGCTGTTCGCCAAATGGCGCTGCAGCCGCGGCTCGCCCGACGCGCTCATGGAGAGGCTGTTATTGGAGCCTTGGAAGAAGGTAAGAAACATAATCGATTCTTCCGCATCATGCTGCCACAGTCTGGGTCAAAAGGTCTAAAGACAGCATTTTTCATACAAACTCTTAAATATTTAGAGTGGATGGATAAAAAATTTGGTTATGAAAAATATCGACTAAAGCGCACAGAGAATGCATTAATATTTGCAAGAGGCTTGCTTGAGCGCCATCCTCACATAGAGAAAGTTGTCGGTATCTCAAGAGAGCCGCCGCAAGAAGATCAAGGTGTATCCGAAGATTTGCTTTATATCGAACAGTCGAATTGGACGGATGCAGAGGTCAAAATGATTAGACGTGATTGTAAGAAAATTGGAGTCCTACAAAGAAATTTAAGACAAATACCCTGGAATGATTCTGAATTTCCTGACGTATTGACAATTAATATAGATTCATCGCATGAAAATCCCTTCCATACTGGCTTGAATAGAAAAGAAAGACGTGCGAGATCAGCAAGGTTGAAGAAAAATAGAAAGTAGCACGGCATAGAATCAAAGTGCCGATGGTTGACCCCCTCACCACCCCAACTGCCTGCTCGCCAGGTCCTTCATGACTTCCGTGCTGCCGCCGCCGATGGTGAGGATCTTGGATTCGCGGAAGATGCGTTCGACCTTGTGGCCGCGCAGCAGGCTGGCGCCGCCGAAGATCTGGGCGGCTTCGGCGGCGATCCATTCGTGGGCCTCCCCGCAATAGACCTTCAGCATGGCGATCCCGGCGATGCAGGGGTCGCCCTGCATCACCCGCCAGATCAGGCTGTCCATCTGGGATTCCATGGCCTGCAGCCGCACCGCCATGTCCACCAGCTTGTGGCGCACCACCTGGAACTCGGCCAGGTGCTTGCCGAAGGTCTGGCGTTCGTGGGCGTAGCGCACGGCCTCCCGGTAGGCGCAGCGACTGACGCCGATCTGGGTGGCGGCGATGCCCAGGCGTTCCAGATTGAAGTTGTTCATGATGCCCCGGAAACCGGCGTTCTCCTGCCCCAGCAGGTTCGACACCGGTACCCGGACGTCGTCGAAGATGATGTGGCCGGTGTCGGAGGTCCACCAGCCGCTCTTGCGCATGTTGGTGCGGCTGATGCCCGGCGCGTCCCCCTCGATCAGCAGCAGGGAGATGCCGCCCATCCCCTCCCCGCCCGTGCGGACGGCAACGGACATGTAGTCGGCGCGGACGCCGTTGGAAATGAAGGCCTTCTCCCCGTTGACGACATAGTGGTCGCCCTCCCGGCGCGCCGTCGTCCGGATGTTGGCGACGTCGGACCCGCCGTTCGGCTCCGAAATGGCGAGGCAGATGATCTTGTTCCCGCTGAGCACCTGGGGCGCGACGCGGCGCTTCAGGTCGTCCGAGCCGAGGTTCAGGACCGGCGGCAGGCCGATACCATGCGCCATCAGGCTGACGCGGATGCCGCCGAAGCCGGAGGCCGCCATTTCCTCCCGCACCAGGCAGTAGTAATCGATGCCGCCGCCGGCGCCGCCGTATTCCTCCGGAAAGCCGAGGCCCAGAATTCCGGCCTCCCCCGCCTTCACATACAGGTCACGCGGAAAGGTGCCCTCCTCCTCCCAGCGTTCACCATTCGGTTCGATCTCGCGGTCGATGAAGCGACGGATCTGGTCGCGGATGACCTCCGTTTCCTCGGTGTACATCGGATGTCTGAGTGTCATCTGCGCCTGCCTCCCCTGGATCGCACCGCTGACAGCTAACAGCCTGACGCTGGGGAATCCAATGCGTTCGGGGCGCGCATTGGTGCAGTGCAGGAATGTCGAGTTATTGCTGTTGACACTCATTCGCAGATATGTGTTTTTGAGAACGGTTATCAATAACAACGAGCACAGAACACAGTCGAGTCCGACCGGAGAAGCCGACCGCCTGTCGATGCTCCTGCACACTCAGGAACTATTGGGGAATCCATATGACGAACAGCAGGAACACCTTGCGGATCAGGCGGGCGGCCATCGCCTCCGCTCTTGGTCTTGTGGTCATGCCGATGGCGGCCCATGCCGAAGGTGAAACCTATCCGAACATCACCGGTGAGGTCGGCTTCGAGGTGCAGAACGACTTCAACTTCCAGTCGGATGATCCCAATGCCGAACAGAACGAGCTTGGCGGCGTGGTGGCACCGGTCATCAACCTGAACCTCAACCCGAACCTGGCCGTTACCGCAGGCCTGACGCTGGAGGCCGTGCGCGATCCGGGGCCGCAGGAAGACCGGGTGTTCCAGGATCACGGCATCTTCGTCGATACGCTGACCTTGTCCTGGGCCAACGATGACGTCGAGGTCTATGGCGGCAAGTTCGGCCCCAACTTCTCCATCGGCTATGACGCGGCGGGCGGGGTCTATGGCACCGACCTGCTGGGTGACGATGTGGAACTGGCGGAATTCGTCGGTGCGGGAGGTGCGTTCGCCGTTGGTGACTCCATGACTCTCTCGGGCAGTTTCTTCTTCCTGGATCGCACGTTCCTGAGTGAATCCTTCATCACCAACCGTGGCCGGACCAACCTGGCCGCAGGCGGACCGGGCAATACCGAGTTCCCGGAATCCTTCGCCCTCGCGCTGGATGGTGAAGCCGTGCCGGGGATGGAGGGCATGCGCTATCACGTGGGCTTCGCCCGGCTGGCCGTCAACAATGGCGACGACGAACTGCGCGCCACCGCCGGTGCCGAATGGTCCTTCGACCTGAACGACGACGTCACAGTGACCCCGCTGGTGGAATATGTCCGGTTCTGGAACGCGGGCGGTGTCGGCGCGGAGAACCGCAACTACCTGACCCTGTCGCTGGTGGGTGAGACCGGCCCCTGGAACGTGGCCCTGGCCGCCACCGGAAAGGACGTGAACGTCGATGGTGCCAACGGCACGAGCTTCGACCATCAGGTCCAGGTCTCCGCGGGCTATGCCTTCGCCAACGGCTTCAGCCTGGACGTCGGCTACAAGCGCGCCACCGCCGCCAGCATCAGCACCCAGACACTGGGTGCGATCGTCACCTACGGCATTGAATTCTGAGGGTGATCCGACTTTCACCTGATCCGAGGAGGGATCTCACATGAGACTCACGCGAGCAACCGGACTGCTGTGCGGCATGGCCATGGGCCTGACCGCAGGCGTCGCCAACGCGGACGGCGTGCCGACAGCCGAGGCCGTGGTGGAAACCTATGCCGACATCGCACACGCCGGCTACGGCGATTCCCTGACCACGGCAGAGGCCCTGCGGTCCGCGATCAACGCACTGATCGCGAAGCCGACGGCGGCCTCGCTCGGGGCGGCGCGTGCGGCCTGGGTGGCGGCACGTGCCCCGTACCAGCAGACAGAGGCCTATCGCTTCGGCAATGCCTCCGTCGACGACTGGGAGGGCAAGGTCAATGCCTGGCCGCTGGACGAGGGGCTGATCGACTATGTCGATACTTCCTACGGTGACGCGGCGGGGGAGAACCGCCTCTACACCAGCAACGTGATCGCCAACCCGACCCTGACCGTCAACGGCCGGCAGGTGGATGCGACGCTGATCACCCCTGCCCTGCTGTCCGAGACGCTGCATGAGGCGGAAGAGGTCGAATCCAACGTCGCCACCGGCTACCACGCCATCGAGTTCCTGCTCTGGGGCCAGGACCTGAGCGGTACCGGCGCCGGTGCCGGGCAGCGCCCCGCCACGGACTTCGATCCCGCCAACTGCACGGGCGGCAACTGCGACCGCCGCATCGCCTATCTGACGGCGGCCACCGACCTGCTGATCACCGACCTGCAGGAAATGGTGGCAAGCTGGGGCGATGACGGCGCATCACGCCAGGCGCTGCTGCAGGATCCGCAGGCGGGTCTCTCGGTCATCCTGACCGGCATGGGATCGCTGTCCTACGGGGAGCTGGCCGGGGAGCGCATGAAGCTCGGCCTGATGCTGCATGACCCGGAGGAGGAGCATGACTGCTTCTCCGACAATACGCACAACTCGCATTACTTCGACCAGATCGGCATCAGGAATGTCTATACCGGCCACTATCGCCGGGTGGACGGCACCGTGGTCTCCGGCCCGTCCATGGCGGACGTGGTGGCACACGTCGCCCCGGATCTGGACGCCGAACTGCGCGCCAGGCTGGATACGACGGTTGCCGCCATGGCGGTCATGAAGGCCCGTGCGGAATCCATCGAGGCCTATGACCAGATGATCGCGGAGGGCAATCCGGTGGGTAACGCCACCGTCCAGGCCGCCATCGACGGCCTGATCGATCAGACCCGCAGCATCGAACGGATCGTGGCAGCGCTGAAGCTGCAGATGATCGAGTTCGAAGGCTCCGACAGCCTGGATAACCCGAGCGCGGTTTTCCAGTAACCAACCACCCTTGATCGCGATCTGGTTTGCCATGGCCAGAGGCGTTTCCGGGTAACTGAAGGACCAGGGTGACCCTCTGCATCGTTCCTTGTCACGCCCATCACCTGTCGTGACACTCCTCCGATGATGCAGTCCCAAGTCCCGATATCCGGTGATACGTTTTCGCGATCACGTGGGCTGGCTTCCCCGAGCCAGCCCACACCTTTTTTTGTTACACGAACTGTCCGGCACTCGGAAGACTGTTGATGCAACGACACCCCTGGCCCCGAAATTCAGGCAGGACATCCGGGATCGGCGCAGGAGCCACGGCAGCCATCGTGCTGTCAGGCTCCTTTCTGATTCTGTCGCTGCTGCAGGTCATGGCCGAACCGGTCAAACGTGGCGACCTGACGCCGAAGGATCTGGCGCGTGTCCGGGTGGTGACGGCGGCACCCGCGGCCTTCGATCTGGCCGAGCCTTTCGAGATGATGGCGGGTGGTGCCGCTACCTCGCGCAAGACACCGGATGGCAATGCATTCTCCCATGCATCCGCCAACCTGGATTTCGAAGATGAACGGGACTTCAAGCTGGGCAACGCGCTGTTCCGCAAGCTCTGGGTCTCGTCCCCCTCCTCCACCCAGGCCTCCGACGGTCTCGGGCCACTGTACAACGCACGCTCCTGCCAGCGCTGCCACCTGAAGGACGGGCGCGGCCATCCGCCCGAAGCCGGTGAGCGCAACGCAACGTCGATGTTCCTGCGCCTGTCGGTTCCGCCGCAGACGAAGGAGGAGCGGGCGCTGATAGCCTCCGGTGCCGTGGCTGCCCTGCCCGAACCGACCTACGGCGGTCAGTTGCAGGACTTCGCCGTGCCGGGACTGGTCGCCGAAGGCCGCATGGTCATCACCTACCGGGAAGAGACCGTGAGCCTGAACGGCGGTGAAACGGCATCCCTGCGGCATCCCGCCTACAGCGTCGGCGATCCGGCGTTCGGCCCGCTGCATCCCGGGACGCTGCTTTCCGCGCGTGTTGCGCCACAGATGATCGGGCTGGGCCTGCTGGAGGCCATTCACCCGGACGACATTCACGCCCTGGCCGACCCCGGTGACCGGAACGGCGACGGCATCTCGGGCCGTGTCAGTATCGTGCGGGACGCCGCGACGGGCGGTGAAACACTTGGCCGGTTCGGCTGGAAGGCCGGCAGCCCGACGGTCGCGCAGCAGAGCGCCGATGCGCTGGCGGGCGATATCGGTGTTTCAAGCCCCCTCGCCCCGCGCCACCATGGCGACTGCACCCCGGCCCAGTCGCAGTGCCTGCAGATGGCCACGGGCGTGCAGGCGCGGCTGGGTGAAACGGAAGCACCGGACCCGGTTTTGCCCCTGATTGCGCATTATGCCCGCAACCTTGCGGTCCCGGCCCGGCGCGATGTTTCCGACCCCACAGTGCTGAGGGGCAAGCGGCTGTTCCACGAGACGGGATGCGCCGGGTGCCATCAGCCGAAGTTCGTCACGCGGCGCGACACACCGGTTGCCGAGCACCGGTTTCAGCTCATCTGGCCCTTCACCGACATGCTGCTGCACGACATGGGTGAAGCCCTGTCGGACAATCGCCCTGTCGGCAGTGCGTCGGGACGCGAATGGCGCACCGCGCCGCTGTGGGGCATCGGCCTGACTGAGGTGGTCAACGGCCACACCTACTTCCTGCACGACGGGCGCGCACGAAACCTGCTGGAAGCCATCCTTTGGCACGGCGGGGAGGCGGAGAACGCGCGCGATACCGTGGTCGACATGTCCCCGGAAGACCGCGCCGCCCTGATCCGTTTCCTGGAGTCACTCTGATGCGCCTGCCGTCGATATTCCTGCTGATCGGCCTTGGCGTCGTCGGCGTCACGCCCGCACTGGCCGACACGACATCCGCCCAGGCGGTACTTCAGGAACGGCTGGTCGAGACCATACTTTCGGAAACGATCCTGCCCGATCACGCAGTGCTGGTGGTGGCAACGGCGGAACAGCAGCGCACCATGCGCGCGGCTTGCGGGACGCCGTCGCCGGAAACCCTGTCAGATGCGCAGGCGGCCTTTCGCGATCTTGTGGCTGCCTTCTCCCGGGTGGAGATGTACCGCTTCGGTCCGGGACGGCAGGACAATCGCCTCGCCCGGCTGAACTTCTGGCCCGACAGGCGCGGACTCGGAATGCGGCAGGTGCGCCGGATCCTGGAAGAGCAGGACCAGACCGCCACCGACCCGACGACACTGAGGGGCAAGAGTGTCGCCGTGCAGGGTCTGTCGGCCCTGGAACAGGTTCTGGCGGAGGCTGCCGATGGGGTGATGCCCGATTATGCCTGTCGCTACGGGACAGCCATTACCGATGTGACCCATGAAACCGCAGAGGCGCTGCTGATCGGCTGGCGCGACAGTCAGGCAGAGTTGCTGCGCCATCCGGGACCTGAGAACCCGCTCTACCGCGATCAGGGCGAAGCGGTGAAGGCCCTGCTGAAGGCTGCGATGGAGCAACTGGTGATCGTCGAGCAACAGAAGCTCGGGCGCGTGCTCAGGGATGGTCCGGCAAGCGCCAACCCGCTGTCAGCGCCCTTTCGGCTTTCCGGCATGACGCTGCGCGCCGTTGCCGTGAACATCGCCGCCAGCCGCGCGGTGCTTTCCCATCCCGACCTGCCGGGCCTTGACGATCCGGATATGCAGAACCTGTTCCGGGAGCTGGATTTCGAGCTGAGCCAGTCCGGGGCGGCGATCCGCGCCGCGCTGGAATTTCCGGGCGGGATCGCGGCACGGATCGCCGACCCGGCAACCCACGATCTGCTGCAATACGCCCGTATCCCGCTGCAGGCTGCCGTCGATCTGCATGACACCCGGCTGCTGCCTGCGCTGGGCCTGACCAGAGGGTTCAATTCCCTTGATGGAGACTGACCGCCGCACCCTGCTGCTGAGCCTGTTCTGCACGGCGCTGCCCGTGGGTCGGGCCGTCGCGGGTGCGTCCGTGGTTCCGACGTTTCTCACCACCGGGCGGCGGGACGGACGGTTTCATGCGATGGCTCTGAGCGGGACCGGGCACATCCTGGGGGAGTTTCCGCTGCCCGATCGGGGCCACGGTTTCGCGGTCAGCCGCGACGGTCGTCGCGCCGTGGCCTTTGCCCGCCGTCCCGGCCGTTTCGCCATTCCCTTTGACCCTGCCACGATGCGGCCTTCAGCCCCGCTGCCCCTGCCCGCCAACCGTCACTTCTATGGCCATGGCCTGTTCAGCGCGGATGGAGAGCGGCTGCTCACGTCCCAGAATGATTTCGATGCCGGGCGGGGCGTGCTGGCCGTGCATGACGTCCGCCGGGACCATCGCCGCATCGGCGAATTCGCCACGCACGGTATCGGCCCGCATGAATGTCTGCTGTCGGATGACGGACGATCTGCGGTCATTGCCAATGGCGGCATCCTCACGCATCCGGACTATCCCCGGCGGAAGCTCAATCTGGACAGCATGCGGTCCACGCTGGTGCGGCTGGATCTCGCGTCCGGCGACCTGCTGGCGCGCGCCAGCCTGCCCCCTGCCCTCTACCAGCTATCCATGCGTCACCTGGCGGCAACACCGGATGGTGCCACCTGGTTCTGCTGCCAGCATGAGGGCGTGGCAACGGAACAACCGCCGCTGATCGGGCGCTGGGACCGGAATGGGGAAATCCGGCTGATCGACCTGCCCGCCGCCGTGACCCGGTTGATGCGCAATTACGCGGGCTCCATCGCCGCCACGCCTGACGGACGGCGCATTGCCGTCACCAGCCCGCGGGGCGGGATCATCGTCGTGCTCGACGGACGCTCCGGCGCCTTCCTGGAGAGCATCAGCCTGCCCGATACCTGCGGCATCGCCCCGTCGGGGGATGGTTTCATGGCAACGGCAGGGACCGGCACTGTCCTGCTTGGCGGCAAGACCGATGCCCATCCTGATATCGCCTGGGACAATCACATGGTGACGCTGAAACCCTGATTCTCCTGGCCTGCTGCGCATGGTGACGGACGATCACGAAATGCTGTTCCAGTTCCGCGTTCCCGTATGGAACAAAATAAGAACATCTGTTATCGTGCCGTCATGAATGCACGTCTCCACACCTCAGTCCTGTCGCCTGTTCCGGACCGTCTGCAGACCCTGAAACCACCCGCCATGGCGCGGGACCGGCAGGGTGCGGAGCCGCCCGCAACGGCGGATATCCAGTCGCCACCGCTGCCGGGAAAGCCGCAGTTGGTGGAGGTCTTCGCGGACTCGCGGGATGTCGGCGCGGTGGGCTTCGCCCTGGCGCAGGTGCCGCGCGCGCAGTCGATCCTGTGGGTGCAGGACCGCATGTGCGCGCAGGAGGTGGGGCAGCCCCATGGCCGGGCGCTGGCGCGCTTCGGCGGCGACCCGGACAGGCTGATCCTGGCCTGCGCCCGCCATGCGGGGGACGTGCTCTGGACAATGGAGGAGGGTCTGGCATGCCCGTCGCTTGGTGCCGTGATCGGAGAGATATGGGGCGAACCGAAGGCGCTGGACTTCACCGCCACGAAACGCCTGGCAATGCGGTCGGAACGGGTGGGAATACCCGCCTTCCTGATCCGTTTCGGCGGGGTGGCGGCCAGTGCCTCCGTAGCGCGACGACGCTGGCGTGTGGCCTCCGCCGCCTCCGCCCCGCATCCGCACGACCCGCGCGCACCGGGGGAGCCACGCTGGCGCACCGAACTGTTCCGCGCCCGCGACGCGCGGCCCGGCACATGGGAGGGGGGATATGACCGCACGGCGCATCGTCTCCATCTGGCTGCCCCACTTCGCGATCCAGCGCTGGCGGCGGCGGCATTACGGCGAGAAGGCGACGGCTGAAACCGAACCGGTCGTGCTGGCCCGCCCTGGCACCCACGGCCCGGTGATCCATGACATGAATGCCGCCGCTGCGGCGTTGGGCATGGCCCGCGGCGCGCGGGTCACCGACATGCGCACGCTGGTGCCCGACCTGCGGGTGGAGGAGGCGGAGGAACGGCTGGACCACGCCGATCTGGCCCGCCTGTCCCACTGGTGCCGACGCTGGTGTCCCTGGACCCGGACCGACGGGGCGGACGGGCTGATGCTCGACACCACCGGGGCCGATCACCTGTGGGGTGGGGAGGCGGCGCTGATCGCAGACATGCGCCGGGCCTTCGCGCAACTGGGGCTGACCGCGCACATCGCCATCGCCCCGACGGTCGGCAGCGCCTGGGCCTTCGCCCGGCATGGGCAGGAGAAGGTGGCGGTCTGTCCGCCCGACAGGCTGGCGGAGCGGCTGGGTGCCCTGCCCGTGGCGGCGCTGCGGCTGGACGGCAATACGGTACTGCTGCTGGAACGGCTGGGGTTTCGCACCATCGCGGCGCTGGCCGAAGTCCCCCGCGCGGCCATGGCCCGGCGGTTCCGCCATGGCACACCCCTGCCCGCCAATCCGCTGGCCCGACTGGATCAGGCCATGGGCCGGACCACGGAGCCCCTGGTCGCCGCCGCGATCACGGAACCGCTGCGCAGCCTGCGCACGCTGGCCGAACCGATCACGGAGATCGACAGCTTCAGCCATGTGCTGGACCACCTGATGCGGGATCTGGCCATACAGATGGAGACACGGAACATCGGTGCCCGCTGCCTGCGGTTCAGCGGATTCCGTGTCGATGGCGGAGTTTCCGCCATTCAGGTCGCCACCAGCCGTCCCAGCCGCGCGCCGGAACATCTGGCGAAGCTGTTCGAGAACAGGATCGAAACACTTGATCCCGGCTTCGGGTTCGAGGCCATGGTGCTGGACGTGATCGACGGTCAGGACCTGGCCCTGACACAGCCGGACCTGAGCGGTGAAACCGATACCGGCGTGGCCCTGTCACGGCTGATCGACCGGCTGATCGCGCGGCTGGGGCGGCAGTCGGTGCTGCGTCCGCTGGGGCACGGCAGCCATGTGCCGGAGCGGGCGGAGGTGCTGGTTCCGGCGGATACGGCCATGCCGGGTCCGGCACGCGCCACGACAGCGAAAGCATCGGAGTTGCCTGCCCCCCATCGCCCGTTGCGGCTGCTGCCCCGACCGGAGGAGGTGGAGGTACTGCACGCCATTCCCGACGGTCCCCCGGCGCGTTTCATCTGGCGGCGGCAGACCCACCGGGTGGTGCGCAGCGGCGGGCCGGAGCGGATTGCACCGGAATGGTGGCGGGAGAAATCCATCGTGCGCCTGCGCGACTATTACAATGTGGAGGACAGCGACGGCCGTCGCTACTGGATCTATCGGGAGGGGGTGGCCGGTGACGGACGCGGCGGTAACCCGCACTGGTTCATGCACGGGCTGGATGCCTGATGCCGGAAGCTCCGCTGACGCCAGAGAAGCGCCGAATCCGTGACCCCGGCACGTTCCGTCCCAACCCGCCCGCAGCCTTCGTGGAGCTGGGCGTGGTCTCCAGTTTCTCCTTCCTGCGCGGGGCCTCCGACCCGGTTGATCTGGTGCTGTCCGCGCACCTGCTGGGCTATGACGCCATGGGCATCGCCGACCGCAACAGCATGGCCGGGACGGTGCGGGTGCATGGGGAGGCGGCGGCGGCGGGCCTGCGCCCGGTCATCGGCTGCCGTCTCGACCTGCTGGATGCCCCGTCCCTGCTGGCCTATCCGAAGGACCGCGCAGGTTATGGTCGCCTCTGCGCCCTGCTCTCCGCCGGGAAGATGCAGGACGCGGCGGGGGAATGGCAGCGCAAGGGCGTCTGCGACCTGTCACTGGCCATGGTGGCGCAGGCCCTGGGCGCCGAACCGGCGCAGGTGGTGCTGATCGCCATGCCGGGGCCGGACGTGAACCGCTTCGCCGCCGAACTGCCGCGTCTGGTGCAGCACCTGCCCGGTCTCAGCCACATTGCGGCGACATACCTCTATCGCGGCGACGACCGGGCTCGGATCAACCATCTGGCGCGGCTGGCCAGCGCATATGACCTGCGTCTGCTGGCCACCAACGACGTGCATTACCACACCCCTGCCCGCCGCCCGCTGCAGGACGTGATGACCTGCATCCGGGAGAAGGTGACGATCCGCAACGCCGGGCATCTGCTGCACCCGAACGCGGAGCGGCACCTGAAGTCCCCCGCCGAGATGCAGCGCCTGTTCGCCGACTGGCCGGAAGCGATCAGCGAAAGCCGACGCATCGCCGATGCCTGCAGCTTCTCCCTGTCGGAACTGCGCTACGAATATCCGGAGGAGACGGTGCCGCATGGCCGCACCCCGGACGCGCAGCTTGCATTGCTGACCCGGGAGGGCGCGGCAGAACGCTATCCGGATGGTGTGCCGGACGATGTGCAGCAGACCCTGAACAAGGAACTTGCGCTGATCCAGAAGATGAATATTGCCCGATACTTTCTTACGATAAAGGACATAATCGATTTTGCACGTGGCGAAGGCATCCTCTGTCAGGGGCGTGGCTCGGCGGCCAACAGCGCCGTCTGCTATTGCCTGAAGATCACCTCCGTCGATCCGGCGCAGCACCAGTTGCTGTTCGAACGCTTCATCTCCGAGGAGCGGAAGGAGCCGCCCGACATCGACGTGGATTTCGAGCATGAGCGGCGCGAGGAGGTGATCCAGCACATCTACGCCCGCTATGGCCGCGACCGGGCCGGGCTGTGCGCCACCGTCATCCACTACCGCCCCCGCATGGCGATCCGGGAGGTGGGGAAGGTCATGGGCCTGTCGGAGGATGTGACCACCGCGCTGGCCCGCACCGTCTGGGGGTCCTGGGGCGCATCGGTGGAGGACGGCATGGTGACGGAGGCCGGGCTGGACCTTTCCGACCCGCACCTGAAACGCACCATCGCCCTGACGCATGAACTGATCGGCATGCCCCGGCACCTGTCACAGCATGTCGGCGGCTTCATCCTGACCCAGCGGCCCCTGGTCGAGACCGTGCCCATCGGCAATGGCGCGATGGCCGACCGCAGCTTCATCGAATGGGACAAGGACGACATCGACACCTTGGGCATCCTGAAGGTCGATGTGCTGGCGCTGGGGATGCTGACCTGCATCCGCAAGGGCTTCGACATGCTGCGCGCGCACCATGGCCTGGACCTGTCGCTGGCCACCGTGCCGCAGGAGGACGCGGCGGTCTACGACATGCTCTGCAAGGGCGACTCGGTGGGCGTGTTCCAGGTGGAGAGCCGGGCGCAGATGAACATGCTGCCCCGCCTGAAACCGCGCACCTTCTACGATCTGGTGATCGAGGTGGCGATCGTCCGCCCCGGCCCGATCCAGGGTGACATGGTGCATCCCTACCTGCGCCGCCGCCAGGGCAAGGAGCCGGAGGTCTATCCCTCCCCCGGTCCCGAGCATGACCCGGACGAACTGAAGAACATCCTGAAACGGACACTCGGGGTGCCGATCTTCCAGGAGCAGGCGATGAAGATCGCCATGGTCGCCGCCTGCTTCTCCCCCGTGGAGGCCAACCAGTTACGCAAGGCCATGGCCACGTTCCGCTCGAAGGGGCTGGTCAGCGAACACAGGGAGAAGATGGTCGGGCGCATGGTGGAACGCGGTTATGACCCGGAGTTCGCGGAGCGCTGCTTCAGCCAGATCGAGGGCTTTGGCGAATACGGCTTTCCCGAAAGCCATGCCGCCAGCTTCGCGCATCTGGTCTATGTCTCGAGCTGGATGAAGCATCACTATCCGGCAGTCTTCGCGGCGGCGCTGCTGAACTCCCAGCCCATGGGCTTCTATGCTCCGGCCCAGATCGTGCGCGACGCCCGCGAACATGGCGTCACCGTGCTGGGTGTGGATGTGAACTACAGCGACTGGGACAATACGCTGGAACCGCTGCAGGCCGCGCGCCCGGATCAGGACCGGGAGCACCGGGGGGAAGGTGGAGAGGGCGCACCAGACCGTGCCCCCCACCACCACGCCGTGCCCGGGCTTGACCCGGGTACCCATGGTGCCACGCGGACGCCTCAAGCTGGGCCCTCGGATCAAGTCCGAGGGCACCGGAGGAAGGGTGGAGAAGGTGCATCAGACCGCGCCACCTCCCAACACGCCGTGCCCGGGCTTGACCCGGGTACCCAGGATGCCGCGCGGACGCCTCAAGCTGGGCCCTCGGATCAAGTCCGAGGGCACCGGAGGGAGGGTGGAGAAAGTGCATCAGACCGCGCCACCTCCCAACACGCCGTGCCCGGGCTCGACCCGGGCACCCATGATGCCGCGCCAACGTTTCAAGCCAGTTCCCCCGATCAGCCTCGACCGCAGACCTTTGCCCTGCGGCTGGGGCTGCGCCAGGTCACCGGCCTGTCGAAGGAGGATGCGGCCCGGCTGCTGCGCCATCGCGGCCAGCCCTACGAAAGCGTGGAGGAGCTGCGCAGCCGCGCCGGAATGTCGGCGCGGGGCATCCAGACCCTGGCCGCGGCTGACGCCTTCCGCTCCCTCGGGCGGGACCGGCGCGGGGCGCTGTGGGATGCGCGCACGGTCAAGAACGCGCCCGACCTGCCCCTGTTCACCTGGCAGGAAACCCATGACGAGGGGCCGGACACCGATGTGCTGCTGCCCGCCATGCCTCTGAGCGAGCACGTGGTCGCCGACTACCAGACGCTGCGCCTGTCACTGAAGGCGCATCCGATGGAGTTCCTGCGGGAGAGATACAGGGCAGAGGGTTTCACCACCGCCGACCGGCTGCGCGCGCTGGGCAATGGCCGCGCCGTCTCGATGGCCGGGATCGTGCTGATCCGCCAGCGCCCGGGCAGCGCGGCGGGGGTCGTCTTCATCACGCTGGAGGACGAGACTGGTGTCGCCAACCTGGTGGTCTGGCCCGACACACTGAAACAATACCGCCGCACCATCATGGGTGCGCGGCTGATGGCGGTGCATGGCATGGTGCAGATGGACGACGATGTGATCCACATCATCGCCAAGCGGCTGGTGGATGAAACGGGGCAGTTGATCCATCTGTCCGACGACCTGATGCGGTCCCCCATCGCCCGCGCCGATCATGTGACCAGCCCCCTGCCCGGCCACACAGCCCGCCACCCGCGCAACGTCCGCGTTATCCCGAAGTCCAGGGATTTTCATTGAGACGCGACCCGATTTTCCCAAACCAGTGCGGCACGCCTGCGCTGCCGGATCAGGCCCGGCAGAACCGTCATTGAGGTTGCCACGACCAGCGACAAACAAGAACCGCGCAAAAAACGCACGCCGTACCCGGACCCGACCCGGTACCCAGAAGTGCCGCGGAAACATCGGAGCGTGGGCTCGCGGATCAAGTCCGCGAGCGTCGGAGTGAAGGTGGAAAGACTGTTCCCCTACCTGGCCATCCCAATCACGCAGTGCCCGGGCTCGACCCAGGCACCCAGTCGCTCACGGCACCTGCGCGGCACGCCTGGGATGCCGGATCAGGTCCGGCAGAATCGTCTGTGGAGTTATCCGGGATCAGTCCGTCAGGTCGGACCAGAATTCCTTCACCTTGTCGAAGAAGCCGTCCGTCTGGGGGTGATTCCGCTTGCCCCGGCCGTCCTTGCTCTCGGAGGCGAACTCTTCCAGCAGTTCCTTCTGGCGCCGTGACAGGTTCACCGGCACCTCGATCTCCGCCTGGATGTAGAGGTCGCCATAGGAACCGCCGCGCAGTTGCGGCATTCCCTTGGCACGCAGGCGGAACTGCTTGCCGGTCTGGGTGCCGGACGGGATCGTCACCTTGGCGCGACCGCCGTCGATGGTCGGCACCTCGACATCACCGCCGAGCGCCGCCGTGGTCATCGGAATCGGGACGGAGCAGAACAGGTTCATGCCCTCCCGCTCGAAGATCGGATGCGGGTTCATCGACAGGAAGATGTACAGATCGCCCGGCGGTCCGCCGCGTGCGCCCGCCGTGCCCTCGCCCGAGAGGCGAATGCGCGTGCCATCCTCGACACCCGCGGGCACATTGACCGACAGCGTCTTCTCCTGCTGCACCTGGCCATTGCCGTTGCAGTCGATGCAGGGATCGCTGATCACCTGGCCCTGGCCGCCGCAGGCCGGGCATGTCCGCTCGATCGTGAAGAAGCCCTGCTGCGCGCGTACCTTGCCCATGCCGTTGCAGGTGCCGCAGCCCGCGGGCTCGGTCCCCGGCGTCGCGCCCGTGCCGGCACAGGATCCGCAGTTGACGGCGGTCGGAATCGTGACCTGCACCTGCTTGCCGATGAAGGCATCTTCCAGATCGATCTGCAGGTTGTAGCGCAGGTCGTCACCGCGGGCCGGGCCACCGCGCCGTCCACCGCGCGCGCCACCCATGAACTCGCCGAAGAGATCTTCGAAGATATCGGAGAAGGAATTGGCGAAGTCGGGACCGGAAGCGCCACCGCGTCCGCCGCCGAAGCCGCCGTTCTCGAACGCCGCATGCCCGAAACGGTCATAGGCCGCGCGCTTCTCGGCATCGCGCAGCACGTCGTAGGCTTCGGAAAGTTCCTTGAAGGTCTGTTCGGCCTGCGCATCCCCTGGATTGCGGTCGGGGTGATACTGCATCGCCTTCTTGCGATAGGCCTTCTTCAGGGTCGCGCCGTCCACGTCGCGCGAAACCCCGAGCATCTCGTAGTAGTCAGTCTTAGCCATCAATCCCCGCCTCTCCAGTCAGCCGGAACGAACGGCACTGGCCCTGAACAGATGCTCCGGACCAGTGCCGCCGTCAACGCTCCGTTGCCTGTCAGGCAGACTTCTTCTTGTCGTCGTCGACTTCCTCGAAGTCGGCATCGACAATGTCGTCATCGGCAGGCTTCGCGCCGCCTTCGGCACCGGCTTCGCCGCCTGCCTCGGCCTCACCGGCCTCCGCCTGCTGGGCGTACAACTGCTCACCCAGCTTCATGGAAAGCTGTGCCAGTGCCTCGGTCTTCTGCTTGATGGCGTCGCCGTCGTCGCCTTCCATGGCCGACTGAAGATCGCTCACCGCCGCCTCGATACCGCTGCGGGTCTCGGCGTCGACCTTGTCACCCAGTTCCTCGAGGGTCTTCTCCGTGGTGTGGATCAGACCTTCAGCCTGGTTGCGGGCCTCGACCGCGCCGCGCCGCTTCTCGTCCTCGGCCTTGTTGGCTTCCGCCTCCTTGACCATGTTCTCGATGTCGGCGTCGGACAGGCCACCGGAGGCCTGGATGCGGATCGACTGTTCCTTGTTCGTGGCCTTGTCCTTGGCCTGAACATTGACGATGCCGTTGGCGTCGATGTCGAAGGTGACTTCCACCTGCGGCACACCGCGCGGTGCGCCCGGAATACCCACCAGGTCGAAATTGCCCAGCAGCTTGTTGTCGGCCGCCATCTCGCGCTCACCCTGGAAGACCCGGATGGTCACGGCGGACTGGTTGTCCTCTGCCGTCGAGAACACCTGCGACTTCTTGGTCGGGATCGTCGTGTTGCGGTCGATCAGGCGGGTGAAGACACCACCCAGCGTCTCGATACCCAGCGACAGCGGCGTCACGTCCAGCAGCAGCACGTCCTTGACGTCGCCCTGCAGCACGCCCGCCTGGATCGCGGCACCGATGGCCACGACCTCATCGGGGTTCACACCACGGTGCGGTTCCTTGCCGAAGAATTCCTTCACGGTCTCGATGACCTTCGGCATGCGGGTCATGCCACCGACCAGAACGACCTCGTCGATCTCTGCCGCCGTCAGACCGGCGTCCTTCAGGGCCGCCTTGCAGGGGGCAACGGTGCGCTGCACCAGTTCGCCCACCAGGCTCTCGAACTTGGAGCGGCTGAGCTTCAGCGTCAGATGCTTCGGACCCGAGGCATCCGCCGTGATGTAAGGCAGGTTGATGTCGGTCTGCGTCGCGGAGGACAGTTCGACCTTGGCCTTCTCGGCGGCTTCCTTCAGGCGCTGCAGGGCCAGCTTGTCATTGCGCAGATCGACCGAGTTCTCCTTCTTGAACTCGTCCGCGAAATAATTGACCAGCACCATGTCGAAGTCTTCGCCACCCAGGTAGGTGTCGCCGTTGGTGGACCGCACCTCGAACACGCCGTCGCCGATCTCCAGCACGGAGATGTCGAAGGTGCCACCGCCCAGGTCATAGACCGCGATGATCTTGTTCTCGCCGGACTTGTCCAGGCCATAGGCCAGGGCCGCAGCCGTCGGCTCGTTGATGATGCGCAGCACTTCCAGACCGGCGATCTTGCCGGCATCCTTGGTGGCCTGACGCTGTGAATCATTGAAGTAGGCCGGCACCGTGATCACGGCCTTGTCCACCGTCTCGCCCAGATAGGCTTCGGCGGTTTCCTTCATCTTCTGCAGGATGAAGGCGGAGATCTGCGACGGTGCGTACTTCTCGCCATTCGCCTCGACCCAGGCATCGCCGTTGTCGGCCTTGACGATCTCGAAGGGGGCGGTCTTGGCGATCTCGTTCGCCACGTGATCGCCGAACGGGCGACCGATCAGCCGCTTGATCGCAAACAGGGTATTGGTCGGATTGGTCACCGCCTGACGCTTGGCAGCCTGTCCGACAAGGCGCTCACCATCGGGGCTGAAGGCAACCATGGACGGCGTGGTACGCGCACCCTCGGCATTCTCGACAACCCTGGCATTGGTGCCATCCATAACGGCCACGCACGAATTCGTGGTGCCCAGATCGATCCCGATCACTTTCGACATCTGCTTCCTCTTCTATTGTGGCCGACGCGGTTGGCCCTTGCAGGCACCGCCCGCGCCCCCTTGCAGTTCGGTTCGTGTTTGCATCGGCGGTTCCGGGAACCGTTGCAACGTCTGTCACAATCTTGCCGACGCGAACTGCTATATAGGGGGGTGCCCCATGGCCCGCAACCCAAGCACCCTCGCGATTTCCGACATGTTCCGAATTGCCACTTTCAACATCGGCCTCGCCCGGCTGCACCTGCTGGGACAGACCCTGCGCGAGGGCGTGCCCCACCAGACCGCGCGTCTGCCCGCGATCTGCGCCTGGCTCAGCCGCAACGAGGAACAGGTCGATGTGTGGCTGCTGCAGGAAGCCTATGGCAGGCATGTTGTCGCGCAACTGGCCCGATCCACCGGATTCCGGGTGGTTGCCGCACACGACAGCGGTCCTGATACCGGACTGGTCATGCTGATCCGCCGGGACATCAGGATCGGGCAGCCGGCCACAGGGCAATTTCCCGCCGTCGACTGGGTGGAACGTTTCATCGCCCGCAAGGGAATGCAGTTCGTCGATCTGGAAGTGGCGGGCCAGCGATTCCGGGTTGGCAACATGCACACCAGCTATGACGGACGTGGGCGACGGAAGATCGCTGCCATCGCGCCGGAGATCCGCAGACGCCAGATCGGCATGGCGCTCGACGCCATGGCGGAGGCCTCCGCCGACCGCACGCTGGTGCTTGGCGGTGACTTCAACGCCGCAGCGGCCTTCGAGCCCGAGAGCTTCCGGCTTGGTCCCACTCAGGGGTGGAATGACGCACGCCTGGATGCGGTCGAATGGAACGATGCCGGAGTGACAAGCTGGTCGAACGCGAATCCGATCATCAATGGCGACAGCCCGGATCAGGACATCGACCATGTCTGGGTCCGGCCAGCCGGCCCCGGCCTGACCTTGCGCAGCCGACATGTCGCGACCCGGCACTCGGTGCCCCTGCCCGACGGACAGATGATCCCGCTCTCCGACCACTACGGTCTGGCCGTCGAGGTCGACACGGCGCTACCCTGACCGACGGAGACTCAGGGGAGAGCATCATCAATGACGACCGGCATCGAAGAGCTGCTGAACACGCCGCCCTTGCGCGCGAATGCAACAACCGAGGAGGCATGGCGTGCGATCTGGGACGCAGCCGGCCTGTCCAAGGCCCCGCCCGTCGTGCAGGCCGTGGGCGGCGGTCTGCGGGCGGATCATCTCGACTGGGTCTTCGCCAGCGGCTACCAGGCCGCCATGCGCCACTGCTTCCCCGAACTCCCCGCCGGTGGCTGGGCCGCCCTTGCCGCCAGCGAGGACCGGCATGACCCGGAGAAACACCCCGGCGTCATGCTGGCGCTTGACGGGGATACCTGGCGGGTCAGTGGCTTCAAGTCCTGGGTGGCGCAGTCACGGCACCTGGATCACCTGATCATCACCGCGCGAACGGCGGATGAGGAACAGGAGAAGCCACGCCACGCGATCCTGCTGGATTGCCGGACACCGGGCGTCACCCTTTCGCATCGCGACAAGGCAGGCTTCCTGCCCCGCATGAGCCAGGGCTTTGCCGCCATGGACAATGTGGCGGTGCCGGAGGCCGGACGGCTCGGCGACAACCGGCTGCGCCCCTTCGTCCGCGCCGAATCGGCCTATGTCCTGCTCGCCGGGGCCGCGTTCCTCTGGGCGCATGTCGCGCCTGCCCATACCGGACTGGCAGACAAACTACGGCAGATCGTGACCGGTCTGGCCAACTGCTGTCAGGACCCGATGCAGCACCCGAAGGAGATCGCGCAGCTTGATCTCCGGATTCAGGGCATTGTGAAGAATGCCTCCCAAATACCTGAAATCATGCAGATATCTGACTGGCAATCGGATCAGAAGGTGCTGAGCATCTATAGCGAAGGCCTGCAACGCCGCGCCGCGCGTTCCTGACGCCTGTGACATGAACAGGCCATCGACCGGCTTTGACCTGATTGCCGTGGTGGACTGGTCCGCCGCCGCCAGCCCCGGTCCGGCGCGTCCGACGAAGGATCGCGTCTGGCTGGCCTGGGGCACGGCAGACGAACGTCCGCCGCCGGTCTATTGCCGCACGCGAGCCGATTGCCTGGACCACCTCGAAGAACTCGTCCGGCAAACGGACGGCAACGCCCTGATTGCCTGGGACTTCCCCTTCGGCTACCCGGCGGAGAGCGGGCTTGGTGGCGGGCGGGACATTGCCGCCCGACTGGCCGAACTGATCGAGGACGGACCCAGGGATCGCAACAATCGCTTCGCCGTGGCCGATGACCTCAACCGCGCCATCGGCTCCGATG
This sequence comes from Minwuia thermotolerans, assembly GCA_021604565.1. GTDB lineage: Bacteria > Pseudomonadota > Alphaproteobacteria > Minwuiales > Minwuiaceae > Minwuia > Minwuia thermotolerans_A. The sequence goes on along the minus strand of BQJF01000036.1, from coordinate 18,594 downwards.
CCGGCCCCTTCTGGGCCAGACCCGCAAGTGTTGCAGCAGATACGGTTCCCGAGAAGAAGCCCGACTTCACCCGCTTCCCCTTCCCCGAATGGCGCATCGTCGAGCGCCATACCCGTCAGCTCGGGTTTCCGTCGATCCAGAGTGTCTGGAAGCTCTACACCACCGGCTCCGTCGGTTCGCAGGCGCTCATGGGCCTCGCGGCGATCCAGCGGCTCAACGACCGGCTGGCGGATCACGTGACAGCCCGCTGGTGGCCCTTCGAGACCGGCTGGTCGGAGCGGCTGGACGGGCTGGTGCATGTGGAATGCTGGCCCAGCCTGTTCGATATCTCCGCCGCCCCCTGGCCGATACGGGATCAGGCACAGGTCGCGGTCACGCGGGATGCGATCATGGCGTGGCAGCGGGACGGCGTGCTCGCTTCGCGGCTGGCCGCGCCGGACTGGCTGACCCGCGACGACCACGCCAAGGTCAGCCGGTCGGAGGGCTGGATCCTGGGCCTGCCGGATCCCTGATTTCGTCTGCCAGCCACGCAAGGCATTGCGCCCGGTCGGCCCGGAAGTCATCCGCGATCCAGCGCGCCTCCAGCCTGTGAAGCAGTTCCCCCATCTCTGGCCCCGGCCTGACGTTCGCCGTCATCAGGTCGCGGCCTTTCAGCGGAAACACGGGTATTGGCCAGTCGGAAATCAGCGCCTGAACGTCCCTGTTCACCGGCTCTCCACGCGCCATTGCGAGCGTGCTGCGGTCCAGCATGGCCTGCCGTCCGTCACGGTAGAGTGCGACACGGGCAGCCACGGGATTGCCAAGCGAATCCGCCGGGTGCCGGACCGCGAGCTCCAGCCGCCGCGCAGCCGACTTCGATATCTTCCAGCGCCGGGAGATCGTGCTGGCCGCCGCCTGATCCAGCAGCATCGCCGCCAGCCGCAGGATCGCATCCTGTGCGTGCGGCAGGGTCCTGCCAGCATCAAGTTCAGCGGCAATCGCCGCCAGAATGCCGCCGTCCGCCATTTCGGCCAGCATGGGTGCCGGGTCCGGCGCGGCCAGCAGCTTCGCCATTTCCTGCCAGATGCGCTCCACAGACAGGCGCTGCAGCCCATCCAGATGCGTCGCACAGGCCGCCGCGCCCGACCTGTCACGGATCGGCCAGCCCAGCATGGCGTGGAACCGGAAGAAGCGGAGAATGCGCAGGTAGTCTTCCCGGATACGCTCCGACGCCGAACCGATGAAGCGGATCATCTGTGCCTTCAGATCGTCCAGCCCCTGCCCAAGCGGATCGTGCAGTTCACCCTCAGGATCCAGGTAGAGCGCGTTGATCGTGAAATCGCGCCGCATCGCGTCCTGCGCCCAGTCGGTCGTGAAACTGACCACCGCGCGTCGGCCATCGGTCTCCACATCCGCGCGCAGGGTGGTGATCTCGAACGGTGTGCCCTCCGCAATTACGGTGATGGTGCCATGCTCGATACCGGTCGGCACGGACTTCAGACCTGCCGCCCCGGCCGCAGCAATGACCGCCTCAGGCAGCAATGTTGTCGCCATGTCGATGTCACCGACGGGCCGCCGCAGCAGGCAATCACGAACCGCCCCGCCGACCACGCGCACCTCTCCACCCGCCGCGCTGATCGCGGCAACGACCCTGGTGAAGGCCGGATCATCCTGCCATGGCGTGTCGATCCTGATGACAGATCCCTCCGGGTTGCGGTCCGCCCCGGCGCGGGGCGAGAATGCAGATAGCACTCCATGATCAAGGGAGCACGATCCGTGTCCGGAAATGAAGCCCATCTGAAGGATGTCTATGCCGCAGACGGCAATGCGTCTGCGCTCAGCCGCAGCTATGACGGCTGGGCACGTGACTATGATGCGGACATGAGCGGCTGGGGCTACCGCCATCCGTCGATCATCGCGGGCATGGTGGGACGACATGCGCCATCGCCGCAGAGCGTGATACTGGATGCGGGATGCGGCACGGGTGTGCTGGGGGAGACGCTGGCCGTGCTCGGGTACACGGCAATCGACGGGATCGACCTGTCGGAGGGCATGTTGCAGGTGGCGGGCAGCAAGGGGTGCTATCGCGACCTGAAACAGCAGATGCTGGGCGATGTGCTGGACTTCGGCACCGGATCGTATGACGTGATCGTCAGCTCCGGCGTCATGACACCGGGCCATGCGCCCGCGACCTGCCTGCACGAACTGGCGCGCATCCTGAAGCCGGGCGGCCACATGATTCTGACCATCACCGAACAGGCCTGGACCGACAGCTACGGGGCTGCCGTCACCGGTCTGGTTACGGACGAAACCCTCTCACAGCGGGACGAGAGCCAGCGCTATGTCGGCCTGCCCGGCGCGCCGGAGGCCGAGCGGCTGCCCGCACGGGTTCACGTGCTGCGCCGCACCTGAGCGGCGGCAACACGTCACCCGGTCACCCGTCATTCGGCAGGCGCAGTTTCCAGACGCTGTTCGATCTGGCGCCAGGTCTGCGACAGTTCCGGCTTGCCCAGGCGGCCAAGGTGATCGGCCCAGGAACCGGCGATGTCTGCCGCGATGCCACCCAGCGCCAGGCTGAGGTGATGGGCTGCCCAGTCGATCTGGTGCTTTTCGATTGCCATGCTCGTTGCCATGATATTTCTCCATCCTGTTTCACGTTCGCTCTTGCATCTCCGGTGCCAGGAATTAGTTCAGTGAAATCAGTTGGTTAAAATCAGGAGACAATGAGCCGTGCAGGGATTGCCGGGTCATGTCTGCCGGGGGAGGCAAGGAATGACGGTTACAACGACGGAGATCGCGGCGCGCGGGATGCGTTTCACCGCCGATATTGCAGGCGATGAAACATCAGCCGAGGCGGTGATCTTCCTGCATGGGTTCCCGAATTCCCGCCATAGCTGGACCGAGCTGCTGCAGGCGGTGGCGGGGGCGGGCTACCGCGGTATCGCCCCGGACCAGCGCGGCTATTCACCCGGCGCACGGCCCGACGGGGTTCCGGCCTATCAGGTGAGCGAGATCGTCGCCGACGTGGTTGCCATCGCGGATTCACTGGGACTTGGCAGGTTTCACCTCGTCGGCCATGACTGGGGCGGCCAAATCGCCTGGGCGACTGCTGCGGCACACCCCGAACGGCTGTCGAGCCTGACCGTGCTGTCCCGCCCGCATCCGGCGGCCTTCGCTGCCGCTTTCCGCAACGACCCGGCGCAGGCCAACCGGTCCCGCCACCACAAGGCGTTTCAGGACCCGGATATGGCGGACAGGCTGCTGCAGGACGATGCGCAGGCTCTGCGCAACACGCTCTGTTTCGAGAATGCGTCCGGGCTGTTCGGGGCAGACGACGCCAACGCGCCACCGGCAAAACGGCGCATGTCCGACGAACTGGCGGCGCATCACCTCTCGGTGCTTGGCAACCGGGATGCACTGGATGCCGCGCTCAACTGGTACCGGGCGGCATTCTCCGGTGAATCGACGCTGGCCAGGGACGACTTTCCCGGCATCAACGTGCCCACGCTCTACATCTGGGGGCGGGAGGACATGAGTGTCGGCGAACGTGCCGCCATCACGACACAGGATCACGTCAGTGCCGCCTGCACCTTCGAGGCGTTGAAAGGTGTCGGGCATTTCGTGGCGGAGGAAGTACCGGAGGAGACGGCGCGTCATCTGCTTGCGCACCTGCGCCTGAACCGTGCCGGAGGAAAATCCCGTGGCTGATCCGATCGCATTTCACTTCGACTTCATTTCCCCCTACGCCTGGCCCGGCGCAGTCGGGGTAGAGGCGCTGGCGGCAAAGCATGGGCGCACGGTCGACTGGCACCCGATGCTGCTGGGCGTCTCCGTCATGAAGACCATGGGCCTGCCGCCGCTGATGGAGACACCGCTGAAGGGCGACTACATCCGGATGGACGTGCCCCGGATTTACCGGTTTCACGGTCTCGACTACCGCCCAGCCGTACCGGATTTCGTGACCTCTCCCTTTGCGCCTGCACGGCTGTTCTGCTGGATGCTGGCGCAGCACCGGGCGCGGGCCACCGATGCGGCGCGGGACATGCTGCGTGCTCACTGGTCGGAAGGCATCGATGTTTCACAGAAGGACAATGCGGTCGCCATCGCCGCCCGGCACGGCTTCGACAGGGACGCCGCCAGCGCCGCACCCGATGATCCGGCGGTGAAGGAAATGCTGAAGGATGCCTGCAACCGTTCCGTCGCCGCCGGCGTGTTCGGCAGCCCGAGCTTCATCGTCGATGGTGAACTGTTCTGGGGCACCGACCGTCTGCCGCAGATCGCCTGGACGCTGGAGCAGGCTTCAGCGTGAGGGTTGCGGCGGCCCGGCCACCGGCGCGATCTGCACCCGCTCCCGCCGTCGGCCCCAGTCGCCCGGTGAACCACTGAACCGACCGGGCAATGGCGTGCCGCACCAGACACAGCCGCCGTGATCGTCCAGGTGCCAGTCGGAAAGCTGGTGCCAGTCGCGACCGATCAGCATGCCGCCGCAGCCCGCGCACCAGGTGGACTGGGCCTGCTTGTGGTGGATATTGCCGACATAGGCATGGCGCACCCCGGCCCTGAGCGCGATGTTGCGCGCCCGGAACAAGGTCTCCGGCGGTGTCCGTTCCTTGTCCAGCATCCGGAAGTCGGGGTGGAAGGCGGTGAAGTGCATCGGCACGTCCGGCCCCAGCCGTTCCACCACCCAGGCGGTCATGGCCTCCAGTTCCGCATCCGAGTCGTTCTCTCCGGGGATCAGCAGGGTGGTGATCTCCACCCAGACATCCGTTTCATGCACCAGATACTCCAGCGTTTCCTTCACCGGACCTAGCTGTGAGCCAGTGACACGGCGATAGAACTCCTCGCTGAACGCCTTCAGGTCGACGTTCGCCGCATCCATATGGGCGTAGAACTCGGCGCGGGGTTCGGCGCAGATGTAGCCCGCCGTGACAGCCACGTTCTTCACCCCGACCTCATGACAGGCGATGGCCGTATCGACGGCATATTCCAGGAAGATCACCGGGTCATTGTAGGTATAGGCGACGGAGGTGCAGCCCAGCCGGACCGCCGTTTCCGCAAGTGCCGCTGGTGGGGCCGCGTCGGCCAGCGTGTCCATCTGGCGGCTCTTCGACATGTCATGGTTCTGGCAGAAGTGGCAGGTCAGGTTGCAACCCGCCGTGCCGAAGGACAGCACCGGCGTACCCGGATGGAAATGGTTCAGCGGCTTCTTCTCGATCGGGTCGATGCAGAACCCCGACGAACGCCCGTAGGACGTCAGCACGATCTCCTCGCCCTGCCGTGCCCGCACGAAACAAAGTCCCCGTTGCCCTTCGTTCAGGCGGCAATAGCGCGGGCAGATCTCGCAGCGGATGCGTCCGTCATCCTGCTTGGAGAAATACCGCCCGGAAACCGTGCCGACATGGGTGCTCATGCGGCCATGGTGCCGCAAGTGGCGCCCCTTGTCACAGCAGGGTTCGAACAGCAGGCAGCAGCGGGTCGTCGGCGGGGGGCATGGGATAGGTTTCAAGTTCCGCCGCCGTGGCCCAGGCCAGACGCTGCCCCTCCTGCCCTGCCGGTTCACCCTGCCAGACGCGGCAGGCGTAGAGCGGCATCAGCAGGTGGAAGTCTTCGTAGGTGTGGCTGGCGAAGGTGAGCGGCTGCAGGTCTTCGTCACGCAGGGTGATGCCCAGTTCCTCCGCGCATTCGCGCACCAGGCAGGCTTCGGGTGTCTCCCCTGCCTCCACCTTGCCGCCGGGAAATTCCCAGAGTCCGGCGAGGTTCTTGCCCGCCGGGCGTTCGGCCAGCAGCACTCGGTGGTTACGCACCAGCGCGATGGCAGCGACGAGGACGAGCTTCATGGCCTGACCCAAGGAGCCGGCGCCCCACCCCAACTCACGCCTTGCCCGGGCTTGACCCGGGTACCCAGGGTGCCGCGCAGACGTCGGAGCATGGGCTCGCGGATCAAGTCCGCGAGCGTCGTGGTGGAGGGTGGAGAAGCGATCGTGCCACCCCCACTCACGCCGTGCCCGGGCTCGACCCGGGTACCCAGGGTGCCGCGCAGACGTCGGAGCGTGGGCTCGCGGATCAAGTCCGCGAGCATCGTGGGGGGTGGAGAAGGAGAAGCGAGCGTTTCACCCCCTCTCACGCCGTGCCCGGGCTTGACCCGGGTACCCAGGGTGCCGCGCTGACGTCGGAGCGCGGGCTCGCGGATCAGGTCCGCGAGCGTCGTGCGGAGTATTGAGGGACCGGTTGGGGTCACGAACGGTAGTCGGCGTTGATGTCGATGTAGCCGTGGGTCAGGTCGCAGGTCCAGATGCGGGCGGCGCCGTCGCCGATGCCCAGTTCGACCTCGATATGGATTTCCTGGCCCTTCATGTGCGGGATGATGTCGGCCTCCCGGTAGTCAGGCGACAGGCCGCCGTTCTCGGCAATCGTGACACCACCGAAGCGGACGCCCAGCCGCGCACGTTCGACCGGTTCGCCGGACTTGCCGATGGCCATGACGACGCGGCCCCAGTTGGCGTCTTCCCCTGCGATGGCCGTCTTCACCAGCGGCGAGTTGGCAATGCAGAGCGCGATGGTCCGGGCAGAGGTCGCGCTGGTGGCACCATTGACATCAACCGTGACCAGCTTCGTCGCCCCCTCCCCGTCACGGGCAATCAGGATCGACAGGTCGCGCAGCACATCCTCCAGCGCCGTCCTGAAGTCAGCCAGTGCCGGATCGTCGGCAGAACTGATTGCGGGCTGTCCCGCCACCTTGCCGGTGGCAAAAAGCAGACACATGTCGGAGGTCGACATGTCGCCGTCCACTGTCACGCAGTTGAAGGTCCGGTCGGTGATACCGGGCAGCAGGGCCTGCAGCACCGACGCGGGCAGCGCCGCATCCGTCACGACATAGGCCAGCATGGTCGCCATGTTCGGCGCGATCATACCGGATCCCTTGGCAATGCCGTTGATGGTCACGGACGCGCCGCCGATTTGCACGGTCGCTGTCGCGCGCTTCTCGAAGGTATCGGTGGTCAGGATACCCGCTGCCGCTCCGGCCCAGCCGTCGGCGCGGATGTTCGCCATGGCCTGCGGCAGGGCAGCCGTCAGCTTCGCGACCGGCAGAAGCTCGCCAATCACGCCTGTGGAGGCGGCCAGCACCTCATCGGCACGGCATCCGACCAGACCGGCGGCAGCCTCGGCCGTGGCCTCCACGTCGGCCTCGCCCTTCGCACCGGTGAAGACGTTGGCGTTGCCCGCATTCACCACCAGCGCCCGCGCCTGCCCCTTGCCCAGGTGGCGTGCGTTCCAGACCACGGGTGCCCCGGCAGTCGTGGAAGTCGTCTGCACCCCGGCAACGGTCGTGCCCGGCGCAAAGCGGAAGAATGTCAGGTCCGGACGGCCCTTGTAGCGCAGACCGGCGGAGATGCTGCCCAGCTCGCAGCCGTCGATCGGCGGCAGATCGGGCTGTGACTTCGGCGCAAGGGGCGAGACAGGCAGGGCAGCGGCCATGAGAGTGGTCCTGAATAAGGGAGGTTGCTGGCAGGTGAAGGTACGTCAGAGGCTCGGGCGTGCCCCGGCTACGGTTGTGCGGTGCAGCCTGCGACGGAATCCGTCGTAGTCATTCATGGCATTGTGCTGGACGCAGCGGTTGTCCCACATGGTCAGCGTTCCGGGCTGCCAGCGGACGCGGCAGGTGAACTCCGCACGTGTTGAATGTGCGTTGAGGAAATCCAGGATCGGGCGGCTCTCGGCCTCCGTCATGTCCTCGAACCGGATCGAATAGACCGGATTGATGAACAGCGCCTTGCGGCCCGTCTGCGGAACCGTCCGCACGGCCGGATGGCTGAGTTCGGCGTGCGCTTCTTCCGTGTTGATGATGGTCATGGCCCGCTTGGCGGTGCCGAACAGCTTGTTGTCGACGCCATAGGGGCGCCGCGCGGAGTGGACAACCCGCATCCCCTCCAGCATGCGCTGCATGCCCCTGGAGAGGGTCTCGAACGCCATGTACATGTTGGCGAACATGGTGTCCCCGCCGAATGGCGGCACTTCCTTGGCGTGCAGGATGGTGGCGCGCGGCGGCGCTTCCTGAAAGCTCCAGTCGGAATGCCAGTTGCCCCCGAAGTTCTTCACACCGATCTCGGTCGCTTCCTTGATCACTTCAATGACTTCAGGATGTTCCGGCATTGTCTTGACATATGGTTCGACACCGAATTCGCCGAACAGGCGCGTGAAACGCTTCTGGTCTTCAGGCTCCAGATACTGGTTGCGGAAGATGATGACGCAATGGTCGGCAAAGGCCTGCTCGATCTCCGCCACCACCGCATCGCTCAGACCGGAAGTCAGATCGACGCCATCGATCTCGGCCCCCATGATGCCGGTAAGCGGCGTGACGTTGATATGGCTGTAGTCGTGGTCCGCAAGTGCGCTCATGTGCGTCTCCTCCCGCCCTCATCTGTCCCACCAGGGCTTGTCGCGGATTGTCCCGCCACGGAGGGTGCAAGGCAAGGCCTCTGAAGGACCAGGGTCACGCGCCCTTCTCCCAGCCCCGCTCCCCCTGTTTCCAGTAGGTCACGCTGTGTCCGGCAGAACGCGCTGCGCGCCAGCGGTCGCGGGCACCGGCCACTGCGTCCTCATCACGCCCGTCGAACAGGTCGAGACAGCGGTCGTAGCCTTCCAGATCTGATGCCGCCACGCCATCAACCAGCAAAAGCACGCTCGCCCCGGCGGGGTTGTCGGCCCCGGTAGTGAGCCAGATCGGCTGCAACGCGCCATGACCGTCCTCGGAACAGCCATGCGGCAGGAAGGCATCCTTGCGGTAGGTCCAGAGCAGGTCGTTGAGCGCCTTGACCCGCCCGTCATCCCCTGCCCGCACCACAGCCTTCATGCCGCGTTCCACCACCTTTTCAAGCAGTTCCGGAAGCGCTGTTTCCAGCGGCTTCCGGGTCAGGTGATAGAAGGCGACGTCGGCCATGCTTGCCTGGATCAGCTCTCGTAATAGCGCCTGACGAGTTCGTCCAGCAGCCGCACACCATAGCCCGTGCCGCCCTTCGGCGCGGTGGCGGACGGCTTCTGCGACCAGGCAACACCGGCGATGTCCAGATGCGCCCAGGGTACGTCATTGACATAGCGCTGCAGGAACTGTGCTGCGGTGATGGAACCCGCACCACGTCCCGTTCCGATGTTGCGCATGTCAGCAATCTGCGACTTCAGGTCGGCGTCGTAGTTCTTGTGCAGCGGGAAGCGCCAGAGCTTCTCCTCCACGGTCTTGCCGGCTTCCAGCAGACGCTCCGACAGTTCGTCGTTGTTGGAGAACAGGCCGGCATGTTCCGACCCCAGCGCCACGATGATGGCACCGGTCAGTGTGGCCAGATTGACCATGAACTGCGGCTTGAAGCGATCCTGCGTGTACCAGAGCGCATCGGCCAGAACCAGACGCCCCTCAGCGTCCGTGTTCAGAACCTCGATGGTCTGGCCGGACATGGAAGTCACCACATCGCCGGGGCGCTGTGCATTGCCATCGGGCATGTTCTCGACCAGTCCGACAACACCGACCGCATTCACCTTCGCGCCGCGACCGGCAATTGCCGCCATCGCACCGATGACTGCTGCGGAACCGCCCATGTCCCACTTCATGTCTTCCATGCCACCGGCGGGCTTAAGGGAGATGCCGCCGGTATCGAAGGTCACGCCCTTGCCGACGAAGGCGACGGGTGCGCTGTTCTTGCGGCCACCATTCCAGTGCATCACCACCAGACGGCTCTCGCGGGTCGAACCCTGACCGACACCCAGCAGCGAACCCATGCCGAGATTCTTCATCTGGGCCTCGCCCAGCACCTCGACCTTGACGCCCAGTTTCGTCAGCTCCTGACAGCGGTCCGCCAGGGTCTGCGGGTAGAGAATGTTGGGCGGCTCCGACACCAGGTCACGGGTCAGGAAGACACCTTCGGCGACACGATCCAGTGACGCGAAGACGTCCCGCGCTGCGGCGGCCGACCGGGTGCCGATGGTCAGCGTCTCCAGCGTCGGCTTGTCCTCGTCCTTCAGCTTCGTGTGGTACTTGTCGAAGCGGTAGCTGGCGAGGCGTGCACCAACCGCGACATGCGCCTGGATCGCGCCCTTCGTCAGCTTGGTCTTCGATGCAAGGCCGTCCGAATCGATGACGATCTTGCCCTGCTTCACGCCGGAGCCGGCCCAGGCCGAATAGGTCTTGCCCCCCAGCGCCTCCAGATCATTCTGTGTCAGATCGGCGGGATCGCCGACGCCCAGCAGCAGGATCCGGTCAAGCCGGGTGCCGCGCGGGGCCAGGATTTCCGCCTGCTGTCCCTTGTTGCCCGAGAAGCGGGAGGCACGCAGCACCTGCTTGATCGCCCCCTCCGTGGTCTTGTCCAGTTCGGTCGCTGCGGGCGACAGCTTGCCCCCCTTGCCGACGGCAACGGCGATCGCGCCGCGACCCGGAATGGCTCCACCCTTGATCTCGATTTCCATCTGTTTCCGCCCGCTCCCGAATGATTCTTGCCGGACACCGGACCGGTGTCCCTTTCCTGCCGCATATATTGCAGCGTTTGGCGGGGTGCGCAAACGCCGCGAATTGTGAGCACCACCCCATCTTTAACATGACGCCATGACGGCTATACTCCGCGGCCATGCGCGCCCTCAGTCGATACATGATCCGCACGGCCATCGGTCCGTTCCTGTTTGTCACGTCGGTGCTGACCGGCGTGATCTGGATCGTGCAGGCGCTGCGCTTCGTCGACGAGATCATCAATTATGACATGACGGCCAGCGCTTTTGCATACATCACCCTGCTGCTGCTGCCGCAACTGCTGCCGGTGACAATGCCCATCGGACTGTTCTGCGGCATGCTCTACGCCTACTGGCGGCTGTCCACGGACAGTGAACTGGTGGTGATGCGCGCGGCGGGTCTCAGCCGGATGCGACTGGCGCGGCCCGGCATCATCCTGGGCTGCGGCTGCGCCGTCGTCGTCGCCTCCATGACCTTCTACTTCATGCCGCTGGCCAACACGACGATGCGCGATACCCGCTTCGCCTGGCATTACATCTATTCGACGCTGGTCCTGCGCGAACAGCAATTCACGCCGCTGCAGAGCAAGCTGACGGTATATGTCCGCGAACGCCACCCGGGGGGCGAGCTGCGCGGGTTGCTGATCCAGGACGACCGCGACACCAAGAAGACCGTCACGATGATGGCGGAAAAAGGCACCATCATCCGCAGCGATGATGGCCCGAAGATCCTGCTTCTCGACGGCAACCGCCAGGAACGGGACACCAGCAGCGGCGATGTCAGCCTGCTGTTCTTCGACAGCTATACGCTGGAAGTGAACATGTTCGGCAGCTCCGTACCTGTCCGGCCCAAGAAGCTGGAGGAACTGAGCATCCTCACCCTGCTGGAGACCGGGGCCGGACTGACGGGCGATGCCTTCTGGCGGCAGCAGGCGGAGGCGCACAAGCGCGTTGCCCTGCCCCTGCTCGCGATCACCTTCAGCCTGATCGCCATTGCCGCGATCCTGTCCGGCGAATTCGACCGCCGTGGTCAGGGACGCCGTATCCTTGTCGCCTCCATCGCCGCGGGACTGGTCCAGGGTGCCGCACTGGCACTGGTCCAGGCCGGTGGAAGTTCACCGTTCGCTCTGGTCCTGCTCTACATCCTGATCGCCGGTGGCATAGGTATCAGTCTCTACATGATCCGGCCCGGAGCAGGTGGCGGCGCCGCAGTGCCTGCGCCGCCATCCCCGAACCTCCCCTCCGCCCAGACTGCGGGAGGGGACTGAGAATGCTGCAGACGCTGGGCGTCTACATCGGTCGACAGTTCCTGATCGGCGCGGGTATCGTGCTTGGCCTGCTGGTGGTGGTCATGTTCACGGTCGAGGTCATCGAACACCTGCGCAAGGCGGGTGACAGGCCGGAGGTCACGATTCTCGCTGTCATGCAGCTTTCCCTGATGAAGCTGCCGGCCACGATCCAGAAGCTCTGGCCGTTCGTGTTCCTGTTCGGCGCCATGCTGGCACTGACCCGTCTGGCGAACTCCAGCGAACTTGTCGTGGCCAGGGCGGCAGGGGTTTCGATCTGGCAGATCCTGACGCCCCTGCTGCTCGTCTCCGCGACTGCGGGTGCGATCCTGGTGACGGTGGTCAATCCCGTCGGCGCGGCGCTGAGCGGACGATACGACCAGTTGAGCAACCAGTACTTCAAGGGCGAGAGCAGCCTGATCAGCGTGTCGGTGCGTACCGGACTCTGGCTGCGCGAAGTCAACCGCACCGGACATCAGGTGATCCATGCGAACAGCGTCTCGGGTGACGGAGAGATCCTGAACGATGTCACGATCTTCACCTACGGCCTGAACGACACGTTCGACAGCCGAACGGACGCGGAGCGCGCGAAACTGGTCAAGGGCGCCTGGCTGCTGGAGAACGCGCGCATCACCTCACCGAACGGGCCACGCCAGTTGCTGCCACGGACCAGCATCCCGACAACCCTGACATTCGCCCAGATCGTGGACAGCCTTGCCGCGCCGGAAACCCTGTCGTTCTGGGAACTGCCAAGCTTCATCGTGTTGCTGGAGCATTCCGGCTTCAACGCGCTGTCGCATCGCCTGTACTGGAACTCCCTGCTGGCGCTGCCGCTGCTGCTGTCGGCCATGGTCCTGCTGGCCGCCACCTTCTGCATCCGTCTCAGCCGCCGCAAGGGCGGTACCGGCTGGGTCTTCTTTTCCGGTGCCATGGCGGGCTTCAGCGTCTTCTTCATCACCGATCTGGTGGAGGCCTTCGGTTCCGCAGGCAAGCTGCCGATCATCCTCGCCGCCTGGACACCTGCTGCTGTCACGACCATGTCGGCGGTTGCGGCCATGTTTCATCTGGAAGACGGATGAGGGCACGACGCGCCCAGATTGCCGGGCTGCTGGCCCTGTTGCTGCTGATGTTCGCCCTGGTGACACCGGGTGCGGTGCATGCACAGTCGGACGACCAGGCGCTGCCGACCGAGCTGGAAGCCGACGAGATGATATACGAACGCGATCTGGGCATCGTCACGGCGCGCGGCAGTGTCGAGATCACCCAGGGTGAACGGATCCTGTTCGCCGATGTCGTCACCTACAACGAACGCGACGACATCGTCACCGCAACCGGCAATGTCATGCTGCGGGAGCCGAGCGGCGATGTCGCTTTTGCCGAATACGTCGAACTGTCGGACGGCTTCAAGCAGGGCATCATTCGCGAGATCCGGGTACAGCGGGCCGACCGCAGCCGCCTCTCCGCCCGCGTCGCCAGACGCGAGGGCGAGGACCGCACCGTGCTGGAACGCGCGGTGTTCACCCGCTGCGAGTCCTGTCCCGAGCATCCCGACAGGCCGCCGATCTGGCAGATCAAGTCCGGCAAGGTCACCCGCGACACATCGACGGAGATCGTCGAATACGAAGATGCCATGTTCGAGATGTTCGGCGTACCGATCTTCTATACGCCGTACTTCTATCACCCCGACCCGACCATCGACCGCAAGAGCGGCGTTCTGACCCCGATCATCGGGTCGTCGACGGAGCTGGGCGCCCAGCTGACGTTGCCGCTCTACGTCGTGCTGGATGACACCAGTGACTTCACCTTCAGCCCGCGTGTCACGTCGAAGGAAGGTGTGGTCCTTGGCGGTGAATACCGCAGGCGTTACGACAACGGCACGTTCGATACCACCGGCTCCATCACCTACGTGGACGAAGTCGACATCAACAACCGCAAGACCGGTGCGGAAGAGTTTCGCGGCCATATCCAGTCAGCCGGCCGGTTCGACGTCGGCCGGGGATTCGAATCCGGTTTCGACCTGAACCGGGCCAGCGACGATACCTACCTGCAGCGCTACGACATCAGTTCCGCCGACGTCCTGACTTCGGACCTCTATCTGCGCGGTATCCGTGGCCGTCATGCCGCTTCGGTCGAGTTCTTCGCCTTCCAGAGCCTGCGGGAGAACGACAAGGACGGCGACACACCCCTCGTCCTGCCACTGGCGAGCTATTCCACGAGTGCTGAGCCATCTGTCGGCGGACGGCTGGACGGGACACTCAGCGCCGTTGCCCTGCAACGAACCGGCGGGCGTGATACCCGCAGGCTGTCGCTGGAGGGCGACTGGGCAGCCGATCACATCGGTCAGTTCGGCGATCTGATGACGTTCGGCCTGCACCTGCGCGGTGACGGCTACATGATCTCGGAGGCACAGAGCACCGACATCACGGCGGTGAATGACGATGAAGTCACGGGCCGGATCTGGCCCATGGCCAGCATGATGTGGCGTTTGCCGATGGTGAAGCAGGAAGGCCGCCTGATGCAGACCGTCGAGCCGGTGGTGCAGGTCATTGCCTCTCCGGGCGGCGGCAATCCGGATGCCATTCCGAACGAGGACTCCCAGAGCTTCGAGTTTTCCGAGGCCAATCTGTTCGAACGCAACCGCTTCGTCGGCTTCGACCGGATCGAAAGCGGCAGCCGGGTGAACTATGGCCTGCGGCTTGGCCTGCACGGAGAGGGTGGCGGCCGGACGGACCTGATCATCGGGCAGTCGATCCGCCTGAACCAGACAAGCTCTGCCAATGTCGGCACGGGCCTGGAGGATCGCTTCTCCGACTTCGTCGGACGCCTGAGCATCGCCCCGTCGGAACTGGTCAATTATTCGCTGCGGTTCCGCTTCGATGCGGATGGACCGACCGTGGAACGTCACGAACACCTGATCGAGGCGGGCGACGAACGCTACCGGCTGAAGCTTGGTTATGTCTCACAGGCAGCCATTGGCGGTGGCGTCGCGATCGGCGATGTGGAGGAACTGAACATGGAAGCCTCCGCCGCCGTGGCCGACTCCTGGAAGGCGTTCGGCGCCTACCGCCATGACCTGACACGTTCCGGCGGTTCCCTGCGCGCGGAATTCGGCCTGCAGTACCTCGACGAATGCTTTGATTTCCAGATCGGGGCCGTGCGCGACTTCACCAGCGACCGCGATATCGAGGCCTCAACGTCCGTGTTCGTTCGGGTCCAGTTGCTGGGTCTGAACTGACGCCGCGCCGGGGACGCTCCCGCCCGACAGGTCTCAGCGGGCTGGCGGGCGCCGGTGTCTTCGTCATTTCCGAGATCGTGCGTACGCGATCCTGCAGGGACGGATGCGTCCTGAACATGCCCAGGAAGGACCGACGGGTGTTCACCACACACATCATCGCGACCTCGTCAGTGGTGTCCGAAAGGCAGACGGTATGGTGCCAGGCCCCACGCTCAGTCGATTGCGCCAAGCTCGCCGGCCTCATGCGCGGCGACGACCGCTGCCAGTTCCTCCGCGTTGCGCATGGCAAACGGTCCCCTCTGGATGAACGGTTCATGCAGCGGCTTGCCACTGAGCAGTACGGCCTGACCACCTGATAGGCTCGACATGCCAATGACACCGGTATTCCGGACAGCAAGAGCCTGTTGTCCACTGACCAGGTGGGTTTCGCCGTCCAGCTCGACCATGACCTCACCACGGATGGCATGGATCCACGCGGCGTGGTCCGGGGCGACGGGATGGGCGAAGTTACCGCCCGGCTCCAGGTGGATATCCAGGATGGCTAACGGCAACGCAGGCGGTGTGACTCCGGCCACGCCGTTGCTCTCACCGGTCATCACCCGCACCCGGTGACCCGTGCCCTCGAGCACCGGCATCTGCCCGGCAGGCACGTGCAGCGAGGCCGGGGCCTGCTGCCTGTCCGACGCAGGCATGTTGACGAAGAGCTGCAGCCCGTGGGTTCTGGACCCCGGTGTCGGAGCTTCGTCATGCACCGCACCACGCGCCGCCCTGAGCCAGTAAAGATCGCCGGGGGCAAGCCCGATGTCGTTGCCCAGTGAGTCCCTGTTGCGGAAAGTGCCGGTGCTGTCTTCGAACAGCACGCTGACCGCCGAGAGACCCGCATGGGCATGGGCGCCAAAAGTCGGCTCGGTCATCGTGAAGTGATCGACCATGATCAGCGGATCCATCATCCCGTCGAGTTGCCGGTGGCTGAAGCTGAGCGCTTCAAATCCGGTGCCCAGGGACATCGTCTCCCCATGCTGACGTGCGGTAACCGCTGTGTCCCGACGGGGGGCCTGAAGTTCGTGCGGATTGGTCATGATTGCCTCCTTTGTGTGGAAACAAAGCTAATTGCGGGACAATCCTGGCGAAATACGTTGAAATCGGAATATTCCGTTCAAAAAATGGAACAATGATCACAGCGAATGGATTGCTGCTCATGGACCTCAATCACGCCTTCTACTTCGTGAACGTCGCCGAGAAACAGGGATTCTCAGCCGCTGCCAGGGCACTTGGCATTCCCAAGTCGCGGATCAGCCGCCATGTCCGGCAACTGGAGGAGTCGCTGGACACCAGACTGCTGCAGCGGAATTCGCGGCATCTGTCCCTGACCGAAGCGGGAAAGGCGTATCTTCAACACGCCAGAGCGGCACTGGACTGCATGGCCACTGCGGAGGCGGCAGTTCGGCGCGGGCACGACATCCTTGAAGGTTCGGTCACGCTGTCCTGCTCGGTCGGCGTGGCGCAATTTGCCGTCAGCAGGCTCCTGCCCCTCTACCTCGCCGAGAATCCGGGGGTCGTGGTGCGTCAACAGGTATCCAACGCGTTCGCCGACCTGATCGGGGACGGGGTCGATATTGCCATTCGGGGCCATGTCAGGCTGCTGCCGGACTCCCAGTTGATCCAGCGCCGGGTGGCCGTGGTGCCATGGCATCTCTTTGCGTCACCAGGCTATCTGGAGAGCCATGGCACGCCCGGCACACCCGAGGAACTGGAAGGCCGCGCGGCCCTGACCCTGGGTTGGCGTCCGGACCATGATTCCTGGTCGCTGCAGGATGCCGGTGGAACGACCGCCACCGTCCCCCACCAGGTACGCCTGCGCAGCGACGACATGGCAACACTCAAGCAGGCGGCTGCCGAAGGGCTCGGTATCGTTGCCCTGCCACACTATGTCTGTCGGGATGAAGTCGCTGCCGGGCAGCTCTGTCGTTTGCTGCCGGACTGGACCGCCGGCCTGCCGGAACTGAGCCTGCTCATGCCCTCCCGAAAGGGCGTGCCACCCCAGGTGGAGGCAATGGTCGCATTCCTGCGCAAGCAGTTGCCGACAGTCGTACAGGACAGCCCGATCACGTAGTCGAGCCGGCACCGCCTCCTACGGCAAGACGACACCTGTGAGACCAATCAGAACGCACATGCGCAGACCTTCCCACAACCAGCATCGGAACCCAGGTGCCTATCCCGTTCTTCTGGCGATACGGTGCCGGTTGGAATGCGGTCGGCAATCCGGTAGAGCATGTCATACACACGGAACGCTTTGTGGAGCAGACATGCGCGCTTTCCTGATCGCCCTCACCGGGCTGCTGATCCTGACCGGCCATCCTGACGAGGGACGGGCCCAGCAGGTGTTCGGCATTGCCGCCGTGGTGAATGATGAAGTGATCTCCGCCTTTGATCTGGAGGAACGCATCGATCTGGTGGTTGCCAGCGCCAATCTGCCAAGAACGCAGGACACCCGTCGCCGAATCCGGTCACAGGTGCTGCGCAACCTGACCGATGAAAGCCTGCAGATGCAGGCCGCGCGCAAGATCGGTGTCGAGGTCACGAACGAACAGATCGACGAAGAGATTGCCCGGCTCGCCGAGCGCAACAACCTGAGTGTAACCGGTCTGACCGGTCGGCTGGAAGCAGCGGGCGTCGATCTTGCCACCCTGCGCCGACAGTACCTGGCGAGCATCGCCTGGGAGCAGTACGTGAGTGCGCGCCTGTTGCGCACGGTCGATGTCTCGGATGAGGAAATCGACGAGGCGATCCGCCAGCAGGAAGCCAGCCGTGGCCAGGCCGTGTTCAATGTCCGGGAGATCATTCTGAGCGTCGACCAGCCGCAGGATGAGCCGGAGGTGCGTGCCGCAGCCGAGCGTCTGGTCCGGCAGATCCGTTCCGGCGCCGATTTCGCGGCACTGGCCCGCCAGTTCTCCGTCGGTGCGGATGCGGAGGATGGCGGCACGGTCGGATGGGTGCGCCCGGCCCAGTTGAGTGACGAAGTGGCAGCCGTTCTGATCAACATGTCAGCGGGCGAGGTTTCCGATCCGGTCAGGACGCCGCTCGGGTTCGTGATTGTCGCGGTCGAGGGACGTCGTATCCTGGGCGAGGAAGCCGTCGATTCAATCGAGGTCGAACTGGCGCAACTGCTGATCCCGCTGGGGCGCGCCGCCAATGAGGCTGCGGTGACGGCTGCCCAGTCCGACGCCGAGGCTGCCCGCAGCAGAATTCGCAGTTGTGCCGGCATCGATCAGGTTGCCGAGACACTCGACAATGCCCAGTCCGCCCAGTTGGGCACCCTGAAGATCGGGGATCTGCCGGACGAATTCGGCAAGGCCATCGCCAAGCTGAATGTGGGCGACAGCAGCGAACCCCTGCGGACCGCAGCCGGGTTTCATGTGCTGGTGATCTGCAATCGTTCTCAGCCCATCGATGCTTCACCGAACCGCGATCAGGTCCGCAACAACCTGATCCTGGCCAAGCTGAACCGGCGGGCACGCAGCGCGCTGCGCGACCTGCGGCGTGACGCCATCATCGATCTGCGCTGACCATGTCACCGCGCCCCCTGCTGCTGTCCATGGGCGAACC
>BQJF01000035.1 GCA_021604565.1 Minwuia thermotolerans | reverse complement strand
CCGACCACATGTTTCAGCCGTTCCAGAACCCCTGGTGCCAGATCATTCACGAAACTGTCCTTCCCACATATTACCTGTCCCGGAACCTGCGCGGATCATGGTATGAAACGCCACCGCTCAACAGGACAGAAACATGATCATAGACAATATTCCCGTCGGCAAGAATCCACCCTGGGACATCAATGTCATCATCGAGATCCCCATCGGTGGCGTGCCCGTGAAATACGAGATCGACAAGGCATCCGGGGCGATGGTGGTGGACCGGTTCCTCCATACCTCCATGTTCTACCCCTGCAACTACGGTTTCATCCCGCACACGCTGGCCGATGACGGCGACCCGGTGGATGTGCTGGTGGCCGGCAATGTCCCGGTCGTGCCGGGCGCCGTGGTGCGGTCGCGCCCCATCGGTGTGCTGATCATGGAGGATGAGGCCGGGCTGGACGAGAAGCTGCTGGCCGTACCGCACGACTCCCTGCATCCCTTTTATACCAACGTCGAGAGCTATCGGGCGCTGCCGCAGATCCTGCTGGACCAGATCGCCCACTTCTTCGAGCACTACAAGGACCTGGAAAGCGGCAAGTGGGTCAAGGTCCAGCGCTGGGGCGAGGCGGGCGAAGCCTGCAAGCTGATCGAAAGCGCGATCAGGGCCGAAGGCTGAGCGGGGGATTCTGTCTGACTGACCCCGGCCAGCCCTCTCCCCCTCCCGACCACCCATAAGGATAATCCCGTGGGTGGTCGGGAGGGGGAGAGGGCAGGCCGGGGACCACAAACGAGTCTTCCCGAGAGGGCAGGCCGGGGTCAGCGGACAAGTCAGCCGCGCTACTCCGGCAGCGGTTCCAGTTTCACGGTGCAGCCCCTGAAACCGATTACCGAGGCGCGGTTGCCGCTGCGTGGATCGTCCCAGTAGGGATCGCCGTCCGCGAACCGCACCTGATACCCCCAGCGCGCCATGGCGCTTTCGCGGATGTCGATGCACCAGTAGATGCCGGTCGGGACCAGGCGGATGGCGTAGAGGCCGTCGTGCGGGTCGGTGAAGAACCAGACCTCGAAGTCCTGACCCATCTCGTGCGCCCTGGCCTTGACCGAGGGGTACTCGCCCCAGCGCGCGCGGTTGTTTTCATAGTGCCGTGTCGCCGCGCCGTTCGAGGCGGCCATGATCTGCCTGTCGGTCATGCCCCATTCGGCATATCGCCATCCGGCCTGCGCATCTGTCGCTGCCAGCAACAGGCAGACGACGACAAGCAGGCCACGCATCAGTTCTCGTCCAGCGACTGGTATAGCGGCCAGCGTCCTGCGGCCATCGCGTCCAGCGACGGGGCGGGCTGGCCCAGCCGGTCACGGTAGATCCAGAGTGCGGACAGCACGTCACGGGCAAAGGTCCGTGTTTCCGCCGACCCCATCATTTCCAGGAACAGCAGCGGATCCTGCTGCACGCTGCTGCTGGCTGACCAGCGGGCGGCATTGCCCGGCCCGGCATTGTAGGCGGCGATGGCGAGCACCAGGTTGTCCTGCGGTTTCACCGCCTTCAGGACATAGCGGATATAGGCCTGCCCCAGCCGGATATTGAGGTGCGGATCATGCAGCGCACTGTTGGTCGGGCGCGGCTGCCCGGCGATACGGGCGACATAACGTGCTGTGGTGGGCATGAGCTGCATCACGCCGCGCGCGCCCGCACTGGAACGGGCCAGCGGGTCGAAGCCGGATTCGCGGCGTGCGATGGCATAGACCAGCGCCCGGTCCACATGCACCTCCGGCGACAGGGGCCATGCCGGGGCGGGATAGAGGGCCGGATCGTGGCGCTCCCCATGGCTGTTCAGGCGTCGGCGGGCAAAGCGCAGGGCGGTGGCTGGTGCATCGATGTGCGCGGCGAGCCGCAGAACGGCATCCAGTCCGGCACGGTTCGCGCCACCCGCCATCAGGCGAAGCTCCATGTCGGCACGAACGATCTGACCGACCTCCGCCAGCGCCAGCGCCCGACGCACGCCCGCGAAGGTCAGCATTGCCGTCAGTTGTTCCTCCGACAGGCTGGGCGGTTTCCAGTCGAAGCCGGGTTGCCGCGCCAACAGGCGGTTGGCGATCTGGCCGTACATGTCGCGGGGGGAGGCACTGGCCCGGCGCAGGGCCGGAAGCACGTTCAGGAAGTCGCCGGTGGCCAGCGCTGACCGTGCCCGCCAGACACCGGCTGCGGATTCGAGCCCGGTCAGGGGATCACCATCCTTGCCTAGCGCCAGGCCGAACGCCTCATGCGCCTCCGCCTTGCGGCCCTCCGCCCAGTATCCGATGCCGGCCAGGAATGCCCCCTTCATCTGACCGGGGCCGGTGCCCTGCATGGCCAGGGTGGCGGCATTTATCGCCTTGCCGACATATTCCGCCGTCAGATAGCCGCGCGCGATCAGGGCATGGGCCAGCGCCCGCGCGTCCGAGCCCATGCGGCGACCGTCGCGCGTCTCCATGGTCTTCAGCGCCCGTGTCGGCGCATTCCGGTAGACCAGACGACGGATCGTCCGCAGCATCTGCCGGTCGTGGCGCGACAGCTTGGCCTCATGCAGTCGCGCAGGGTCGGTACGCCCTGCCGCCGCAACATCGCCGGTGAGCCGCAGCGACTGCGGGCTTGGTGGTTGCAGCGCCTTCCAGCCGCTGGCCGGGCGGCGGCGTTCGGCCAACCGGTAGATCTTGTCGGCCAGCGGATGGTCGGCGTGGTCGCGCATCCATTCATGCAGTTCGCGATAGCTCGCGCGCCATGCGGTGGGATGCATCAGGCGCTGATAGGTGACATGGCCCATCAGCAGCGGATCCTCCAACTGGCGGATCAGCTTGCTCGCCGCATTCCAGCGCCCGGTCTGCTGCAGCACGAAGATCTGCCGATAGCGGTCCTGATCGGCGGTGCCGAGAATGGTCGGCAGACTGGCCTCCGCCGCCCGCGCCGGGGCAAGATGCAGGATCACCGTCACAGCCACGACGAGCACGGCCATGACCGGCACGGACCAATTGGCCGACCAGCAGCGGGTATTGACGGAGAGGAAATTCTGGCGCGACCTGTTCATCGGCGCATTCAAGTCATAGTGGGGGCCGGGGGCAAGCCTGCCGCGAGGTCACCTGTCATGAACAATCCATGGGGAGATGGAAAATATGGTTGAAGGGACAAGTCTGCGGGAACGGTTGAGCGTACCTGTGATCGCGGCACCGATGTTCCTGGTTTCCGGGCCGGAACTGGTGATTGCGGCTGTTCGCGCCGGCGTCATGGGGTCGTTCCCGACGGCCAACTGCCGGACCGTGGAGCAACTGGATGACTGGATGTCGCAGATGATGGCCGCGTCGGGTCCGGCGACCGCGCCCGTGGTACCGAATCTGATCGTCCACCGCACCAACAGCCGTCTCGCCGACGATCTGGAAGTGATCTGCCGCCACAGGCCGGAGATCGTGATCGCCAGTGTCGGCAGCCCGGAACCGATCATCGACCGTATCCGTGGCTATGGCGGGCAGGTATGGGCCGATGTCGCCTCCATGCGCCATGCGGAGAAGGCCATCGCTGCCGGGGCGGATGGTCTGATCCTGCTGACGGGTGGTGCGGGCGGACAGACCGGCTGGGCCAATCCCTTCGCCTTTGCACGCGGTGTCCGCGCAATCCATGACGGACCGATGGTGCTGGCCGGGGGTGTCTCCGACGGGCGGGCCATCGCGGCGGCGGAGGTCCTGGGCTTCGACTATTGCTACATGGGCACGCACTTCATCGCGACGGAGGAGAGCATGGCGGTGCAGCGCTACAAGGACATGCTGGTCGCCGCCAGCCTGGATGACGTGCAGCTCACCGACGCGATTACCGGACTGGATACCAGCATCCTGCGCCCGTCCCTGATCGCAGCGGGGCTGGACCCGAAGAACCTGCCCGTGCGCGACAGCATCGAGATATCGAAGGACATCAATCCGGATGCGCCGAGACGATGGAAGGACATCTGGTCGGGCGGACATTCGGTCGAGGGCGTGCGCAGGGTTCAGCCCGTCGCGGACCTGGTCCGGGAGGTCGCGAACCAGTATCAGCAGGCGAGAATTCAGCCCGGACGCTGACCTGCAACAGCGATGGCAGCAGAAAAGCATTTCCCTTGCTTGAGCAATTATGTACCTGATGTTCCTGCATCAGCGGGAATGGAGTGGGTGCCATGAATGACACGTCTGCGTCGGGGCGTCGACCAGTTGCCACCGAGGGCAATCTGGGAATTGACTTCGACGATTTTCTCCAGGTTCAGGTGGTGACGCTGGGCAACAAGCTCGGTCTGTCCATCCTGCGGCGCGCACTGGCACCCAACAACCTGTCGATCCGGGAATGGCGGGTGATCGCGATCATGTTCGTCTTCGGCCCCAGCATGGCGCGGCAGATCTCCGAACAGACGGCACTGGATCCGGCCCACGTCAGCCGCACGATCCATCAGTTGAAGAAGCGCGGCATCGTCACGTTTCAGGAGAATCCCAATGACAAGCGCCAGATCATCGTCGACCTGACGGAGGAAGGCGCCAGCCTGGCGCAGAAGATGCTGCCGCAGGTGTCGGAGATCGCGAACTCGATCCGCAGCATCTTCACCGACGAGGAATTCGCGCAACTGATCAGCTATCTGCAGCGGGCCAACGACCACGTGGATGCCATGCTGTCCAGTGAACCATCCTGACCGGATCGGTATTGCAGTCGGGCCTTTTCCAAGGGTAGAACTCCGCCGTTGCTGGGGCGTCGCCAAGTGGTAAGGCAACGGGTTTTGATCCCGTCATTCCCAGGTTCGAATCCTGGCGCCCCAGCCAACACCTTGCCAGGCCGATGATGCACGACTTGCGCTGGATCAATTCGGCAATGGAAATTGTGTGCATCATTCGACGCTGCATTCACCACCACGCAGGAAATTGCCATGGCCTCCATCTCGTCCATCGTTCGCAAGCACATTGATGCCGCCGTCGCGGAAGCGGCCGAAACGGGTTACTCGCGGGAAGAGGTCGCCCGTTCGATGCTGTCCTTCGTGACCAACATCTACAAGGAAACCCGCTCTCCGGAAGAGATCGCGGCGGAGTTGCGCCACGAGATCGACAATCTGGATCCGGACGCCGAGCACGCCTTCATGCGCCCATGACACAGCCTCGCCTGTGCCGCCCTTCCGAACCGGTGCTGGAAACATGCTGTCGGGGGATGTAACAAGTCCCTTCATGACAGATTCTTGACGCTATTCGGGGGCTTGGCCGGTGAAGACTGATTGGGACTACAGCGATCTTGCAGATGCCTATCTGAAGCGGCCGGATTATGCCGACACGGCAATCGATGCCATGCTGCGCCTCGCGGATGTCGGCGCGGGGGCGAGGGTGTGCGACGTGGGCGCAGGTGTCGCGCATCTGACGATCAAGCTTGCCGAGCGTGGACTGAAGGTCGATTCGGTGGAACCGAACGATGCCATGCGCGCCAACGGCATCAAGCGTACCAGCGCAATGGCCGATGTGCAGTGGTTCGAGGGCACTGGTGAGGCGACCGGGATGGATGACGGTGCCTATGACCTCGTGACCTTTGGCAGTTCCTTCAATGTCTGTGACAGGCCGAAGGCTCTGGCGGAGACGAAACGCATTCTGGTGCCGGGTGGCTGGTTTGCCTGCATGTGGAATCACCGCGAACTGGATGATCCGATCCAGTCGCGGATCGAAGGGATCATCCGCGACGGTGTGCCAGGCTACGGCTACGGCACCCGACGCGAGGACCAGACCAACGTGATCGAGGCCTCTGGCCTGTTCCGCAGTGTCGTGTCGGTGTCCGGCAAGGTGGTGCACGAACAGTCGAAGGTCGATTGCGTCGAGGCATGGCGGTCCCACGCCACGCTGGAACGGCAGGCGGGTGAGAAGTTCCATGACGTCGTCAATGCCATCGAAGCCTATCTTGATGGGCTGCCGGGTTCGTCGATCATGGTGCCCTATCGCACCAACATCTGGGTCGCGCAGTTGAGCTGACAGGGCAGATGCTGCATTTCTCCACCAAGGCGGAAACGCTGGATACGCTGCGCGGGGACCTGACCACGGCGTCGATTGCGCCTCAGGTTCATTTCACGGTGGTGGAGTGGCAGCAGAACCGGGCCGCGATCCTGGAGACCCTTTCCGGCCAGCTGGGGCCTGTCGCGGTCATCGTGCGGTCGAGTTGCGGGCGCGAGGACGGTGAACAGGCGTCGAATGCCGGCGCCTTCCTGTCCCTGCTGGATATTGCCCCGGATGACCGGGCCGCTGCGATCGACGAAGTGGTGGCGGCCTATGGCGCGACGGACGCGGCAGACCAGGTACTGGTGCAGCCGATGCTGCGCCGGGTCGTCCGGTCCGGTGTGGCCTTCTCCCATGATCCGAGCACGGCTGCCCCCTACCGCACCATCAACTGGGTCGAGGGCACCGACACCACGGCTGTCACTGGCGGCAAGCATGTGCGCACCTGGCAGCAGGCCGCATGGTCGAAAGTGGAACCGCCTGCCGAACTGGAGCCGGTGCTGATCCTGCTCGACGACATGCTGCTCCGCTCCGGGGGGCGCCCGGTGGATCTGGAGTTTGCCGTAACCCGTGAAGAGGGCTCTGGAGAGAGGCTGTGGCTGTTGCAGGCGCGGCCCCTGATCCTCGACCGGGACGCCCAGGACCCGCTGGAACAGGCGCGCCTGCTGGGCCATGCAGCGGAACTGGTAGAGCGCGGCATGCGCCCGCATCCGTTCGTGAAGGGTGCCAGAACCGTCTTTGGCGTCATGCCCGACTGGAATCCGGCGGAGATCATCGGCCTGCGTCCCCGACCGCTGGCCCTGTCGCTTTACCGTGATCTGGTGACGGACTCGATCTGGGCCTATCAGCGCCACAACTACGGTTATCGCAATCTGCGCAGTTGCCCGCTGATGCTGCATTTTCACGGCTTGCCGTACATTGATGTCCGACTGTCCTTCAACTCCTTCGTGCCGGCCGCGCTGGATGACGGCATCGCCGGGCGGCTGGTCGATCACTATGTCTCGCGTCTGCTGGCGGAGCCGACCCTGCACGACCGGATCGAGTTCGAGATCGTGCTGTCCTGCTATTCCCTGGACATTGCGGACCGCACCCGCGCGCTGCGGGAGGCCGGATTCAACGAGACCGAGACCGGTCAGATCGCCGATGCGCTGCGGGACCTGACGAACGGAATCATCGACCCGGAAAAGGGATTGTGGCGCACCGATGCGGCCAAGCTGGAGACGCTGGAGCGGCGGCGGGAGGAGCTTCTGGCCGCGGACACAAGTCCCGTGGACCGCATCTACTGGCTGCTGGAAGACACCAAGCGCTATGGTACCCTGCCGTTCGCGGGACTCGCACGGGCCGGTTTTGTTGCGGTCCAGCTCTTGCGCTCCCTGGAGAAGGTCGGCGTCTTCACGCCGGAGGACACGGACGCCTTCCTGCAATCCACCTCCACAGTGACCAGCCAGATGGCGGCAGACCGCTCCCGCCTGTCGCGCTCCGTATTCCTGCAGAAGTACGGGCACCTCCGACCCGGCACCTATGACATTCTCTCACTTCGCTACGACGAGGCGCCAGACCTGTACTTCAACTGGTCGGAGCGGCCTGAAGCGGTCGATGCGACACGGCCCTTCAGCATCAGCCTGCCGCAGATGCGGGAGATCGGGCGTCTGCTGGACGAACATGATCTGCAGATCGATCCTGTGGGCCTGTTCAATTTCCTGCAGGCGGGAATCGAATTGCGGGAGCAGGCCAAGTTCGCCTTCACCCGCAACCTGTCCGACATCCTGTCCCTGCTGCAGGACTTCGGCGAGAGTCATGGTTTCAGCAGGGATGACCTTTCCTATTGCGACATCACGACGATCAAGGAACTGCAGATCGCGGCCCTGGGACCGAAGGAAGTTCTGGCCCGCAGCATCGAGGTCGGGCGGGCGCGCTATGCCGAGACACTGACGCTGTCGCTGCCACCCTTGATCCAGCGACCGGAGGATGTCTGGGGCTTCGAGTATCCTGCCATCAATCCGAACTTCATCACCCGCAGGCAGGTCACGGCAGAGGTCGGCGATCTGGAGCAACGCGACGCGCTGGCCGGTTGCATCGTCTGCATTCCCAATGCGGATCCCGGCTATGACTGGCTTTTCTCCCGCGGGATTGCCGGTCTGGTCACCGCCTGGGGTGGCGCGAACTCGCACATGGCCATTCGCGCGGGGGAACTGGGGCTGCCAGCCGTCATCGGTGCGGGGGAGGTCAATTTCGAGAAGTGGTCGACCGCGCATCGCCTGCATATCGACTGCGCGGGGAAACTGGTCGAGATCATCGCATGAGCCGACTGCCTATCATCGCCGTTACCCAGCGCATCGACGATTACCCGGACCGGGGGGAGCGCAGGGACGCCCTGGATCAGGCATTGATTCACTGGCTCGCGGACGCGGGATTCACTGGCCTGCCGGTGGCGAATTCCTGGACAGGTGGGCAACTGGACGACTGGCTGGCGTTGGCCGACCCTTTCGGTGTGGTCCTTTCCGGGGGCAACGACATCGGAACCTGCCCGGACCGGGATGCGGTCGAACGCCATCTCATCGCCTGGGCGCTGGACCGTCGACGCCCCCTTCTGGGCATCTGCCGCGGCATGCAGATGCTGGCCGTGGCGGCTGGCGGGCAATTGAAACAGGTTTCAGGCCATGTCCGGACCCGGCATCAGCTCGCCGCCCCTTTCGGTGATGTGAACAGCTATCACGACCGCACGCTGGCCGGATGCCCCGCCGGATATGCCGTGCTGGCCAGATCGGCGGATGGCGAGATCGAGGCCATGCGGCACACGACCCACCCGATTGTCGGCTGGATGTGGCATCCGGAGCGGGAGAGACCGTTCGATCAGGGGCATCTGGACCTGGCACGGGTACATTTTCATCGGACAGCAGTGGGGACGCCGTGATGCGCGCCATCATCCTGGCTGCCGGTCGCGGCAGCCGCATGCAGACACTGACGGAAGAACAGCCGAAGTGCCTGACCGAACTGCATGGCAAGCCGTTGCTGGCGCGACAGATCGAGGCCCTGCAGGGCGGCGGCATCAGCGAGATCGGCATCGTCACGGGCTACAGGCGCGAGAAGCTGCAGCCCTTCGGGCTGGTCGAGTTCCACAATCCGCTCTGGGAGACCACCAACATGGTCTCTTCGCTCGCCGCCGCCGACAGCTGGCTGGCCGAAGGAGGATGCATCGTCAGTTATTCGGATATCTTCTATGAACCCTCCGCCGTCCAACTGCTGCGCGGGAGCAATGCGGATATCGCGATCACCCATGATCCCGACTGGCTGGAGGTCTGGAGCAAGCGGTTCGATGACCCGCTGGAGGATGCGGAGACATTCCGGCTGGACGGTGATCGCGTGATCGAGATCGGCAACCGACCACAGACGGTCTCCGAGGTCGAGGGCCAGTACATGGGCCTGCTGCGTTTCACGCCGACCGGTTGGGCGGAAGTACAGCGCATACGGGCGGAACTGCCGGACACGGAACGGAACCGCACCCACATGACCGGTCTGCTGGGGCGAATCATTGCCGCTGGTCGCGTGCCTGTGCGCGCGCTCGCCTATCGCGATGGCTGGGGGGAGATCGACACGGCGACGGACCTGGCCAGTTACCAGTAGGTCGTGATCATTTCCGCAGGAACGACTGGACCCGCGCGGTCAGTTCATCAATGCCCACTCCCGATTCCCAGCGCAGGTGCAGATCGGGTGCGGCTGGAAAGTCCACGGCGACATCCAGTCCGGACACATCGGTGATCTCGCCCGCATCGAACCGGCGATAGATGCCCTTCGGATCGCGTCGCCTGAGTTCTTCCAGCG
This sequence comes from Minwuia thermotolerans, assembly GCA_021604565.1. Classification (GTDB taxonomy): domain Bacteria; phylum Pseudomonadota; class Alphaproteobacteria; order Minwuiales; family Minwuiaceae; genus Minwuia; species Minwuia thermotolerans_A. The sequence continues at coordinate 33,189 of BQJF01000035.1, read as the reverse complement.
GTACATCCAGAAAGATCTCGGTGTATCCGGGCAGATGCTCCCGGTTCCAGTCCTGAACCTCGCGGTAGAGGGAAATGGTCGCGATGACGACCGTCAGGCCCTGACTGCTCAACATGCGGCACAGTCGGCCATAGCGCAGGGCCAGATCGAGCCGCGCCGCGCGCGTGTGACTTGCCGCTGCCGTCGCGGACGGCCCGAAGACAGCACGCAATTCGTCGCCATCCAGCAGAACGACATGCTCTCCCGCCTGTCGCAGTCCATCCGAGACTGGTCCGGCGAGGGTGGATTTGCCTGCACCGGACAGGCCGGTGATCCAGATCGTGCGACCTGCCTTCATGCCGCCGAGTCGCGGTCGAGGCGGAGATGGGCCAGTGGGCGTCGGACGGACCGTTTCAGCGCCAGCAGTTCCCTCAGGACCAGCGCTGTCTCCACCAGCCCCAGTCGGCGGGCAAGACGCTTAAGACCCCGGTCATGGGCTATCGTATCGGCACGGAACCATTCCATGCGCGAGAACAGGATCCAGAGGAAGCCGGCGAGCGATGTGGTGCCTTCCGTCGCCGGGTCAGCATAGCCCGCGCTCGTCAGGAAAGGGCGCGTGAACCATTCGGCGAACCGGTACTCGCTTCGGCTCAGGCCTTTCTCCGTCCCGATGGTGGCTGGATAGATCAGGGTGGCACGCTTCTTCTCGAAGGTCGGGATGGGCGCACCGTCGGCACTGTTGCCGAGCCAGGGTATGTCACAGATGGACGATGTATGCAGCGCCGGATCGCCGCTGATGCCAAGCCACAGTGTCATGCGGCGCAGGATCTCGTCCGGGTCTTCGTGCAGGGCGTTCAGGTCAAGCAACCGAAGGCGGGACTCGTCCGACAACTGCGCGGCCACCGTCTCCATGTTGCGCCAGCAAGTCACCGACCAGCCCCGGACGTTGCGGCAATAATTGCGGAACGACGCGTGACCCGTCCGCCGGTCGAGGGTCAGGAAGCTCAGCCCGCTCTCGATGGGGTGACGGCAGGTTGCCAGGATCCGGGTATCGGGAAACGCGCGCAGAATCGCGGGCATGTCGCCCGCAATGGCGCGATTGTTGTGATGCTGCAGCACCATGTACTTCAGGCGATCCGTTTCCTGACCGCGGATGCAGGCCCAGGCCACCGCCAGGCTGACGTAGAGGCGTCTCTCTTCGGCGCTGTCGTCCAGGGCGTCCCAGGCCAGCCGGAAGGCATCCTCGAACTGCGGGCGGCGTTGCCGGAACCAGGTCGCCAGTGCAACGGCCATGGAGGCGTCTTCGCCTGCGAAACTACTGCCGTCATGGAACTCGGGATTCGCGTCAAGCCATGCCGTGATGTCCTGACCGACCGCCCTGAAACTTTCTGCATGGTGCCAGTGCTGCGCGACTTCCGAAAAGCAGACGACTTCCGGATGGCCGTCGAACAGTGACTGGATCAGGAACGAACCGGAACGGCCGAGGGGCGATATGACGATCAGCTTGAGGCGGTCGGCGGCAGCGCCGATGCTCGCCGGATCAGGCAGCGTGGCCGTTGCCGTTCCCTCTGCACTGGTGGTCGCGTCGGAAGTCTGACTGGTCATTCACGGTGTCCGCTATCCTGCTGGCAGAACCCCGCTGGCGACTGGTGCGCGCTGTCGTGAAGCAGAGGCCTCGATTCCCGTTGCCAATCTGGATGGAGAATCGGAATTGATCAAGGAACGGTGTCGCGGGCACCGGTCCGGCCTTTCGCTCAGGCAGCGTCCTCGTTCTCGGATTCGCCGGTCTCCGCGTCATCTGCACGGCGACGGGGTGAGCCTTCTGGCGGAACCTTGCGGCGGCGTCGGTCGGGTCCGAAGTATTCCTTGGTGCGCACGAAGGGCCTGGCATGCTCGATCACTGCGGTCAGGCGCTGGCCAAGCACCGCGACCGAAAGCGGCTTCGCGAGATATTCGGTGACACCGGCATCGCGCGCGTTCGTGACGCTGTCATGATCGCCATAGCCGGAGACCATGATGATCGGCAGATAGGGATGGGGGCTCTTCTCGTCATTGCGAATGTAGCTGACCAGTTCGTTGCCGGTCATGCCGTCCATGCGGTGGTCCAGCAGCATGATGTCGGGGATCGCCTGCTTCATGCGTCGCAGGGCCTGGTTGGCGTCCTCGGCCTCCTGCACCATACCGACATGCAGGGCCTCCAGAATGCGCACGATCAGCGCCCGCATCTGCTTGTTGTCGTCGACGATCAGGATCGAGATGCCGCTGAGGTCCAGAATATCCCTGCTCATGGCGTGACCTCAGCCATTGCCGACTGCGGGAACTGCGGGCAGCGCGGCAAGCGCGTCAAGAATGGGGGCGGGGTCCAGGTTGCGGCGGCGATCACCGGAATCCAGACCCTGGCCGTCGCGCCTGTCCGGCCCGAAATAGGTCTTCGTGCGCACGAAGTTGCGCGGATTCAGGATCACCTCCGACAGACGGGTCGAGACCAGCGCTGCCGACAGGGGTTTCACGATGATGTCGTGGACACCGGCATTGCGCGCTTCGATGATCGTCCGCTTGTCGGCATAGCCGGTGACCATCAGGATCGGCACGTAGGGGTTCGGGCTTTCCTCGCTCCGGCGGACCAGGCGCGTGAAGTCGGTGCCGGAGATCGGCTGCATCCGATTGTCGATGATGACGATGTCGATGGGCTGGGAGCAGAGGATCTGGAAGGCGTTCACGCCATCCTCTGCCATGTGCATGTTCCGTACGCCCAGCGCCCGCAAGATCTGCACGATGATGTCGCGGATATGGCGGTTGTCGTCCGCCACCATGACCGAGAGCATGCTGAGATCGAGGTATTTCAAGGCGTCACCACAGACAGGTCCACGGTATGCGCGACCATCCGCGCATACATCGTGAACCCTAGTGCTGAAGGCTTTCGCTTTGGTTAATCAGCCTCAGCGCGGGCTGCGCTTCGCCAGGATGCGCTGCAGGGTGCGGCGGTGCATGTTCAGCCGCCGCGCCGTCTCCGACACATTGCGCCCGCAAAGCTCGTAGACCCGCTGGATATGTTCCCAGCGTACCCGGTCGGCGGACATGGGGTTCTCCGGCGGTGCCGGCTTCTCCCCATCGACCGCCAGCAGGGCGTTCGCGACATCGTCTGCGTCGGCCGGCTTGGCCAGATAGTCGATGGCGCCGGCCTTCACCGCCGCGACGGCGGTCGCGATGTTGCCATAGCCGGTCAGCATCACCGCCCGTGCCTCGGGCCGTACCTCATGCAGGGCACCGACGATATCCAGGCCGTTGCCATCCTCCAGCCGCAGATCGACCACGGCGAAGGCGGGGCGCAGGCTGCGCACCATGGCGATACCCTCTTCCACGGTCTCGGCCGCTTCCACGTCGAAGCCGCGCTTTTCCATGGCGCGGGCCAGCCGCAGACGGAATGCCTTGTCATCATCGATGATCAGCAGGGAGCGATCCTCGAGGTCGTTGATGTCGAGCATCTCCTCGTCACCGTCCTTCACCATGCGCATGGTCCCCTTCTGCGTCGTTGGGTGCCGGATGCCGGACGGTCCCCCGTCAGCCCCATGTCCCCTGCTCAATAATGCCATGGGGCCAGCGAATGGCAACGCGTGCGCCACACAGTTCGCCATTCTCGACCCGGTTGCTGAAGTCGACAGTCGCCCCGGAATGACCCAATAGCGTCGTCGCGATGAATACGCCAAGTCCCATGCCGCCGCGCTGTCGTCTTGTGGTGGTATAGGGTTCGCCCAGTGTCTTCAAGACATCCTGCGGAAAGCCGGGTCCGTCATCCTCCAGCAGGATGGTGATTTCCGGCGTGTCCCAGTAGATTTCGATGCGCACCTGTCGCCTGGAGAAATCGACGGCGTTCTCGGTCAGGTTGGCCAGGCCATGCAGGACTTCGGGGCTGCGCGGCACTTCCGGCGGGTGGCCGGTCTGCGGCTCGATCACGATGCTGACCTCTCCGGTGCCGTAGGGCTCGACCGCTGCTTCCACCAGTCCGACGATGGTGGTCTTGCGGAACGTGTCGTCCCCGTCGCCCGGCCGCCGTGACAGTTCGGCCAGGATATCGCGGCAGCGCTCCGTCTGACTGACCAGCAGGTCGATGTCCTCCGTCAGCGGGCTGTCCTTTTCCAGATCGCGCCGCAGCTCCTTGGCGACCAGGTGGATGGTGCCGAGCGGGGTGCCGAGTTCATGGGCCGCGGCGGCAGCGATTCCGCCGACCGCGCTGAGTTGTTGTTCCCGCGACAGCGCCAGTTGCGTGGCGCGGAGGGCATCCGACATGCGCTTTGTCTCGAAGGCGAGACGGCCCGCATAGGTCGACATGAAGGTGATGCCAAGCGCCAGCGCCACCCAGATCGCACCGACATAGAGTGCCGGGAACTCCAGTCCCGCCCCGGCCCACGGCAGGGGCAGATACCAGAAGGCCAGCAGACTGGTGAAGACCAGCGCCAGCAGGCCGAGCGCCGCCGTGCTGAGCACCGACAGGATCGTCGCGGAGATCGTCACCGGCACCAGTATCAGGATGACGAACGGGTTCGTCAGGCCACCGGTCATGTACAGCAGTGCCGCCAGTTGCAGCAGGTCATAGGCCAGGAACAGCGCCGCGCCCCGGTCCGACAGGCGCGCCGTTGCGGGATACTGCACAGCGAGAACGATGTTCAGCACACCGGAGGCGAGAATGGTCAGCAGGCACGGCAGAAAGGGAAATTCGAAATCCAGCCCGAAGCGTATCAGCAGGACAGAGAAGCTCTGGCCCACCACGGCGATCCAGCGGATCAGGACCAGGGTCTGCAGTCGCACGCGGCCCGATCCGCTGACACCAGGATTGGTGCCGACGACAAACAGGTCCTGGATCGCCATCTGTCGGTCGCTCATGCGGGACTCTTCCGCCGAAGGTGGGTTCTGCTCCGGCGGAAGATAGCCCGTTTCGGGCCGCCCGCAATCAGGCTTTCATGAAATTGCCATGCAGACCGGCAGGCAGGGCATAGGGCAGGGTCGCCACCGCGACAGGGCCGGAGGACAGATCCGTGGCGTCGAATATCTTCAGGCGGGTGCGCGCGGCGGCATAGTCCAGCACGGTCTGTAGCACCCAGCCTGCACCGGAATCCGTGTCGCCTTCTTCAGCCGGAACCAGAATCGCCTCCTCGGCGATCTCGGTCGGACCATGAACGAAGGCATCAATGCGCCCTGTTTCCCGATTGACCATTGCCGTGGTGGCGAACAGCGGGTGATCCACACCGGAATCCGGGTCGGCGAGCAGCATGACCGTGCGGTCCGTGCGGCGCCCGATGCGGCCCGGATGTACCCGCGGGAACTCCGCCGCCGGGCCGTCGATCAGGGTGGATTCGCTGAAGCGGCCCTTCACGGGATCGATCCTGGCGCTGCGATAGCTGGCGCCGGTGCCCGTCGGGGCCTCGCCGTTCATCACCTGGCGGAAAGCCTCCGTGGTCATGGTCGGATCGGCATAGCGGCAGTAGTCGAAACGGATGATGCCTGCCGCATCCTCCCAGGCATTGCCGAAATGATAGACCCAGAAGGCGGGCAGATCGACGATCCGGCGCTGACTCGGGTCATCCTTGTCGATGATCAGGGCCTGACCGCCGGTTTCGGGCTGCCAGACGTGCCTCTCCAGAAAGGTCTTCCCCGCCGAGTGATCGTAGCGCCACGGCGTCAGGATGAAGACCACGTGCCGCTCCGTGATCAGGAAGTCGTGCACCATCGGCGTGGGGGCCACGTCCAGCAGGTGGATGCCGTGCAGACTGCCATCGGGATTGACCCGATAGAGCACGATCTTGCCCGCAAATCCGGCAGTACCGAAGCTCCAGAGCGTGCCGTCCCGGTCCAGCCGCGGGTGGGCGGCGAAGGGCATGCCGCGCGCTTCCGGTGCCAGGGTGACAAAGTCCCGGAACGCCAGCGTATCCGGGTCAAGCTCCATGGCTGACCCGCCTTCCCAGAGGGCCAGCAACCTGCCACCATGATGAATGATGCTGATGTTTCCGGGGTTCAGCGAATCGAGTGAACTGACGGACGCACCCTCGACGTCGGTGTCGAAGGCATCATAGAGGGGCTGGAACGCAGCCTGCTCCGCCCGCCACTTCGGGGTGTCGATGATCCGCCCCTCGTGGCGCACCGTGCCGTCTTCCAGGCGGAAGCGGTGGACCAGTCCGTCGCCATCGAACCAGTGACGGTAGCGGTGGCCGAAGACCTCATGCCCCGCGGGACCATTGCGGCAGAAATCGCCCTTGAGGTCGGCAGGGATCCGCCCCTCCACCCGGATCTCGTTGCTGGCGGCGGCAACCATCGGCGCCTCCAGCGTCTGCCAGCCGAGCAGCCAGGGCCGCTCCCGCAGACCGATCTGGAAGTTGAGTGCCCGATGGCGCATGGCGTTGGCATCGGCCAGCGCCGTGCCGGAGATGCCGGTCAGTCCCAGGCCCGCGACGGCGAGGGAGGTCATGAACGTGCGTCGGTCCATCATGGTCCGTCCTCTCAATAGGTCATGGGTGCGCGGGTGGTCACGGCACCCTCGGCGGGCACCGTCACGGCAACGTCGGCGAAGGATGGCGGGCCGAAGTTCGCCCGCGCCGCATTGCTGAATGCCAAACCCTCCGTCGGGATGCCCAGCAGGTTGCTGTCCAGTTCGCCATTGGCATTGGCGTCATGAAACACGGCAACCCCGTAACGCCCGGCGGCAAGGTCGGGAAAGGTGAAGTTCATGGTGCCGGGGCTGGTGACACGGAAGGTGGCGGCCTCCTCCTGCCCCGACTCCAGGAACTTCGTGCCTTCCCTGAAGAGGGCAACCCGCACCTGGCCGTCGTCGCCGGCAATGTTCTCCACCTTGATGGTCAGGTCGCCTGCGTGCGCGACGGTTGCGGGCAGGGCGAGCATCATCGCCGCAAGGATGATGGCGCTGGCGGGGCGCACGCCGCCTGAGCGATGTGTGGAAGGCTGTGTGACTGAAGTTCGTCCGAACATGGGCTGGTGTCCTTTCACCGATGAATGTACCTCTTGGCGTCGATAGAGTTCGCGTGTGACGCCGAGGGATGAAGCCTGTCCTTCGGCAAATGCGCCCCGGGTTTCGTGAAACAGGACACTGTGCACTTGGCGCTTCGTGAATGGGAACGGCTGAAAGCGATCCTGCTGGAGGGGCTGGCCGTCGGGGGCGTCTGGTTCCTGGCGGTGATGATCGGCCCGTTCGGCACCTTCGGCGCGCTCACCACCCTGGAACTGATCCAGTACTGGGGCATCAGCATCGCGCTGAACTGGCTGCAGATCCGCCTGGCGCATTACTTCCTTCACCGTCTGCTGGGCGAGGTTCGATTCTGGATTCCGACCGTGGGTGCCTGTGCGCTGGCCTCCGTCCCCGCGACATTCGAGGTGATCTGGCTGGAGAGCACCTTCCGGCCCGAGACATTGGAACACATCAGCTTCCTCTCGCTCTATCCCCAGGTGCTGGTCATGTCGCTGGCGATCACGATTCCCATCGTGCACTTCTTCATCAGCCGTTCGGCGTCGGGAATCCCTGCGGATGCAGGCGCGGAGGCAGAGCAGGGGGACGGGGGGGCGACGGCCAGCACAGCCCCGCGATTCCTGTTGCGTGTGCCCACCCGCCTGGGCCGGGACCTGCTCTGCCTGCAGGCGGAGGATCATTACGTCCGCGTGCATACGGCGCTGGGGGACGATCTGATCCTGCACCGTTTCTCGGACGCGGTGGAGGAACTGGACGGGCTCCGGGGCCTGCGGGTACACCGATCCTGGTGGATCGCGGAGGACGCGGTGCAGGACGTGGTCCGGCGTGACCGCAAGACCTGGCTGCTGCTGCGCAACGGGCTGGAAGTGCCGGTCAGCCGTACCTATCTGCCTGCGGTCAGGGAGGCCGGCTGGTCATGAACGCGAACACCGATGGGGGCGAACGCCCCTTCTGGGAGACGACGCGTCTGGAGGACATGACACAGGCCCAGTGGGAGTCGCTCTGCGACGGCTGCGGCAAGTGCTGCCTCTACAAGCTGGAAGACATCGACACCGGTGAGATCGTCTTCACCAATGTCGCCTGTCGCCTGCTGGATCACGAGAGCTGTCGCTGCGGCGACTATGCCAACCGCTCCATCGTTGTCCCCGACTGCCTGACGCTGGACATGGAGAACGTCGGCAAGCTGCGCTGGATGCCCTCCACCTGCGCCTATCGCCTGCTCTACGAGGGCAAGCCGCTGGAACCCTGGCACCCGCTGGTCAGCGGCAATCCGGACAGCGTGCACTGGGCAGGAATTTCGATCCGGGGCCGCTGCATCTCCGAAGACGAAGCCGACGAGGATCTCGAGAACCACGCGCTTGACGGGGAGCCGTAAGGGCCTGCTGCAGCACTCTTGCTACCCTCATAGCGGCAGTATTGCTCCAGCTGGACGCACTGTTTGCTTCTTGCCTGTGGTGAAGTGACAATACATCAGGCGGCTATCTGCGCGCATTGGAGCACGAATAATAGCGGTACATTTCTCGTCCATGACCGACATTAGTTCACATCATGAATAATTCTCGAAGAAATATGCTGTATATAGCTGCACGAAGCGGTTGTGACGCAATGGTTTGGTATATTTTTTCGATTCTGCTTATTATTTTATTTCTTTTATTTGTTCATAGGTTTATTTTGGATTTTGTGGATTTTGAATTTTCTTCTTATTTGGGAGGGGTGGTGGTTGATATTTTTGGAGATGAATTTTTTGTGAAAGAGCTAAAAGTGTCTGAAATTTCTAGAATTGATGGACGTTCTGTTGTTTTTGTATTTGGAATTTTGGTTTTGGGGTTAGTAATTTTGCCTGTTTTGGCGATGTACATCATTTCCCGTCAGGTTGTTTTTTCAATTATTGCTATGGTCGTCATTATTTTTTTTCTGGGCTATTTTGTGGATGATATTGTAAGCTACCGTATTGTAGATTCCGCGATTTCGTCACTGATTGAAGTTCTAGGCAACAAGTTGTTTGGTTTATGGATGCTTGTCTTGTCATTGATCGTATTCGTTCGATCATGGCGGAAGCTTCAGGCCGCCGTCTGACGCCCGGACTCACGCCACCTTGCGGTTGGCGTTCATCTCGGCGAGTTGCTGATCGACCAGGCGGCCCTGGAACAGGGACAGGCCGATGGAGCGACCGAATTCGAAGGCATCCTCCGAATCGCAGCGGCACAGGATGACGCGGGACGTGCCGGTGCGGCGGATGGCTTCGATCAGTTCCTTGCGCCGCTCCGCCCCGCCGTCTTCCAGTGCGTCGGCGGACCAGATGAGTTTCTGCATGTCCAGACCCAGCTTGCGCTTGTCCACCAGCGGGAAGGTCAGGTGGGTCAGGCCATCGACGCAGATGCGATAGCCGCGATTGCGCACGAAATCCCGCGCGAACATGAAGCTGCTGACGTCGGCGAACAGGTCGCTCGGCTGCACCTCCAGCACGATCGTCTTGCGGGTGAGGGCGCGCAGGCGGTGATCGAACTCCAGGAACTCCGGCGACAGGATGGTGCCGATGTTGATGTTGATGGAGGTGGAGAGCGGCACCGCGTTCTCGATCTCCGGCAGGGCCTTCAGGATGCGCAGGTCCAGGTACTGGGTCAGATAGCTGAACAGATAGGCATTGGCGGTCAGGTTGACCTCCGGCATCACCATCCGGTTCAGGTCACCGATGGAGACGAACAGCTCGTTGAACACCGGGCGCAACGTGCCGTCCGGTGCCATGGCGCAGATCGGCTGGCGCCGCATCAGGGAGGAAATGTCCATCGACGTGATCTGCTCGACCAGGCGGCCCAGGTGCTCCGGTCGCATCGGGATCTTCGGAGGCGGCTGATTCCTGCGGGCCTTGCGCCGCTCCGCCTCGATCATGCGGTCGTTCTCGGCCTGCTGCTTCAGCGAACCGGCGAGGGCGACGAAGGCATCATAGTCGTCGTCCAGGTCATACCAGGTGCAGAACTTGCCCGTGTCGTAGGCGTCGTCGTGGGTCAGGGGATCTTCGTTGAACAGATAGCGCAGACGGGTCACGACCTCGTCAACCTCGGTCGGGGTCGCGCCGCGGGCGACGAAGACGAGGTCGTTGTTCGACATCATGAAGAGCTGGCCGTCGAAGCGCTTGGCCAGCAGTTCGAAGCTGTTGGCCGCGATGCGCATGTGGTGTGCGCGCCGGTAATGCGCGCCCAGCCGCGACAGGTGGATGTGGACCGCGATGCGATCTTCCGTGTGTCGCGCCAGTCGCTCCGCAAAGTCCAGCAGCCGGATTTCCTGGTCTGTCCGCGCCTTCATTGACTCACTTTCCGCGTTTCGGGTCCTGCGCCCGGGTCTGCCTGAAGCGGAACCGTCGCACAGGGGGCTTTAAAACTGGTTAACCGGCTGACAATACCTGCGGCAGGTTGCATCAGGGATTGACCTGCGGCCCGGCTTGGCTGATCCCTGTCGGACAACCCAATTCACCGGAGGCATAGCCGCCCATGCGTGTCCTGTTCCTGCACAACAATTTTCCGGCCCAGTACCGGCATGTGGCGACCAGTCTGGCGGCGGAGCAGGGGCACCAACTCGTCTTCGGCACCCAGGCGAAGAACGGCGAGATTCCGGGGGTGACCAAGGCGTTCTACAAACCGGCGCGGGAAGTGCGGGCAGAGACGCATCATTATGTGCGCAACCTTGAAAGCGCCGTGCTGAACGGCCAGTCGGTCTATCGCATGTGCATGGACCTGAAACGCCAGGGCTTCGTGCCGGACCTGGTCTGTGGCCATTCCGGCTGGGGACCGACGCTCTACGTGAAGGACGCGTTCCCCGATACCAGGGTCCTGAGCTACTTCGAATGGTTCTACCACGCGCATGGCTCCGACGCGGACTACCTGCCGGAGAGCGAGATCTCCTCAGACGATGAATGCCGCATCCGCACCCGCAACGCCGCGATCCTGCTGGACCTGGCGAACTGCGACTGGGGCCTGTGCCCGACGCTGTTCCAGCGCGACCAGTTCCCCAAGATCTTCCACAACAAGCTGACCGTGCTGCATGACGGGGTGGATACGGACTTCTTCAAACCGGACCCGGATGCGGTGATGAAGGTCGGTGATCTGGACCTGAGCGGCGCGAAGGAAATCGTGACCTACGCCACGCGCGGGATGGAGCCCTATCGCGGCTTCCCGCAGTTCGTGGAGGCGGTGGCGCAGTTGCAGAAGGTGCGGCCCGACATGCATGCGGTCATCGTCGGCCAGGACCGGGTGGCCTATGGCCGGAAGCTGCCCGATGGCCGGACCTTCAAGCAGAAGATGCTGGAGGAACTGGAACTGGACATGAGCCGGGTCCACTTCACCGGACTGCTGCCCTATGGCGAGTATCTGAAGGTGCTGCAGGCCAGCCACGCCCACGTCTACATGACCGTACCCTTCGTGCTTTCCTGGTCGCTGATCGAGAGCATGGCGACAGGGTGCCTGATCATATCCTCCGACACCGAGCCGGTGCGTGAGGTCATTCGCGACGGCAAGCAGGGTCTGCTGGTGGACTTCTTCGATATCGACGGGCTGGCGAAGCGGATCGCGGAGGCGCTGGACAACCGGGAGGCGCTGAAGCCGCTGCAGGAGGCGGCCCGCGAAGTGGTGTTGAAGAACTATGCGCTGAAGGACACCCTTCCGAAGCATGTCCGCCTGCTGAAAGCGGTGGCCTCCGGTGCGCTGCCGCCGGTCCTGTCCCCACCGAAGCCTGCGGCCCGGCCCGGTCGCCGCCGCCGTCGCTGAACCGGCCATGGAACACAGGGGGCCCGGTTTTGCCAGTCCGACGCGGCCGGTGATCGTGGATGCTCCGCAGGCGCTGCTTGACCTGACCCGCGCGCAGGCACCGCACTGGCCGGAAGCGGCGGGCGCGGACAATGCCGTGCATGTCACGGCCCTGACAGCGGACGATGGTTCTGTCCGGTTCACGGCCAGCAGCTACGATGCACCGGATGTGGTGCTGCCCTCCGGCCTGCTTGCTGCCAACGGTCTGATCGGGACCGTGATCGGGGCCTTTGTCGCCGCTGACCCGGAATGGATCTGCCTGCATGCCGCCGCCGTTGCCATCAGCCCCGTGGACCCGTCGGGTCTGACAGTCCTGCTGGGCGACACGATGGCGGGCAAGAGCACCCTGGCCATGGCTCTGGTGGAAGCGGGTGCGCGGCTCTGGTGCGATGACCGTCTGCCCCTGTCCGATGACATGCAGGGTATGGCCCTTGGACTTCGGCCCAAGCTGCGCCTGCCGTTGCCGGACAGTGCCCCGGCGTCTTTCACCGCCTTTGTCGAAGCGCGCGGCACGGCGCGGGAGGGGAGCATGGTGTACCTCGCGCCGTCGGAACAGGCGCAGGCGGCGTTCGGGGAAGTCCTGCCGGTCCGCCGCCTGATCACGCTGGCGCGGTCACCGCAGCCGCAGGCGCCGAAACTGACGCAGGGCGGTATCGCCGAGACCGTGAAACATCTGGTCCCCGTGACCTTCGCCCCCCATCTGGATCCCATGACAAGGCTCACCCGGCTGCGCCAGGTGGCGTCCGCCTGCGAATGTCTGCATCTGACCTATGGTGACAGCTTCGAAGCGGCGGAATTCCTGATGCAGGAGCTGGACGAATGAACCACTGGGAACGTGCCGGAGGGGTATCCGAGAACCCGATGGATGATGACCTGTTTCTGGTCGTGCCGGTCAGCGGGGAAATCGTTCATCTGGATGCCATGGGGGCAGCGATCTGGCGTCTTCTGGAACAGCCGCAGAGCCTGGAAGGCATTCAGGCGACCTTCGTTGCGGCCTTTCCCGATGCGGATGCGGCGGTGTTGCAGGAAGATCTGACAGTGGCCCTTGAAACGCTGAAAGCCGCCGGACTGGTGCGACAGTCCGACGGCTGATCAGGGAGGGGCAGATAGAAGTCGTTCGCGGGCAGATGCCTCTGTTGCCGAAGCCTCAGGCGGCGGCTTCCGCTTCTTCCGGGTCGCGCAGCACATAGCCGCGTCCCCAGACGGTTTCGATGTAATGGTCGCCACCGGTCGCAGCCGCCAGTTTCTTGCGCAGCTTGCAGATGAAGACGTCGATGATCTTCAGTTCCGGCTCGTCCATGCCACCATAGAGATGGTTAAGGAACATTTCCTTGGTCAGCGTCGTGCCCTTGCGCAGCGAGAGCAGTTCCAGCATCGCGTATTCCTTGCCGGTCAGGTGAATGCGCTGGGCATCGACCTCAACGGACTTGGTGTCCAGATTGACCACCAGCTTGCCGGTGCGGATGATCGACTGGGCGTGACCCTTGGAGCGGCGGACGATGGCATGCACGCGAGCAACCAGTTCCTCACGCTTGAAGGGCTTGGTCAGGTAATCGTCGGCGCCGAAGCCGAGACCCTTCACGATGTCGCCCACGTCCATCATGCTGGACAGGATCAGTACCGGGGTCGCGACCTTTGAAAGGCGCAGTTTCTTCAGCACGTCATAGCCGTGCATGTCGGGCAGGTTCAGGTCCAGCAGGATGATGTCGTAGTCATACAGCTTGCCCAGATCCAGGCCTTCCTCGCCCAGATCGGTCGAATAGACGTTGAAGCCGTCTGATGACAGCATGGTCTCGATACCACGCGACATGGCCATATCATCTTCGATCAGTAGAACGCGCATCGCACTGTTCCTTCCTTGCCCGCATTAACCTCACACGAAGGATAATCATCAATTAATCCTAACGAATGATTAACGGCGTTAACACTTGTTGATTCACTTTCCGTGACGTCTGTCATGACGATTGTCCGGGGCACCGCAAATCCCGTTCCAGTTTCCGGTTAACCAGAAGGAAATGTCAGAAAACTGTCATTCGGGGATGACAGATCGAAATTCGGGGCGCAGAATTTCATGTGACAGGGCCGGGTGCCCAGATGTCACCCGGTCCTACCCACCGAACAACGGAAGGGAGTACCACGTGTCATCCAAACCAACACTTGATCAGATGAAGCGTCGCCATGCGGAGCTTGAGGCCAAGATCTCCGCTGAGGAGGCTCGCCCGGCACCGGATGAAGCGCTGTTGGCGAAATGGAAGAAACAGAAACTCTCGCTGAAGGATTCGATGCTGGAGCGACACGCGGCCTGACCGCGCGCATCGACGACTGACCGACCGAAGGCCCTGTCAGGCAACTGGCAGGGCCTTCGTGTTTCGGCACTGCACCGGACTGCTGCGGGACCTGTCGCCGTTGCGTTCGCCACATGGTGCAAGTGCATCTGCATCCAAGCAAGGTTGCAGACAAGTGCATTACCCTGTCAGGAATTCAGGGAACCAGCAGTCTGCAGGGGGATGCATGTCACGCTTGACGGTGGGAATCGATGTCGGGGGCACATTCACCGATTTCGTGGCCTATGACCCGGAGGGGAAGGAAGTCACGGTCTGGAAGAATCTCTCGACCCCGGCCAATCCGACGGATGGTGTGCTGCAGGGGCTGAAACAGCTCACAGACAGCATCCGCAACCTGCGCCTCGGCACCACGGTGGCCACCAATGCCATCCTGGAACGGCGCGGCGCGCGGGTCGGCTATGTCACGACGAAGGGCTTTCGTGATGTGCCCTTCATCCAGCGCGGCAACCGCAAGCACCATTATGACGCGAGCTGGGTGAAGCCGAAGCCACTGATGAAGCGGCGCGACTGCTTCGAGCTTGATGAGCGGATGCTGGCCAGCGGCGCGGTTCACAAGGCCGTCGACCCCGCCGAGGTGGAAGCCATGGCGGAGGAGATCGCGGCCCGTGGCGGGATCGAAGCGATTGCCGTGAACCTGCTGTTCTCCTATGTCACCCCCGATCACGAGATCGCGGTGCGCGACATCCTGGCAAAGGCCCTGCCGGACGTGCCGATCTCCATTTCCTATGAAGTACTGCCGAAGTGGAAGGAGTACGAACGTGCCTCCACGACCATCGCCGATGCTTTCGTCAAGCCCATCGTCAGCCGCTACCTGACAGACCTCGGCACGCGGCTGAAGGAGCGGGGTGGTGTCGAGAATGTCGCCATCATCAAGTCCAATGGCGGCGAGATGACCACCGATGCAGCGGCCGCGTCGCCGATCCACATGACCGTGTCCGGACCGACCGGCGGTGTCGTCGCGGCGCGCCACATCGCGGCGCAGCTTGACGTCGGCAACCTGGTCACCTTCGACATGGGCGGCACCTCCACTGACTGTTCCACGGTCGTGGATGGGCAGGAGAGCTTCACCACCAATTTCGAGATCGAGTTCGGTGTGCCCATCCAGGTTCCGATGATCGACATCCGCACCATCGGCGCGGGCGGCGGCTCCATCGCCTGGATCGACAAGGGCGGCATGCTGCGGGTCGGACCGCAGAGCGCCGGTGCCAATCCCGGCCCGGCCTGCTACGGTTTCGGCGGCACGCAACCGACCGTGACGGATGCCAATGTCATCCTGGGGCGCATCAGCCCGGAGAATTTCCTCGGCGGAACCATGGCACTGGACATGGCGAAGGCGCGGGCGGCGATGCAGGCCATCGCGGAGCCGCTGGGCCTGGGCGTGGAGGAAACCGCGCTGGCGGTGCTGCGCATCGTGACCAACAACATGACCGGTGCGCTGCGTTCGGTACTGACGGAGCGGGGACAGGACCCGCGCGACTTCGCCCTGCTCGCCTTCGGTGGCGCCGGGCCGCTGCATGTTGCCGATCTGATGGGGGAGGCTTCGATCCCGACGGGCGTCGTGCCGAACCATCCGGGCCAGTTCTCCGCCTTCGGCTTCATCATGACCGATGCGCGGGTCGATCTGGAGCGCACGGTGCAGATGACCTCCAGCCGCTTCGACCTGGACCGTGCCAATGAGGTCATGGGCCAGCTTGTCAGCGATGCGCTGGGCAACCTGAAGGCCCAGGGCTACGAGCAGGGACTGAGCGTCAGCCGCACGCTGGAACTGCGCTACCTCGGCCAGAACTACGAACTGGAAGTGCCGGTGGAGTTCGAGACCTTTGATGCGGAGACGGTGCAAAGGGCCTGGGCCACGTTCCATGACCTGCACAAGGCCCGCTTCGGCTTCAACATCCCGCGGGAGGTGATCGAGGTGATCACCTTCAAGGTCACCGCGATCTCGGTCCGGGAAACACCGCACCTGCCGACACTGCCGAAAGCGTCCGGTGCGCCGGAACCGACAGCGCACCGGCAGGTCCACTACGACGATGGTGCCCTGCAGGCCGCTGTCTATGATCGCGCCAGCCTGGGTGATGGTGCGGTGATCGAGGGACCGGCCCTGGTCGAGGAACCGGCATCCGTGACCGTGCTGCGCCCGGACCAGACACTGACGGTCGACAGTCACGGCAACCTGATCATCCGCAACCGCTGAACAGAGGAGACGAGGCCATGGGAACGTCGAAAGCCACAGATTTCGTCACCATGAACATCATCGAAAGCTCCATGATCTCGGCGTGCCGGGAGATGGGGATCACCCTGATGAAGACGTCCTATTCGACGATCTTCAACGAGGCGCTGGACTTTACCTGTGCCATCGCCAGCGCCGAGGGCGAGATGTGGGCGGTGGCGGAATTCTGCCCCGCACAGATCGGCGGCATGCCGCTGATCATCAGCTCCAGCCTGAAGGAAATCCCGCTGGAAACCATCAATCCCGGTGACGTGATCGTCCATAACGACCCCTATCGCGGTGGTCTGCACACGCCGGAGCACACGCTGTTCTGCCCGGTCTTCGTGGACGATCAGCTTGTCGCCTTCACCGTCGCCATCGGCCATGTGGCGGAAGTCGGCGGCATGGTCCCGGGCGGTTTCGCCTCCGAAGCGACCGAGATCTTTCACGAAGGCATTCGCGTGCCGCCGGTGAAGATCAAGAAGCGTGGCGAGGATGTGGAGGAAGTCTGGAAGCTCTGGCTCGCGAACGTCCGCACGCCACGTTACAACTACGGCGACATGCGCGCCCTGATCAGCGGTGTCGAGGTCGGCGCCGAGCGGCTGGCCCAGACCATCTCCAAGTATGGGGTGGATCACTTCCGCAAGATCTGTGCGGACCTGATGGACTATTCGGAAGCCCGGATGCGGGCGGAGATCCGTGACTTGCCGGACGGGGCCTATCCTTTCCACGACTTCATGGACAATGACGGGGTGACGGACCAGGAGATTCGCATCAACGTCGAATGCTTCATCCAGGACGACGAGATCGTGGTCGATTTCGAGGGCAGCTCGCCGCAGGTCGGCGGTCCCATCAATGCCACGCTCGGCGTGACCTGGTCTGCGGCCTACAACGCGATCCTGCATCTGACGGACCCGTCGATCCCGAAGAATTCCGGCTGCTTCCGGCCCATTCACGTGCTGGCGCCGGCGGGAACCGTGGTCAATGTCGACTTTCCTGCACCGGAGGTCGGCGGCAATACGGAGACCCATCCCCGCATCGCCGGGGCGGTCATCGGTGCGCTGGCCCCCGCGTCACCGGAGCGGGCCTTTGCCTCGGAGGGCGGCACGCACCTGAACTTCGTCTTCGGGGGTCAGGACAAGGCGAACGACGAGTATTTCGCCTGTTATGACATCGAGGTCGTGGGCTGGGGCGCCACCCGCCACGCCGACGGCAATGACGCCACCGACTCGATCAACGGCAACTGCCGCGTGACGCCGGTGGAGGTGTTCGAGACCCGTTACCCCTGGCTGACGGAGGAAGTCAGCCTGATCCCGGACTCGGGCGGGGCGGGTGCCACCCGTGGCGGACTGGGCACCCGGCGCATCTGGACCTGTCTGGATGCGGAGATCACCTGCAGCCAGCTCACCGACCGGCATGTGCATCAGGCCTGGGGCCTGAACGGCGGCGGCTCCGGCACGTCGGGCATGACGCTCTACATGGCGGCGGGCAGCAGCGAATGGCAGAACATGATGCAGGCCTTCGGCAAGTCATCCACCAGCAAGTGGTCCAACGTTGTGATCAAGCCGGGAGACCGGGTGGAAATCGTGACACCGGGCGGTGGCGGCTACGGCAGTCCCGCGGAACGTGATCCGGAACTGGTGCAGGAAGACCTGGCCGAAGGCTATGTCACGGCAGAACGCGCGAAGGCCGACTACGGTCTTGGCGCCGGAGGGGATTGATCCATGCGTTTCTCTGACACCGGCTACTACATCGAACGCTACATCAAGTGCGGCAACTGCGGCGTGCTGGTCTATGACGAGGGCGTCAGGTCCAGCGATCCGAAGCTCGCGGACACCTATTTCTGCTCCGACTGGTGCGTCGACTGGCGCACCCAGCGCGTGAACGGCAACAAGGCCCCGAGGATCAAGGCGGGCTGAACCCGAGGCGGCGTTCATTCGGGAATTTCTGCCTTCCCCCGTCGAGGGGGAAGGGGCCAGGTCCGGCAGGCATGGCAGCCTGCTCAGGCCGCGTTCATCGCCTCCGGGAAGACCTTGGCGGCAAAACGGGGATAGCATTCGGCGATTTCCAGGGAAATCTGCTGGCGAATGACGTCCAGCGTGGCGCGGTCGGGCAGGATGGTCTCGGGCACATGCTCCGGCACATCTATCTCGAAGCCGGTGTTGTCCAGCACTTCCTCGACCGTGTGGCCGGGATGGACGGATACCAGGTGGAATTTCCGCCGGTCCTTGTCGAATCCCATCTGGCAGAGCGGGGAGACCATCGCGTAGGGCCCGCCGGTGCGATAGACCTCCGGATCACTGGTGCCCGGGGTCGAAATGAAATCCACCTTCTCCACGAAGACGCGGCGGGTGTGCTCCTCCCGGAACAGGATGACGCGCGGCACCAGGTAATAGAGGTAGGCCGAACCGAAGGAGCCGGGCCAGCGGATCTTCGCCTGCGGATAGTCACCGATGCCGACAAGATTGATGTTGGCCTGACCGTCGATCTGTCCGCCACCGAGGAAAAAGGCATCCAGCCGTCCCTGCGCGGCCCAGTCGAACAGTTCGACACCACCGTTGGTCATCAGGTTGTTGGCCCTGCTGCCGAGCACGTTCACCTGCATGGCCCCGCCGGACTGATGCCGTGCCAGCAGGCAGCCACCGCCTGGAATGGGGGAGGATGCGCCGCTGGAGACCAGCCGGCAGCCCTCCAGCAAACGGGCGATGATGGTGATCAGCAGTTCTTCGGTGCGGATCTCGTCGGGCGCGGGAAAATCACTCACAGGCTCACTCCGCCGCTGCGGCGCGGGCGTCGCCGGTCACGAACTGGTCTAGGTAGTCCTGGAAACCTTCCGGTGACCGGGCTGCGGCGACGTAGGACGTCATGTGCGCCTCGTCCGCCGGGTACTCGTCCCAGAAGGCCAGCGGCCATGCGCCTTTCCGGGCTTCTGCCACGCCGCCGACGTAGAGCGCGGGCAGGGTGCCTGCAGCCGTTGCATCGTCACGCAGCAGGTTGCCGTCCACGATCTCCTCCACCGTCACCAGCGTCTGGCGGGAGGCCCCTGCCAGTGCCATGACCTCGCGGCGGATGCCGATGTAGACGTTGCCATGGCGATCCGCCTTCTTCGCATGGATCAGCGCGAAGTCGGGCCGGATGGCCGGCAGCAGCACGATGGGGTCTTCCTCGTCACTGAAGGGGTTCTGCGCCACCTTCCAGTCGTCGCGGTTAGCCAGAACATCGGAGCCGATCATGCCGCGCAACGGCATGTAGGGAATGCCTTTCTGCCCCGCCTGGATACCGGCATGGATCGCCGGGCAGGTCGCGTCCTTGATCTTCAGGCTGCCGTCACCGATGGCTGCCTGGAACCGCGGCGCGCCGCCGAACTCGCCCAGGGTCACGGCAGAGGTCTCGATGGTCTTCACCGCACCGGCACCGATCAGCATGTCGCCCTGCAGGCCCGTGACCGGCAGGCAGACCATGTAGAGGTCGCGCACACCACGACGGACCATGGCCCGTGTCAGTTCCATGGCGATGCCGGTGTAATCCGCAGGCACCACGATCTTGGCACCATCGGGAATCAGGGCCGCCAGGCTGTCGACTGAGTCGTGAACAATACCGGTCATCGCGAATTCCTCCCATCTGAAGTGTTGTTTCTACCAGATCGGCAGGGGCGCGAACAATGGCGGAGTCTCTTGTGTTGGCCGTGCCTCCCCTCTCCCCCTCCCGACCACCCACGGGAGTATCCTTGATGGGTGGTCGGGAGGGGGAGAGGGGCGGAATGGTCAACCATCAAGTGCCCCCGGCTCAGTGCCGGAAATGGCGCATTCCGGTGAAGGCCATGGCCAGACCGGCGGCGTCGGCGGCGTCGATGACTTCCTGGTCACGGACGGAGCCACCGGGCTGGATGACGGCCTTCGCGCCCGCATCCACAGCCGCCAGCAGACCGTCGGCGAAGGGGAAGAACGCGTCGGAGGCCACGACGGAGCCTTCGGTCCAGCTTGCCGTGTCACCGGCAGCGTCCCGTGCCTCGTCGGACTTGCGTGCGGCGATGCGAGCGGAATCGACGCGGCTCATCTGCCCGGCGCCGACACCCACCGTGCGCCCGTCGCGGACATAGACGATGGTGTTGGATTTCACGTGCTTGGCGACGCGGAAGGCGAAGATCATGTCGCGCAGTTCTGCCTCCGTCGGCTGGCGCTTCGTCACCACCTTCAGGTCGGCGGCGGCGATGCGGCCATTGTCGCGGGACTGGGCCAGGATGCCGCCTGCCAGTGCCTTGAAGGCCATGCCCGGTGCCGCCGGATCGGGCAGGCCGTCGGTCAGCAGCAGCCGCAGGTTCTTCTTGGCCGCCACCAGCTTCATCGCCTCCTCGCTGGCGCCCGGGGCAATGATGACCTCCGTGAAGATTTCCGTGATCTTCCGCGCGGCATCGGCGTCCAGCGGCTGGTTCAGGGCAATGATGCCGCCGAAGGCGCTGACCGAGTCGCAGGCCAGCGCCCGCTCGTAGGCTTCCAGTACTGTCGACCCGACCGCCACGCCGCAGGGGTTGGCGTGCTTGATGATGGCGACCGCAGCGCTCTCCTCCGGGTCGAACTCGGCCACCAGTTCGAAGGCCGCATCGGTGTCGTTCAGGTTGTTGTAGCTGAGTTCCTTGCCCTGCACCTGACGGGCGCTGGCGACGCCGGGGCGCGGATCGCCACTGGGGTAGAAGGCGGCGATCTGGTGCGGGTTCTCGCCATAGCGCAGCGGTTGCGCCGGACCAGCGGACAGGGCGAAACGGTGCGGCATCCCTGCCGACGTCTGGCTGAACCAGCCGGTAATTGCGGCATCATAGGCGGCCGTGCGGGCATAGGCGCGGGCCGCGAGGTCCTGGCGGAAGGCCAGCCCCAGGCTGCCCTGGTCCTGCCACTCGCTGATCAGCCGGCCATAGTCGGCAGGATCGGTCACGACGGCGACGAACTGGTGGTTCTTGGCGGCGGAACGGATCATGGCGGGACCGCCGATGTCGATGTTCTCGATCACCGTGGCGCGGTCGGCGCCGGAGGCCACCGTGGCCTCGAACGGATAGAGGTTGATCACCACCAGATCGATCCCGGCGATGTCATGATCCTGCATGGCCTTCTGGTGCTCGGCATTGTCGCGCAGCGCCAGGATGCCACCGTGGATCTTCGGGTGCAGCGTCTTCACGCGCCCATCCATCATCTCCGGCGATCCGGTATGGGCACTGACCTCGCGCACGTCGCAGCCCATGTCGGACAGCGCACGGGCGGTGCCGCCGGTGGACAGGATCTCCACCCCCTGCTGCTTCAGGAACCGGCCCAGCACGTCCAGTCCGGTCTTGTCGGAAACGGAGATCAGCGCGCGCTTCGGCACGATGTTCGTTTCGGTCATGGGATCAGGTCTCCTGCGTCGCTTGTTCGATAGGACAAGATTTGGTGGGACCGACGGTCAGGAATCGCTGCCGTCGATCAGGGTGAGTGCCCATTGCACGGTGATGTCCGTGCTGTCCAGATCGCCACTTGCCACAACCTGCTGACTGCGGCGTGGCGACCCGGCGCCCAGATAGACGCTGTCTTCCAGTTTCAGGTCCGCGCCCGCGACCCGGAACCGCCAGCCGCGCCCGGACTTCAGGCGGATCAGCGCCGCATTGCCGCCCTGAGCCAGCACGGCGCTGGCGTCCGGGTGCAGGTGAAAGCGCACCGCAAAGGGGACATGGTTGGGCTTCCGCCGATCCGCGACCTCCAGCCGGTCTTCCCCGCGCAGGTCGCGTCCGTCGCGGTCCAGGTACAGCCGTCGCCGGTGCACCACGCCGTACCGCTCCTGATAGCCGGTATGCATCATGTCCAGCCAGGTCGCGTCCGCTGATTCGGTGCGCAGCGCCTCTGCCTCCAGCCGCCGCCGCCGTCGTCGTCCGGCGTCCGGCACCCCGACCGCATTGGTGTCGGCGATGGTCAGGGTCGAGTGGGCGGCGGTGGAGGCCAGCGCCCGCTCCCACTCCTGCGACGGGGGGCGCGCCGCGCCGCCATTGACCACCACCCGTTCCCGCCGGTGGCTCATCTCGAAACTCAGCAGCCCCGCGAAGCCGACGCCCGGTTCGGGGGCGGGACCGCCGAAATCGGCGATCAGTGCCGTGTTGCCACCCTGCAGGCGCTCGAAGCCCGCCTTCGGGGCTGACAGGTTGGGTTTGCCGCGAATGCCGGAACGGCGGATCGTCTGCTCGATATCCGCCGCCGTGCCTTCGGTCGCGCCATTGAACAGCCCCAGCCCGCCATCGCCGTGCCGTAGCATCCGCAGCGTCGGGGTCATGCGGTCGATGGCATTGATCAGCGGTTCAGGCGGCGGCTCGCCAATGTTCATCATCGTGCGCTTCAGCAGGATCAGGTCCTGCAACACATGGTGCAGCACCTGCGGATTGCGGGAGATGTGTCCCCCGTCGGAAAGCAGTTGCCGCCCGATCTGGTCCGTCAGCAGCACAAGACCCTTGTCGGTCCAGTTGCGGCTCTCCGGCAGGCAGAGACCGATGAAGGCGAGACCCGTTGCAGCGGTCACCGCCTGAATTCCGTTCGGTGCCTTCTCCGCCACGCGCGCCAGATGCCGGGCCTGCCGGGCCATCGACCTGAGCAGGTCGGAGCGGTAGGTCAGTTCCGCATTCTTGAACAGGATATCGGCGTGCACGCACCAGCTTATCAGCCGTCGCGCCAGAATGTCTGAGCGCCAGATGAAGGGATCGTAGTCCGCATTGTGCGTCAGCCATGATCCGGCGAGCGACCGTGCTGCGCGGGTCGCCGCTTCGCCACCCGCCGCCTGAAAGTGGCGCAGCCAGGCAAAGCCCTGCAGTTCCGCCTGCCAGGAGTCCGATGCGGAAACGCCGGTCCAGGGCGGGCTGGCACCAACTTCCACCAGTTCTCCTGCCAGATCGAAGCGCCCCCGGAACAGCTCGTTGGCGCGGGCCAGGTCGCCGGGCCAGAGATTCTCCGGGTAGTAGGCGAGGCCATGGGGAAAGCGACCGCGCAGCGACAGTTGGTAGAGGCGGCTGCGATAGACAAGGTCTCTGACGCCGCTCATGGCACGCGGGCTCCTCAGTCGTCGGTGCCGGTCAGGGCGAGTGCCGTGGACGACTTCTCTTTCAGCGTGGCGATGTTCCGCGCGTAGTGGTCGGGGCCATTCTGGAACGCGGCTGTTCCGGCGACCATGGCGGTGGCCCCGGCGGCAACCACATCCGCGATGGTGTCGGCATTGACGCCGCCATCGACCTCCAGCGTGATGTCCAGCCCGGCACCATCGATCATGCCGCGCAGGGTGGCGATCTTCTCAAGTTGGCTGGCAATGAACTTCTGGCCGCCGAAGCCGGGATTGACGCTCATCACCAGAATCAGGTCCAGTTGGTCCAGCAGGGGTTCCACCACCTGCCACGGCGTGCCGGGGTTCAGCGCCAGTCCTGCCTTCAGCCCCAGACTGCGGATCAGTTGCAGGGTGCGGTGGGTATGGGCACCGGCTTCCGGATGCACGGTGATGATGTCGGCACCGGCATCCGCGAACGCCTGAATGTAGGGATCGACGGGGGAGATCATCAGATGCACGTCGAAGGGTTTCGCCGAGTGCGGGCGCAGTGCCTTCACCACGTTCGGGCCAATGGTCAGGTTGGGCACGAAGTGGCCATCCATCACGTCGACATGGATCCAGTCGGCACCGGCTGCATCAATGGCGCGCACTTCCTCGCCCAGTTTCGCGAAATCGGCGGAGAGGATCGATGGTGAGATGATTGCTGAGTTCATGGGTAACCCCCTACCAGCTTCCCCCGGTTCCGGCAACGGCGGCGCGCTCCGGATCACGGTTGAAACGGCGATTTGATCAGGCGGCGCGCTGCATCACCGTGGCAAAGAACCCGTCCATGCCGCCCGTGTCCGCCATCAGACCGGCGTGGGTGCGCAGGTCGCCGGCTTCGGTGATCGCCTCCGGTCCCAGTCCGAGTGCGTTGGGATCAATGGCGGCGCGCGTGAACTGCGGGAATTCCTGCAACAGCCATTCCGCCTGCGCCTCCCCTTCCTCCGGTTCCAGCGAACAGGTGCAATAGACCAGCCTGCCGCCCGGGCGGACCAGTGCCGTGGCCTTGCCGATCATCATGCGCTGCTGTTCGGCGATGCCCTGGACGTCGCTCTCGTTGCGGGTCCAGGCGATCTCCGGATGGCGTCTGATGGTGCCGGTGGCCGAGCAGGGGGCGTCAAGCAATACCGCGTCGAAACCATCGTCGTGGCTGAACTGGCGCAGGTCGGCGCGGACCACGGTTGCCTGCATCTGTAGCCGGTCGAGGTTGCGTTGCAGCACTTCCAGACGGCGGCCAGACCGGTCCATGGCCGTGACCTCCGCCCCAAGGGCTATCGCCTGCGCCGTCTTGCCGCCGGGTGCGGCGCAGGCATCGAGCAGGCTGCGTCCCTGCAGATCACCGAACAGCCGCACCGGCAGGGTGGCGGCGGTGTCCTGCACCCACCAGGCCCCGTCCGCGTACCCCGGCATCTCCGGCACAGCGGCGTGGCTGCCCAGCCGGACGCTTCCCGTCGGAAGCAGTTCACCGCCAAGCCGCTCCGCCCACCCGGCGGCGTCTTCGCGCACGGTCAGGTCCAGTGGTGTCGGCGTGTCGTCGCGGTGTGCTGCGGCCAGGGCGTTGGCATTGCTGCGCCCCAGGTGTGCCGCCCAGCGCTTCCAGAGCCAGAGCGGGGTGTCCCGGCGTGCCATGTCCGGCCGGGTCAGCCTTGTCGCGCCCTGGCGATCCACCTTGCGCAGAATGGCGTTGACCACGCCCCGGAACTTGCTGCCTTCGGGCAGCATCTCGACGTGTTCGTTGACGACCGCATGGGCCGGGCTCTGCAGGAAGATGATCTGCGCCATGCCGGACAGCAGGATCAGATGCGCGAACCGCCCGGAGCGGGGCAGGGGGCGGTCCAGCAGGTGTTTCAGATGCTGTTCCAGCGATCCCTTGTGGCGCAGCGTGGCCAGCGCGATCGTATGGGCGAAGCGGCGTTCGCGTGCTTCCATGCCGCGCACGGTTTCATCCAGCACCTCGTCCAGTCCGGCCGACGTGTCGAGCACACGCGAAATCAGTGTGATTGCCGCCTGCCGCGCCGAGGGAATCGAGGAATCGACGGCTGTTTCCTGATCGTCACTCACCGCCATGGGCCACGGCGTCGGGCAGGCTGGCTGGTCACGGGAACAGCACCAGCCGGACGCGGTCCCGCCGGTCCGGAGTGGGACGGTCCCGACATGGTGCGCGCCAGTTCCTGCAGCGCCGCCACCCGGTTGGCCGTGGACGGATGCGTCGAGAACAGGTTGTCGGACTTCTTCGTATGCAGCGGGTTGATGATGAACATGTGTGCTGTGGCCGGGTTGGCCTCTGCCTTGTGATTGTCGATGCGGCTGCCCGCCTCCAGCTTCTGCAGGGCGCTGGCGAGCCAGAGTGGATTACCACAGATCTCCGCCCCGTGCCGGTCGGCGACATACTCCCGGCTGCGGCTGATTGCCATCTGCACGAGCATGGCGGCGAGCGGGGCCAGCAGCGCCACCAGCAGGGTGCCGATACCGCCCAGCGGGCTGCGGTCGTCGGAGCGGCCGAACAGCCCGGCGAACATGGCGAAGTTGGCCAGCATGCCGATGGCGCCGGCGATGGTCGCGGTGATCGTCATGGTCAGCGTGTCACGGTTCTGCACGTGCGCCAGTTCGTGCGCCATGACACCCGCGATCTCGTTGCGGTTCAGGGTGCGCAACAGGCCCGTTGTAGCGGCGACGGCGGCGCGTTCGGGATTGCGCCCGGTGGCGAAGGCGTTCGGCTGGTCGTTCTGGATGATGTAGACCTTCGGCATCGGCAGGCCGGCACGATGGGCCAGTTCCTCCACCAGTCCGTGGAACTCCGGCGCGCTTTGCCGGTCGACCTGCTTCGCGCCATACATGCGCAGCACGATCTTGTCTGCATTCCAGAAGGAGAACAGGTTCATGGCGAAGGCAATGACCAGGGCGATGATCACGCCTCCCGAGCCGCCGATGAGCCATCCCGCCACAAGAAAGATGGCCGTCATGGCAGCCAGCAGCAGTGCAGTCCGGGCATAATTCATCGTGTTTCAGGATCTCCATGGTGGGGCCGCAGCCATTGCAAGCGCCCTTGCACCTGCTATCTAGGGAAGTCAGTGAATATCTAGGCAGGAAGCCGACCCCTTCAAGCCAGACGGAAGCGGAGAGCGACGATGACCGACAAGGATCGCAACACGGACAAGCCCGGAACCGAGGAGGAAGCCTTCGAGGAGACCGAGGCAGGCAAGCTGCGCCGCCGTTCCGCCGCCCACAAGCTGTCGCAGACACCGGGAGAGCGCGATGGTCGCGACGGTCCCGAGCCGACGCGCTACGGCGATTGGGAGAAGAAGGGGATCATCAGCGACTTCTGATGACTGGCACCTTCATGAAACACCTTGTTTCGATGCTGTTTGGCGCGGCCCTGCTGTTTGCCAGCCCAGCCGCACAGGCCCTGACAGAGGCCGAGGAGCAGACCGTTCAGCAGGCCCAGGACTGGCTGCAGTCGGTCGAGACCCTGTCCGCGCGCTTTGTCCAGTTCGGCGGTGGTGGACAGGCCGACGGGACGATGCTGCTCAAGCGGCCCGGTCTGATCCGCTTCAACTACAGCCCGCCCGCGAGGGTGTTGCTGGTTTCGGACGGGGTCTTTGTTTCGTTTGTCGATTACGAAGTCGGTCAGGTCAGCCAGTGGCCGTTGTCGCAGACACCATTGTCGTACCTTGTGCCGGAACAACTGGACCTGATGGCGGAGGCCGATATCGATCAGGTCAGGCGTACGGGCGGACAGGTCAGTTTCCGGCTACGTGATCCCGAGAACCCGGAGCAGGGCACGATCACGCTGGAGTTCGCGGAACAGCCCTATCGGCTGACCGGTTGGCGCGTTGTCGATGCCCAGGGGCAGGAGACTGCCGTGGCGCTGGCCGACCTGGAGACCAACATCGAGCTGCCCCTGGGCAGCTTCACCTTCCGCACGCCTGAACGGCCCTGGGACAACGACCGGTGAGGCCACTGGTCGGCATACTCTCCTCCTGGCGGGAACCGGCCGACATTCCGCTGCCGCTGCATGCCACCGCAGCAACCTATGTGGCGGCCGTCCGGTCGTTCGCCGGTGCCGAGACCGTGCTGATCCCCGGTTCGGAGGATCCCGATCAGGCGAACAGCCTGCTGCCGCGTCTGGACGGTATCGTGCTGACCGGTGGTGCAGCCAATATCCAGCCGCACCTGTTCGGGCAGGAGGAGGAGCCGGAGAGCGGTGTTCGTGATCCGGGCCGTGACGCAACGGCCATCGCCCTGACCCGTGCGGCACTGGACGGCGGCGTACCGCTGCTGGGCATATGTCGCGGCATTCAGGAAGTGAACGTGGCGCTGGGCGGCAGCCTGCACCAGCACCTGAAGGATGTGCCGGGCCGCTTTGACCATCGCCGCCCGCGTGACAAGCCGTTCGAGGAGCAGATCGTGCCCCGGCATGAGATCTCGATCCTGCCCGGCGGCATGCTGCATGAACTTGCCGGAACGACGGTGACCCGCATCAACAGCCTGCATGGCCAGGGCATCGACCGGCTGGGTGCAGGGTTGCAGGTGGAGGCGACCGCACCGGACGGTACGGTGGAAGCCGTGACCTTCCCCGGCGCACTGGGGTGGATGCTGGCAGTTCAGTGGCATGCGGAGGTGCAGCCTGGCATCTACCCGCTGCACGCCTCGATCTTCCGGTCGTTCGGAGCGGCCTGTGCCGCATTTCTGGAAAGGCGACAGGGATGAATGTCGAGGAAGCAGCCGAATGGCTGCGCGCCCGCAGGATCGAGGAAGTCGAGTGCCTGATCATCGATATCACCGGCGTGCCGCGCGGCAAGGTGCTGCCCATTTCCCGCTTCCTCAAGGCAGTGAAGGACGGCTCCCTGCGGCTGCCTGAATCCGTCTTCCTGCAAACCGTTTCAGGCGACTGGCTGGAAAGCCGGATGCTGGATCCGCGCTACCCGGACGTGGTGCTGGTCCCCGATCTCGCGACCCTGCGCATCCTGCCATGGTACGACGAGCCGACGGCACAGGTGATCTGCGACGCGGTCACCATGGAGGGGGAGCCACTGATATTCTCCCCGCGTGAGGTGTTGCGCCGGGTGGTCAACCACTATGCGGAAAGGGGCTGGCGGGCCGAGGTCGCGCCGGAGCTGGAATTCTACTTCGTCGCCCGCAACACCGATCCGGACTATCCCTTGCAGGCGCCCATCGGTCGTTCGGGTCGGGCGGAGACCGGGCGACAGCCCTACAGCATCGACGCGGTGAACGAGTTCGATCCGATCTTCGACGACATCTACGATTTCTGTGAGGCACAGCAGATCGAGATCGACACGGTCATTCACGAGGAAGGTCTGGCCCAGGTCGAGGTCAATATCGAACATGGTGATCCGATCACGGTTGCCGACCAGGCATTCCTGTTCAAGCGCACGGTGCGCGAGGCGGCGATGCGCCATGACCTCTATGCGACCTTCATGGCCAAGCCGCACGAGAACGAGCCGGGCAGCGCCATGCATCTGCACCAGAGCGTGCATGATCTGGAAACCGGCCTCAACCTGTTCTCCCTGCCCGATGGCAGCGACAGTCCCCTGTTGCTGCACCACATTGCCGGGCTGCAGAAATTCCTGCCGGCGGCCATGCCGTTGCTGGGGCCGAACGTCAATTCCTACCGCCGATTGGTTTCCGACAGCGGTTCCACCGTCAACACCCACTGGGGCCACGACAACCGCACCACCGGCATCCGGGTGCCGCGTTCGGGCATCACCAGCCGACGGGTCGAGAACCGGGTACCCGGCGCGGATGCCAATCCCTATCTCGCGGTCGCCGGATCACTGGCATGCGGCTATCTGGGCATGGTGGAGGAACTGGAGGCCACCGAGCCGCTGTCCATAGACGCCTCCGAACGCAAGCTCAACCTGCCGCGCTTCCTCTCCGACGCGCTGCAGCGCCTGCGCTATGCCGCGCCCCTGCGGGAGGTGCTGCATGAGGACTTCGTGGCCGCCCTGATCGACGTGAAGGAAACCGAAATGGAAGCCTTCAACCGCGTCATCAGCGCCTGGGAGCGCGAGCACCTGCTGCTGCACGTCTGAGCCGGGTTCCGGCCACTTATCCTCCTTCCCCCTCGACGGGGGAAGGTCGGGATGGGGGTGAATCGGCGAAGCCGACCTGATGCTCGAACGCAGAAACACAGCCTGCGGCTTCACCCCCCATCGACCGCTACGCGGCCACTTCCCCCGCAAGGGGGGAAGAAAGAAAAACTGCCGATACGCCAGCCGGAATTACGGCCGCATCGGATAGAGGCGCGGGCCGGTGAGGGACTTCAGGCGTTCGGCGCTGACCTCCAGCCACCGGCAGAGCATGGGCCGGGTCTCGCGCGGGTCGATCAGTTCGTGGAAGGCGAAGGATTCGGCGCGGGGGAAGGGGGACTGGCGGGCGGCCAGCATGTCTTCCAGTTCCTGCCGTCGTGCCTCCGGGTCCGGATGCGCCGCGATCTCCCGCCCGAAGGCGACGGCGACGCCACCCTCCACCGGCAGGGGGCCGAACTCGGCGGATGGCCAGGCCATGACGTGGCACTGGCTGGCATAGTGGGCGGCGGCGGCAACACCGAAGTTCTTCTTGATGATGACAGAGGCCCAGGGCACCTGGCAGTCGGCGGCGGCGAGCACAGCGGCGGTGCCGGGCCGGATGGTTCCCTCCGCCTCCGCGTCCGGTCCGATCATGAAGCCGGGCTCGTCCACCAGTGCGATGATCGGCAGGTGGAAGGTCTCGCACAGCTCGATGAAGCGCTTCACCTTGCGTGCCCCTGCCGCCGACATGGCACCGGCATAGTAGCGGCAGTCGTTGGAATAGATGCCCACCGGCTGTCCGTTCATCCGCGCCAGGCCGACGATCTGGCCCGGGCCGTACTGCCGCCCGGTCTCGAAGAAGCTGTCCTGGTCCACCACCATGGCGATCAGCTTGCGCATGTCGTAGGCCTTGCGCCGGTCGCGCGGCACGATGCTGGCCAGCCTGTCGTCGCAGCGATCAACCGGATCGCTGCAGGCGATGGTCGGCGGCAACTGGTCGACATTGGGCGGCAGGTAGCTGAGGAACTGCCGGATCTGGCGGAAGGCGTCATCCTCGTCCACCGCGCCATTGTCGATGGCACCGCTTCTCAGGTGGACCTGCGCGCCGCCCAGTTCCTCCTTGTTGATCTTCCGGCCCAGGGCGCGCTCGACCACCGCGGGACCGGCCACCAGCACCTGCGCCGTCTCCCGCGTCATGACGGAGAAGTGGGAGGCGACGAGCCGCGCGGCGGGCAGGCCGGCCACCGGGCCGACCGCGGCGGCACAGACCGGGATCGCGCCCATGGTGCGGGCGACGGACAGGAAACGGTGCGGGGTGTAGGGCGGCTCCCCCACCGGCCCGGAACTGCCACCGCCCTTCTTGCCCCCGGCACCGGCGACGGAGCCGCCGCCGCCCTCATGCAGGCGGATCAGCGGCACCCGGTACTGCAGCGCCATCTCCTCGGTGTAGATCGATTTGCGCAGCCCCGCCGGGTTGGGGGAGCCGCCGGAGACGGTGAAATCCTCCCCGCCCACCACGCAGGTGCGGCCATCGACCTTGCCGAAGCCGAGGACGAAGTTGGCGGGGCTGAGGCTCTCGAAATTGCCGTCCGCGTCAGTTTCCGCGGCCCCGGCACCCATGCCCATCTCGTGAAAGCTGCCCTTGTCGAGCAGCCGGTCGATCCGTTCCCTGAGGGTCAGGCGGCCCTTGTCGTGCTGGCGCTTGACGGCTTCCGGCCCGCCATGGGCCTTTGCCATCTGGCGGCGTTCATGGATGGCCTCGATCCGCTCCCCCCAGTCGGAGTTCGACGGCGGGGCCTTGCCCTCGCCGCTCACAGTCCCAGGACCAGCTTCGCCATGATGTTGCGCTGGACCTCCGACGCCCCGGCATAGATCGTCGCGGCGCGGCTGTTCAGGTGCTTGGCCATGACGCCGACCGAATGGTCCGGCCCGACCGGAATGGCGTTGGAGAACGGGGTCCGCGTCTCCGGCTCGTAGGGGTTGGCGTAATAGCTGATGGCTTCCACCGTCATCGCCGCCGTGGCCTGCAGGCATTCGGAGCCGCGCAGTTTCATGATGGAGGACGCGGCGCCCGGGTTCTGCCCGGTGGTCAGCGCGCTCATGGTCTTCTTCTCGAAGAACTCCAGCGCCACGACCTGGGCCTCCAGGTCCGCCAGTCGGGAGCGGAAATCTGCGTCCTGGATCAGCGCCTCGCCATTGCCCGCCGGTTCCTCCGCCGCGATCGCCTTCAGCTTCTCCAGCATGGCATGCAGACTGGGGCTGTAGGCGGAGCCGCCGCGTTCGAACTCCAGCAGGTACTTGGCCACGGTCCAGCCCTCGTTCTCCGGGCCGATGCGGTTGGCGACCGGCACGCGCACATCGTCGAAGAAGACCTGGTTGACCTCGTGGTCACCCGACATGGTCAGGATGGGATCGACCTTGATGCCCGGCAGGTCCATGGGAAAGACGATGAAGGAAATGCCTTGCTGCGGCTTGCCTTCCTTGGAGGTGCGGACCAGGCAGAACATCATGTTCGCGTGGTGTGCACCGGTGGTCCAGATCTTGGTGCCGTTGATGACGTAATCGTCACCGTCCCTGTCGGCACGGCACTGCAGGCTGGCCAGGTCGGAACCGGAACCCGGCTCCGAGTAGCCCTGGCACCAGATGTGCTCCCCGGCATGGATCTTCGGCAGATAGGCTTCCTTCTGCTCCGGCGTGCCGAACTTCATGATCACCGGAGCGACCATGCGCACGCCCATGGCGAACAGGCGCGGGGTGCTGGCGCGCTGGCATTCGGAATCGAAGATGTAGCGCTGCATCGGTGTCCAGCCCGTGCCGCCGTGCTCGACCGGCCAGAACGGCGCGATCCAGCCCTTCTTCGACAGGGCGCGGTACCAGTCCATCGAGCCCTCGAAGTCGGACACGACCCCCGCGGTCAGCCTGCCGGCCTCCTTCGCGTTCTCGGTCATTGCGGTATCCAGAAAGTCGCGTACCTCGCTGCGGAACGCTTCTTCCTCCGGTGTCAGCGACAGATCCATTGTCGTCCTCCCTCGACGCTTGAGACTGTTGCCGACAGGTATAGCGGAACAGTGCGCGGACCAGAAGCCCGACGCGCAGGGGAGGGGGCGCGCGTCGGACACCGGCTACCGGCCGGTCATCTTCCAGCGGCGCACTGCGCGCCCGTCCCAGATCAGGGACTTGCCGCGTCGTCCGATGGGTTCGGGGAACATGCCTGCCCGGCGGTAACGCCAGATCGAGATGCGGCTTCGTCCGGTAATTTCGGTAATTTCACTGAGTGTCATTGGCGCGACGGGGCGCAGGCGGCGGGCCGGGGGCATCAGTCCTCCCCTTTCCGGCCACGTGTCGCAGCGTGCAGCGCGGGCATGTCCTCCGTGATCAGGCGGCGCGCTGCGTCGTGGCGGTGGAACAGTTCGGCGATCCGCTCCACCACCGCGCGCTGCAGCCAGATACGGCCGCCGCGTACCGACTCCAGCGTCACCTCGTTGCCGCACTGGATCACGGTCACAAGCTCGTCGTTCTCGTCGCGGTACTGGGTGGTGAGTTCAAGCATGATGGGTTCCATGGCCCTGCCCCTTCCTGTTGTTCCTGTTCTCATGATCAGCTGTCAGCCCCGGCTGCGTGACCCTGAAGCGTTTCATCCACCGCAGATCTGCCGGCGCCGCAGGGCGGCGAGATCGCTGGAAACCGCACGGATCGCCGCCCGTCGCTGCATGTCGTCGATGTCGGTTTCAATCGGTGTCAGCAGGTTGTGGAATGCGTCGTCCAGCGCCTC
>BQJF01000034.1 GCA_021604565.1 Minwuia thermotolerans | reverse complement strand
CAGCCATTCCAGCACCACGGCATTGCCCTTCAGCAGCAGCTTCAGGGTCTTCGCCAGATCCCAGCCGTTCACGTCGTAGATCGCGTCCGGCGGATACTCGATGACATCGCGCGGCGGATAGAGGCTCAGATAATCGGATTGCGGGCGGACATGGATGAAGCGGCAGTCATAGTCGCTGTCCGGCGATGGAAAACCCCATCCCCGGCTGCCACTCTCGATGGCCAGCAGAATGCGGACACCATGGTTCGCCTCGACCTCGTGCAGCTTTGCGTCGATTCCGGCAACGACAGCCGGGTCGAAGCCCGGGCCCAGGTGGCGCAGCTGTGCCATCGGAAAGTTCCTTGTCTCTTCTCGTGGATAAATGCCAACTACAACACCGGGAATGGCTTGGTCGCCCACGGAAGTCCAGCCGGGTTCGGATCTCTCGGCATTTCGGCCTGTCAATCTACCCGACCTTCCTCCAGACCGGGTGCCGTCAGCCCTCTTTCTCCTTTGGCCAGAGTTGTTCACCAAGCCGTTGCGAAGTCCGATCGACCAGGGCCCGTTGGGCTTCACTCAGCGTTGATGGCGGACGTTCGCGTTCGAGCCGCGCCATCTCCCTTTCGATCCGTGCCTTCAACTTTTTGCGGTCCTCGGCCATGAAGCCCATGAACACCGAGACTTCCTCGACCTCGCTCCACTGGAAGCGGCGGGGTAGGAGGTGGTCCATGAGTTGGGCAAACACCATCGCCGTGAGGACATTGCTCTTGTCTCCTGCTTCGGTTCTCGGGCGTTGTTTCTCGCTGAGCGCGGCCTGCATCATGCAGAGATCGCGCAGATCGGCCGTGTACGCGCAGTCGCGGAGATCCTCGCGGGTCTCGGGTCCATGGATCTCCGCCTCCCCGGTTCGGTAGTTGAGCACGATATCTTCCGGATGCGGCAGCAGGTCAGGCGGTGGCAGGCCCCGCTTCTGATGTTCGGCTATCTTCGCCTCGCCCTCGGCCTTCAGCTTCTCCAGACGCAAGAACCGTTTCAGGCGCAACTCAAGATACTGCTCCTCCTTCCGGTCCATGAGCTCGATGACAAAGCGCTGAGACAGGCGGTTGCCCTTGAGCGCGGACATGATCGATGAGCGAACCACCGCCTGTGTGGCCGGAAGCTGGACCTCCTGGCCGTTCTCCCGGAACGTCAGCAGACGATAGGCTTCCTGTTCGAGGAAGGTGTCGGCAGGGGCATCCGCCAGATGAATGGGTTCCGGCTTGGGCTTCTTCGGTCGTCCTCGTGGATTGCCGGACTTGCCCTTTTTGAACCGTGTTGACCGTGGTGGCTTGCGGAAGCCGACTTCGTAGCCGTCGCTGCTCATGCCGCGCTGGTCATGCCCGTTTTCGGTGCGGTCATCTTCCCCTAACGGCGCATCGCGCTTCTGCGAACGACGATTGCGCACCGGGTGCCCCTGCTTGTGGTCCCGGTTACCGCTCATCTGCGTGTCTCCGTCTCGATATTGACTGCCAGTGTGACCGCTTCGTCGGCTTCGTCCGGTGGGAGCGTGTCGCCATCAGGGTTGGGGTCTGCCGTACCCGTCTCCGCCAGGCGATATTCCTCCACGTCCTCGAAACGCTCACCCGTCGCCTCCAGGGTGGCGTGCTTGCCGGTAAGGCGTTCCCAACGCCGCACGATGGTGTCGCAATAGGCCGGATCGAACTCCAGCAGCCGTGCCTTCCGACCAACCTGCTCTGCGGCGATCAGGGTCGTGCCCGAACCGCCAAAGCCGTCGAGCACGATATCGCCCCGCTTCGAACAGTCCCTGATCGCATCGGCCACCAGGGCGACCGGCTTGACCGTCGGGTGCATGGCCAGATCCGTGTCACGGCTGGCACCAAAGCTGTTGATGCCGGCATAGTCCCAGACATTGGTCCGGTAGCGACCCGTCTCGCCGAGACCGAAGCTGTTCACATGCGGACCCGTCCCCACCTTGAAGACGAAGACCAACTCATGCTTGGAGCGATAGAAGCTCCCCATGCCACCATTGGTCTTGTTCCAGACGCAGAGGTTCTTCAGTTCCGAGAAGACCGTGCGGCCCGCCGCGAGCAACTCCCCCATGTGCCGCCAGTCCATGCAGACGAAGGCGATGGCGCCGTCGCGACAGCGATCCGCCGCCGCTCCCAGCGTCCCGGTCAGGAAGGCGGTGAAGGCGTCCTCCGACATCTCGCCCGAGGCGAAGGCAAACTCCCGGTGGCGTACCTTGCCGAGCCCGGAGACATGACCATCGATTGCTACATTGTAGGGCGGGTCGGTGAAGACGAGATCGACCTGCTCCTGTTCCAGCAGCAGATCGTAGTCGGCAGATGAGCGGGCATCACCGCAGAGCAGGCGATGGCGCCCGCAGCGCCAGAGATCGCCCGGTCGGCTGATCGCTGTCTGCGGCAGTGGCGGGATATCGTCCTCCGGTGCCGCCGGTCCCGGTGTCTCCCGTTCGCTCGCCGCATCGAGGGTAAAATCGATCTCCGCCAGCGAGAAGCCGGTCAGTTCCACGTCGAAGTCGAGATCGATCAGTCCCTGCAGTTCGATCGCCAGCAGGTCCTGGTCCCAGCCCGCATTCAGGGCGAGCTTGTTGTCGGCCAGGATGTAGGCCCTGCGTTCGGCTTCGCTCATGTGCGAAAGACGCACCGTCGGCACCTCCGTCATGCCGAGCGACCGTGCCGCCAGCACGCGGCCATGACCTGCGATGATGGTGTCATCATCGGCAATCAGCACCGGGTTGGTGAAGCCGAAGCGATCGATGCTGTCGGCGATCTGGCGGATCTGCCGTCGTGAGTGGGTTCGGGCATTGCCCTCATAGGGGCGCAGCGCATCAATGCGGCGCTCGGTGATCGTGGATACGACCCGTTCCGGGCTTCTGCTCCGGGTTCGGTCGGTCTGCTTCGCACCGCCTGCGCGGCGCTGGGTTCTGGAACTCATTCTCGGGTTCTCCGACATGGCGTTGGCTTGTACGGGGACACGAATGATCACGTTCTGTTCTCATCGCGCCCTTCATCCACGCATTCGCGATCCTTGCGGGAATGTCAAAGCGTTCTGCTGCAAAACCTGTGGAAGAACCCGTCTCGCATGCCTCGATTTCAGAACGCTCGAAGCCGCGAGCGTTTTAATGGCCCAAAACAGGCGTTCAAATGGCGTTTTAGAGCGTTCAAGCGTTTCAGGAGCGTTCAGAAACCCTCCACCGATTCTTTGGGCGGTGGGGATGATCGGGGTCGAAATCGGGGCCAATATCGCCAACGAGATGCAGGCATCAGGTGCGGAACCGGCGAATCATCGCGCGAATCAGTCTCTCGAGACCATGCAGACGGGGCAGAAGTGACCGACCGGGTGCCGTATCCGCACCAGATCGCGTTGCATGGTGGTGGATGCCGCATTTGACCGAGAGACATTCAACATCCCTCGCGGCAGAGCGAGCATCCGACGCTTCCGCCGATTGCAGCAAGGGCACATGGAGCATCACGGATGGTCGAGTGCCCGCAGGGATTCTGGCGGGAGGCTCGCAGCACAGAACCGCCGTACGACGGTTGCGGTAGACCTTGCGTACCGCTCCTGCAGGCCGTCCCGGGTCTGTCCCACAATGCGGCCATTCCGTCCCGCGTCATTTGATTTCCATCCCAGCTTGGCGCCACCCTGTCCCACCATCGTCCCGGTAAGGTGCGAACCTGTCCCGGTTTACCCTCGTGTCATCCCACTATCGTCCCACTAACGCGCAACCCCGTCCCGCTTCAGGCGCGTCCCATCCCGCATCCCGAAGTGCCTCGGCGTATGTCCGACCATGGCTGGTGGCTGTCCATTCCGGTGCACAGCGTCTGTTGTCCCCATGCGAGGTGCGCCGGAACCCGGCCTGCCGAGTGCGCAGTTGCAAGGTCCGTGGAAGCCGGTGTTGCTGCGGGCCAGGCGTGCATGGCGTTGTCAGGAACAGCGACCCGAGGCGCCCTTGGAGCCGCAGACTGACGCCTGTTCCGTGGGGGTTCGCTGCTCTTCGAAGCGGGGTTCCCTGCAAGCCTATCCAGATTCCCTGCTCGCGGATTCCAGCACCCTGTTCCGGCATCTGAATTCCCTGTTATTGGTCACAGGGAATTCGGGCGGAAAGAGGCTGTTTCTCAGGGGGTTACGGCAGCGGAAAGCGCTTCTCCACGGCCGAAAATGCCGAAAATTCCCTGTTCTTCCCTGTAAACAGGCAAACGGCACCCAGAGACGGGTTCGCAACTGACTACACGGACCGCCATTAAGTCAATGGTTTTAGTTTCATAAATGAGGTCCGGCATTCGCTTAGATTGCCATTTCATTTTGCAATGGACTTCTATTCTGTGGCCGGAAGTGCCCGACGTGGCGCACGATGTTTCCATGCACGCCGACTCCAGCAGACATTTTCAGCGAACAATTGTTGGTCTGCAGAGCTAGATAGGAGAGAAGAAACGGAAAATAGGTGTCTTATGCGTGAAAATTTCGCAAATAAGTAGAAAGTATTTTTAGGGTAAGCGTGCGTTGAGCAGGGAATTTGCGCTATGACGTGGCGGAATCCATGAAAATTTGACTGACAACGTAAATTTGAGACAGAATGAGATATTTTCTCAAAATAATGCGGGTACGCATATTGCAAATATGGTTGAAATTAGCATGACGGGCATGTGAAGTTTGTAAATAATTAACCCAGTACGTCAAAATGAACCAGAATACATGGTCATTCTTTTGTATGCATCCCCTCTATTTCCGACAGGTGTTCCGTCAATAGAAGCGATTTTATCCAAACACCTACTATCCGCATATCCAAAAAATACAACATTAACCATAATAACAAAAAGAGTGAAGAAAATAAAAGGATAGAAAGGTGACAAAATTAGTCCTATAAGCAGAATTGCAAATAGAAAATAATTATCACGAAAAAATATTCGAAAATAGGGAGTGGAGAAAAAATGTTCGCTGCATTCATACTCTTTTCGGCGCGTATCGAATGAACTTGTCACCATTCCACCACTCCGACACCACTCCCCCCCAGAGTAGCCTGCAATGACTTCACTGTCCGTTCACCAAAAACCTCGTTCTTCAGTGTCGCCAGCACCTCGTCGCGGCCGCCGAAGGGGGCGACGGCGTCGATGAGCCAGAGGTTGGGGCCGCTGGCCCAGGCTTCGGCGGGCGCACGCGGCGGACGCCTGCCTTCAGTGCGGCTTCCGCATCGTCGGAGAGGTGCGCCCAGCAGGCATCGTCGACGGACACGCCGGAGTGGACCCGGACGCGGTACTGCTTCAGCGCGATGCGTGGCAGCAGCATCCATTCCAGCTCGCTGATGAACATGTGCTCGTGGATCTGGGAGTGGACAAGCACCCAGATGGCCTTGCCGACCGCCACGCTCCGGGCGTTCGGGGCGGGGGGCTGCGCGGCGACCGGGGCTGGTCCTCACTTCCATGATCTGACCATCGACGAGGTGCTTGACCCCGTCGGCGGCTGTAGCCCGGGCGAAGGCGTCCGACTGGTCGATGGCGGGACCATCACCTGCGGTGTTGCCGACCCCTTTGCCTCCCGAATCCACGATACCGCCCCCTATCGACCATGTGCCAACATGAAAGCGCTAGTTGCAGGCTGATCCAACCCCTAATCTCTGGACGAGCCCATGGCTGTCTCTCGCCAGGTCAAGTTTCCTGATGACCAGGCGTGCGCGTCATTGCGGTGCGCGGTAGGGACGAAGGCGGTCGGTGACATTCAGTTGGCGAGATTTCGTGGCTCAGCTCTGCACCGCCGCAAGTCTGCCGTGAGCGCTGAGCGGCAATTACTTGATTTGCTTCCCGAATCCTCAACGCATATGGTGCGCAGCCCAAGAAAAAATGAGCTGAAAATAAATTGAAGCAACAAATCAAGTCATTCTGGAACGGCTTTGTGCAGCCGATGCTGAGGCGTCCGGAGCATGTTCAGTTCGCCGCACTCTGCTACGATGTGGAGGGGCCGGAAAAGAAGATTCTTCTGATAACGAGTCGTGGAACGCGGCGCTGGATCCTGCCGAAAGGCTGGCCAATTGATGGATTGGCCTCTCATCAGGTGGCGCTCCAGGAGGCATGGGAAGAAGCGGGTGTTCTTCGTGGAAAACCGTGGCTCAAGCCGCTGGGCAGCTATCACTACAGGAAGGGGATGCGCAGGGGTTGGAGTGTACCGGTAAACACGATTGTCTACCCGGTTCGGACACTCGAGCTTTCAGACCGGTATCCTGAAGTTGAGCAGCGGACGCGAAAGTGGGTTTCGCCGTCTGAGGCTGTAGAACTGGTTGGCGAACCCGAACTGAAGGAACTTCTGGCGACGTTCTGATATCGATTATGTTTCTGCGGTTGATTGATTGCTCCTGGTCATGACGGTAGACACCCCAAACGCGAAATGGGGTAACGCATGACAGACCGTGATTTCGAAGCGCGCCATCTCGAGACCCTCGACAGGGATCTCGGTCGATTGACGACCCTTGAGCAGGCGACTGCTTTCGTCGGACGCCCACTGATCGGAAAGGGGGTCGCTTTCCTCTTTCTTCTGGCAGCCGCACTGTTCGCTGCGATTGCATTCGGTGGCGCGGATAATCCCGCCCTGATTGTTTTGGCGGCGACATTCGGTGCCTACATGGCTCTCAATATTGGCGCGAACGACGTGGCCAATAACATGGGCCCGGCAGTCGGAGCGAATGCTGTAACACTGGGCGGTGCAATCGCGATTGCGGCCATCTGTGAAACTGCGGGCGCGTTGATCGCTGGTGGAGACGTTGTCTCGACCATTGCGAAGGGCATCATTGCTCCGGAAAGCCTTGGATCGGTTGATGTATTCATCTGGGCGATGATGGCAGCACTTCTGTCTTCGGCATTGTGGGTGAACCTCGCGACCTGGGTCGGCGCGCCGGTTTCGACGACGCATTCCGTTGTTGGAGGCGTAATGGGGGCAGGTATTGCCGCCGCAGGCTTCGCAGCTGTCAGCTGGGACCAGATGGGCATGATTGCCGCAAGCTGGGTCGTCTCACCGTTGGTAGGAGGCGCGATTGCGGCTGGTTTCCTTTGGTTCATCAAGGAACGGATCATTTACCGCGAAGACAAGATCGCAGCGGCCCGAACATGGGTCCCCGTGCTCGTAGGCGTCATGGCCGGTGCGTTCGCCGCTTATCTCTCGATGAAGGGACTGAAGAACCTGATAAAGATCGACCTGCCTACGGCTCTGACGATTGGCGCAGCCATGGGGGTATTGACCTGGGGTGCCATGATTCCGGTGATCCGGAGGCAATCCCAGGGTCTGGAGAACCGTAACAAGTCACTCAAGGTCCTGTTCGGAATCCCACTGATCGTTTCAGCCGCACTGCTCAGCTTTGCCCACGGCGCAAACGATGTCGCAAATGCAGTTGGTCCGCTTGCAGCCATCGTGCAGGCGTCACAGAGCGGTCAATTCGTTGATTCTTTCTCGATCCCGCTCTGGGTAATGCTGATCGGTGCTTTCGGAATATCCTTCGGGCTGTTTATCTTCGGTCCACGTCTGATCCGGATCGTTGGAAACGAGATCACGAAGTTGAATCCGATGCGCGCCTATTGCGTGGCATTGTCTGCGGCGATCACTGTCATCTTTGCGAGTTGGCTCGGACTTCCGGTCAGTTCCACCCATATTGCAGTCGGTGGTGTTTTCGGAGTCGGGTTTTTCCGGGAATGGTATACGCAACGGCGCTTGGCAATGGCGCATCGAACAGCGCCCGTACCAGCCGTGATCGCACTGGAGGAACGGCGCAGGAGAAAGCTGGTCAGACGGTCTCACGTCATGACCATTGCGGCTGCCTGGGTCATCACTGTGCCGGCTGCGGCTTTGCTCTCGGCAGTTATTTTCAAAGTGATTTCAGCACTGGCTGCCTGACGAGTTCGACAGGCGCGCGTCGGGAGGCTTCACCCAGCCTCCTCAGTCCGGACAATGAACTCCGTGAGCGTGTTGGGACCGAAGGTCTGGATCAGGGGGACGTCGGCGGCGTCGCGGCCCTGGGCCATGAGGATGCGGGCGATGCGGGGGGGGGTTGTTGCGGGGGTCGAAGACCCACCACTGGCCGGACAGATAGACTTCCATCCAGGCGGCGAAATCGCCTGAGGGGTGCGGCAGCGGCTCGCCGATGTCGCTCAGATAGCCGGTGCAGTAGCGCGTCGGGATGTTCATGCAGCGGCAGAAGGCAACGGCCAGGTGGGTGAAATCGCGGCAGACGCCGCGCCGCTCCGCCAGGGTCTGGGAGGCGGTGCGGGTGGAGCGCGCATGGGCGTAGCCGAAGGTCACGTTCTGGTGGACGTAGTCGCAGATCGCCTGCACCCGCGCCCAGCCGGGTTCCGTTGCCCCGAACAGCCGCCAGGCCTCCTCGGAGAGCAGGTCCGTGTCGCAATAGCGGCTGCCCAGCAGATAGACGAGGGTTTCGTACGGCAAGTCCTGCACCGCATGCTGCTCGGCCCAGGGCGCGACCGGGTCGAGCGCGCCGCTGTCGCGGCAGACGCCATCCGTGGACAGGACGAAGTCCCCGGCAGGGGCCAGCAGCCGCGTGCACCAGTTGCCGAACCCATCGCGGTAGCTTTCCAGCGGCACACCCGGGTTCGTCGTCAGGTGATCCGGGCGTTCAAGGTCACCGAAGCGCGAGAAATGCACATTGAGCAACGCGATCATCGGCGTCGCCTGCGGCAGGCTGTAGCGAAAGCGGCATCCCAGACTTACCCGCATCAGGCTGCACCGGTTTCGGCGGCGGCCCCATGAACCCGTGACGGGTCATGCATGGGTTGCCCCGCTTGGACACCACGGACAGCGGCCTTCGTCCCCTGGGGAAAATTCATACTGGATCCTGCAACGGAGGAAGCGCCGCTTCGCTGTTCCACGCCCCGACCGAAGGCAAACGGTCGCGATCAATGGCCGCCTCGGGGTCTGCCCCGGAAATCTGCCGCAAGTCGATGCGACCGGCACGAC
Source organism: Minwuia thermotolerans (assembly GCA_021604565.1). Classification (GTDB taxonomy): domain Bacteria; phylum Pseudomonadota; class Alphaproteobacteria; order Minwuiales; family Minwuiaceae; genus Minwuia; species Minwuia thermotolerans_A. The sequence goes on along the minus strand of BQJF01000034.1, from coordinate 34,450 downwards.
TGAATGTAGCACGCGCCCGCCGATGTGTCGCCGTTCTCCGGCAGGGCCGTCAAGTTCAGCCCCTGATCCGCACCGGCAGTGCACTGAAGCCACGGATGAAGTTGGAATAGATGCGGGTGGGTGGCCCGGCGACTTCGATCTGCATGTCGCTCCGCAGCACTTCTTCCCACAGGATACGCAGTTGCAGTTCGGCCAGGCGGTCCCCGACACAGCGATGCACGCCGGCCCCAAAGGACAGGTGCCGCCGCGCGTTCTTCCGGTCGACGCGGAAGGCGTCCGGGTCCTCGAACACCGCCGCATCACGATTGCCCGAGACATACCAGAGCACGACCTTCTCGCCCTTGCGGACCAGCTTGCCCGCGAACTCGCTGTCCTCCAACGCGGTGCGGCGCATGTGGATGACGGGTGACTGGTAGCGGATCATCTCCGAGACCATCGTCGGAATCAGGTCGGGGTTCTGCCGCACCAGTGCGAACTGGTCCGGGTTGTCGTTCAGCGCCAGCAGGCCGCCGGTCATCGAATTCCGGGTGGTGTCATTGCCGCCGACGATCAGCAGGAACAGCGTGCCGATGAACTCGGCCCGGTCCATGCCCCTGGTCGCCTCGTCATTGGCCAGCATCGACACCAGGTCGAAGCCGCCGCGCCCCTCCGACCGCTCCTCCCAGAAGGGCAGGAAGGCCTCCGCCATCTGCTGCAGCACGGCGTAACGCTCCGCCTCCGTCTTCACCAGCGGATCTGGGGCGTTCAGGTTGGCCGTGGCCACATCCGACCAGTACATCAGCTCGTGGCGGCGTTCCTGGGGGAAGGCGAACATGGTCGCCAGCATCATCGACGTCAGCTCGATGGAAACCCGGCTGACCCAGTCGAAGGTCTCGTCGCGCGGCAGGGCGTCCAGGATCTCCCGGGTGCGTTCGCGGATCAGGGCCTCGTACTCCCGCAGGCTGCCGCGATTGCCGATCGGCGCGACCGCGCGGCGGCGTCCGGTATGCTCGGGCGGGTCCATCGAGACAAAGGCGGGCCGGTCGAGCTCCGGCGCGATGTTCGCGATCTGGATGCCCCCCAGATCCGCCCGGTTGGAGAAGACCTTGTGGTTCAGTTCGGCCTGCATGATCAGGTCGTAGCCGCAGACCGACCAGTAGGGGCCATAGGCGCTGTCGGCGCAGAAGTGCATCGGTGCCTCCGCCCTCAGCCGCTCGAAGACGCCGTGCCAGTCATCGCGTTCATAGAGACCCGGGTCGCTGACATCGAGTGTCTCTACAGGCGTGTCCGAAAGAGACCCGGACTGGCTGGCACTGGTCATCGAAACCTCCCGCAACAGACACCGCCCGGTGCCGACAGCGACGGTAGGTGGTTGGTGGCGGCACGGCAATATCCGGGACGGCGCAAACGGAGAAACTGCCGTTTCAGCACATTCAGGCTACGGCAGCGCAGATCGCGATGTTCAGGACGATCAAGACCGCGTAGAGCGGAAACACCGACCAGCCGAGCATCGTGTCGGAGACCGTGTTGGCCTTACGGACCTCCTCACCGGGAGTCATCACGAAATCTGCCGGACCGTCGTTCTGGCGCACTGTATCGTACATTGCGCGGAACCAGCGTTCCTGAGCCAGGTATCGCGCGTCCAGTGCCCAGAACAGCAGCGCCAGAACCGCGCCTGCAAGCGCGAGATGTGCCGTCCCGGTGGCGGCCGCGGTCGAGGCCGTGGCGGCAATGGAGGCCAGCGCGAACTGTTTCATCCGCGCGCTCTCGGTGGCCATGCGGCTGATCGCGGCCTGCATTATCTGCAGATGCGCGATCTTCTGGTCAGAGAATTCAGTCATCGTTCAATCCATGCGCCAAGATATCCGCGAGACTGCGTGCATGCACATGGTCAGCCAACACGCCGAGAATGTCATCTGTCTCGTGGGCGAATTTCTTCACCCTGTGATAGTCGCGCGTCTGGTGTTCAGTCAGGCGCGCCAAGCCGCGCGCTTCGTAGCGTTCCAGCCTGCCCAGCCAGTGATCCTGCCATTCGAACCACTGGCTTGGATCATCAAGTGGAATTTCATCCGCCTTGTAGAGCCTGACCCTCTGCATGAACGCGGCATCATTCTCCGCGATCTGCCGGATCAGGTGAAGTTCGTACATGCAGTACGGCGACCTGAGATAGGCATCGGTTAGAAAGATGAAGATGCGGTCGCCTGCCGCCAGCATATCCATGAATTTGCTGATGCTGTCGCCGTGATTGAGTTCTTCCGTATCGCGCAGGATGGCGCGTCCCTGTTTGCGCGCGGTATTACAGAGCCGGTCGACCGGTGCGCCCTTCACCGGGGTGTTGTCACTGTTGGCGTAGGAGACGTACCACTGCTCTTCGGCCTTTCGTTCCCGCTGGTAACTGAGCGGGGGCGGGGCGGAGGCTTCTTCGTCGGGGAGGTCCTTGTGTCTGGTGTCCGTCGCACCTTCGACGAGGGAGGACAGGCCCAGTTGACGTTCCTGCCGCTCCACAATCTCCTTCAGGATGTCGAGCAGCTCCCCGGCTCGCCCACGCTGGGTCCGGATGGTGACGGTGCCTGCCCAGTCCCCGGTCATGGTCTGCTGGATGATGGCGCGGCTCCGGCGTTCGCGCTCGAAGACATAGACGCCGGTTCGCCAGTACTCCCCCGACAGCCCGGCTGCCTCCCCGATGTGGGCAATGATGCCGCGGATCAGGGCGGGGGTCAGCAGGTCATAGGTGAACGTGACGGAATGTGTCTCCACGTCCGCTTCCCATTCCTGTCCGGCTTCCGGCGGTTGTGCCTCGGGCAGCAGATCCGGGGCAATGTACTGGGCCTCGATCCCGCGATCCGGGTCACCGCGACGGTGCGGGAAGCAGATGCCGCAGGACTGCATCATGCTGAGGAAGAGTTCCTGCTCCTCCGGCGTATGGTCCGCATCCCAGATCAGGCCACCGAGCATGGAGCGGTCAAACCGGCCCTGGTTGGCGGTGATGGGGCGCAGGCATCGCTGGCGGTTGAAGACGGCATAGATGGCGTTCAGGGCCCAGGACTGGTCCAGGATCAGCTGATTGCCGAACAGTCCCTTGCGGTAGAAGACTGTGCCGGCATTGTGCAGGAAGTCGAGGAAGGCCGCCCGGTCGTGGATATTGCCCGCGTCATCGCACATCTTCGCGAAGGCGGCGTAGGGGATGGTCTGGTTCTGCCGGTCCGCCGGATCACGCTGCATGTCGGCATTGCGCAGATCCTCCAGCCGGGTCTTCACGGTCAGCCTGCCCTTGCCGATCAGCGGCTTCGGCAGGTGCGCCCAGGCATCGGCCAGGGCGTCGTCGAGCGTGCCCCTGTTACGGTTGGTCTTCGCGGAATAGCACAGCGTCGGCTTGACGGTGAAGGACTCCAGGCGGCTGTAGGCTTCGGGGGGGATCAGGGCATCCTGTGCGGCTGTATCGCACTGGGTCTGGATGGTGATGACAGGGCTGTCGCTGCCCCCGAAACGGGCAGCATGATCGATCCAGTAGGGCAGGGGATAGTTGCGGAAGATCATGTCGTCGTGGACATGGGTTTCCTCCCGCTCCATCCGGGGGGTCCAGACAATGGCGAAGATGGCGCGGGTGCGCAGGAACAGGGCATGGGTGCCGTGATAGATGTCCTGACCGCCGAAATCCCAGATGTGCAGACGGCCCCTGGCGCCGCCGACATCCTCTCGATCCGGTGCATCGATGGTGTGGACAATGATGCCGTGGGTCGAGGCAATGGTCTCGTCATAGTCCCTGCCTCGTAACCGTTCGCGGATCTGTGTCTTGCCGATGCGGCCATTGCCCAGAACCATCAGCTTGGCATCGCCCAGCCGTTCCGCCCCGGCCTCGATATCGCGCAGATGCGCCCGCATCCGATCCAGGCAGTTGTCGCCAAGGGATCGGGAGAGGACTTCCATGGGCACATCGGGAAGCGACGTTCCATATGCAAAGACAGCCTGAAGTGTCTGAATTGCCCAGAGGGTCTCTGGTATCGAGACAATCCTGCAATTGTCGCAGTCGATTGACAGGAGGCTCTGGAGGTCGCTGAGCGGTGCGAGGTCGCTCACCTGTGTGCGGGAGCAGTCGATTGAAAGGAGGCTCTGGAGGTCGCTGAGCGGTGCGAGGTCGCTCACCTGTGTGCTCCAGCATGTGACTGACCGGAGTCTCTTGAGGTCGCTGAGCGGTGCGAGGTCGCTCACCTGGGTAAGGGAGCAGTTGATTGACTGGAGGCTCTTGAGGTGGCTGAGCGGTGCGAGGTCGCTCACCTGTGTCTCGGAGCAGTCGATTGACTGGAGGCTCTGGAGGTCGCTGAGCGGTGCGAGGTCGCTCACCTGTGTGTAGGAGCAGGTGATTGACTGGAGGCTCTTGAGGTCGCTGATGCTCTCGGGCAAGGCATCCAGGTTCTCTATCCGGAGATCGAGAATCTCGCCTTCCTGCCATTGAGCGATCCGTTTCTCCGCCTCCTGCCTCGCCTCGTCAGCGTCACTCATGTACCTGCCCCGGTGATCGTTCACCTGCACATGCTTGGGGCAAGGTCGGGGTGCGGTCAACCGGGAGTGAACGGTCGGACGGTTCCTGCACGTCATCAATCCCGATCGCTGGTGTGCTTTCCGGTGTGAGACCGGTGTTCGTCACTGCATCCGCTTGTGAACGGCCCGCGCCCGTGCAGGATTGTCTGTCGCTGACGCCAGCGCGATGACAGGAGGCACCTGATGACGTTCGACTTCACCCCCTTGCTGCCCGCCCATGTTCCGGACCCGGCGCCCCGGTGGACGGGGTTTCCGGAGTACAATTTCGTTGGCGGGCACATCGATGATGCAACCGTGCCGGTAGATGACCTTCGGGCGGCGGTGGATCGGGCGCTGGCGCGGGAGGGGGCGGATCTGGCGACCTACGGGTTGCAGAGCGGGCCGCAGGGCTATCGGCCCTGCCGGGAGTTCGTGGCGCGGAAGCTGAAGACATACTGCGGCATCGAGACGAGCGCCGACGACATCCTGCTGACCTCCGGTTCGCTGCAGGGGATGGACCTGGTCAACCGGCTGCTGCTGCAGGAAGGCGACACGGTCATTGTCGAGGAATCGAACTACGGCGGTGCCTTCACGAAGCTGCGGGCGCTGGGGGTCAACATGGTGGCGGTGCCGCTGGACGAACATGGCATGCGGATGGACGCGCTGGCGGCGGCGCTGGACGATCTGGCGGCCCGGGGCATCCGGCCAAAGTACATCTATGCCATCATCACGGTGCACAATCCGACCGGCACGATCCTGCCGCTGGACCGGCGGCAGCGGATGCTGGAACTGGCCCGGCAGCACGGCGTGCCGATCTTCGAGGATGAATGCTATTCCGACATCGTCTGGTCGAACGAACGGCCACCGGCGCTGCGGGCGCTGGATGACAGCGGCATGGTCATCCACATCGGCACCTTCTCCAAGACCGTCGGCCCGGCGCTGCGGGTTGGCTACATCAATGCCGACTGGCCGGTGCTGGGCCGTCTGGTGGCGATGAAGTCGGATGCGGGGTCAGGCGCGCTGGAGCAGATGATGCTGGCCGAATACTGCCCGGACCACTTCGATGCCCACGTGCGCAGGTGCAACGGGATGCTGGAGGGCAAGCTGGACACGCTGATCGAGGCGCTGGACGAACACTTCGGCACCTCCATCGAATACCGCAAGCCCCCCGGCGGCATCTTCCTGTGGGTGAAACTGCCGGAAGGTGTCGGCACCGCCCGCCTCGCCGCCGTTGCAGGCGCGCAGGGCGTGGCCGTGAACCCCGGCCCGGAGTGGTCGCTGGGCGCGGATGCCGACAACTGGATCAGGCTCTGCTTCGCCAACCCTCCGCTGGAGACCCTCCGTGCCGGTGTCGCGAAGCTGGCCACCATCTGTCACGAGGAATTCGGCGTGCCGGAGATCAGCGGCAACGTGAAACGCTGATCCGGGCTGTCCGGTGACCGGCGGTCGGGGGGCCGCTGCTCCGGTTGACGCGTCCCGCGGGGCCTCCATACTGATCCACAAGGCCCCCCGGCGCTGCATCAGGGTCTGGATACCGGCGACGCATTGCGCCTGGACCTGCAGTCAGGTCTGGGGGGCATGCATGCGGAGTCCTTTGACGCGGGTGCGGAAGAATGCTTCTCCTGAATGATGCCGCGCAGTGAAGGCGCGCCTGTGCTGCTGATCGTCCCGGTGCAGGGGCGAGGGAAATGTGGAGTAGGTCCTGAGCAAGCTTGTCCCCCTGTTCGTTCTGGTGATCGTTCTCGGTATTGCTGCCTGGAATCACGAGGCGCTGCTGTCCGCATTGGACCGGGACAGCGAACCGCGCGCCGCCGCGCCTGCCGCGCGCCGCAGCGCCCCGGTGAAGGTCATCACCCAGCCGGTCGAGATCACCGCCAACGACCGGACGTTCCGCGCCGTCGGAACCGGGCGGGCAAGGCTATCGGTATGGATATACCCCTCGGTTTCCGAGGAGGTCTCGGGGGTCTTCTTCGAGGCGCAGCAGCGCGTCAGGATGGGGGAGATCCTGGTCCAGCTCGATGACCGGGAGGAACGGCTGGCCGTGAAGCTTGCCCGGGTGCAGGCGAAGGATGCGCAGAGCCTGTTGTCCCGCTATCAGCTCGCAGTGAAGGAAGGCGGCGTGCCCGAGAGCGAGGTCGATGCCGCGCGGGCCGCGTTCGATGGCGCCGAACTGGCGCTGGAGCAGGCCTGGCTGGCGCTGGAGGCGCGGCAGGTGAAGGCTCCGTTTGACGGCATCGTCGGCATTCCCGCTGTCGATCCGGGTGACCGGGTCGGGCCGGAGACGCTGATCACCGGGCTGGATGATCGCAGGATCCTGTTCGTCGACTTCGAGATTCCGGAGGCCCTGGCAGGTGTCCTGCAGGATCCGGAGGGGCAGAGCCTGGAGATCACGGCCACCACACCGGCCTATCCGTCCAGGCGCTTCACCGGTCACATCTCCGCGCTGGCGAGCCGTGTCGACCCGGTGCGACGCACGCTGACCGCCCGCGCCAGCATCGACAACAGCGACGATCTGCTGCGCCCCGGCATGTCGTTCGAGACGGCATGGAACATTCCGGGGGGTGATCACGCCACCGTGCCCGAGATCTCCGTGCAGTGGGGCCGGGACGGGTCCTACGTCTGGCTGATCCGCGACGGTGTTGCCGAGCGGGTTGCGGCGCAGGTCATCGCCCGCAAGGCCGGGCGCGTGCTGCTGGATGGTCCGGTCAGCGGTGGTGACCAGGTGGTCGTGCAGGGAGTGCAGCGTCTGCGCCCGAACCAGCCGGTCGAGGTCGTGGAGCCGGATGACCGATGAAGGAACCGGACAGGGGCAGCACCGGATTCGATCTGACGGCGCTGGGTGTCCGCCGCCCGATCCTGATCACGGTGGTCAATTTCCTGATCATGCTCGCGGGACTGGCGGCCTTCCTGGGTGTCGATGTCCGCGAACTGCCGAACGTGGACCGCCCCATCGTCAGCGTGCGCGCCATCTACCAGGGTGCTTCGCCGCAGACGATGGATGCGGAGGTCACCAGCGTGCTGGAAAACGCGGTGGCCCGTGTCTCCGGCCTGCGCAGCATCCGGTCCTCCAGCGAGGAGAACAACATGCGCATGCGGGCGGAATTCCGCCCCGGCGTGGATCTGAACATCGCGGCCAGCGACGTGCGGGAGGCTGTCAGCCGGGCGGAGCGCCAACTGCCCGAAGATGTCGAACAGGTAGTGGTGATCAAGGCTGACGGTGACGCGCAGGACGTGATCCGGCTTTCGGCCTACAGCGATACCCTTTCGAAGTACGAACTGGCGGAGCGGATCGCGAAGGACATTGCCCCCGAGCTGCTCTCCATCGACGGGGTGGCCGATGTGCCGCTCAGCGGCGACCAGCCGCGTGTGCTGCGGGTCCTGGTCGACCCTGTGAAGCTGGCTGCCTACCGGATGGGTGTCACCGACATTGCCGAGACGCTACGCAACATCCGCTTCGATGTGCCGGCGGGCAGCTACAAGTCGGAAGGCCAGGACCTGATCGTCCGGGCCTATGCCTCGGTGGTGGAGCCGGAGGAGATCGAACGCCTGCACGTGCGCGACGACATCCGCATCGGCGATGTCGCCAGCGTGTTCTATGCGCCCATGGAGGCGGAATCCTATTCGCTGCTGGACGGGCGGATGGTGGTCGGCCTGGGGATTGTCCGGCAGGCCGGTTCCAACACCATCGACATCTCGAACGAGGTGAAGCGGCGTGTCGCGCTGATCAACGAACGGGCGCGGGACTTCACCATCGTGATCACCTCCGATGATGCGGACTACATCACCGGCGCCCTGATGGAGGTTGTCTTCACGCTGTGCTTTGCCATGGCGATCGTGCTGGTGGTGATTGCCGTCTTCCTGGGGCAGTTGCGTGCCGTGCTGATCCCCGCCGTGACCATGCCGATCTCCCTGATCGGCACCCTGGCAGCGATCTGGCTCTTCGGCTTCTCGATCAATCTCATCACCCTGCTGGCGCTGGTGCTGGCCACGGGGCTGATCGTCGACGACGCGATCGTCGTGCTGGAGAACATCCAGCGGCTTCGCAACGCCGGGAAGGAGAAGATGGCCGCCGCCGTGATCGGCACGCGACAGGTCTTCTTCGCCGTCATCGCCACCACCATCACGCTGGTTTCGGTCTTCCTGCCCATCGCCTTCCTGCCCGGCGAGACGGGGCGGCTGTTCCGGGAATTCGGGCTGGTGCTGGCCATTGCCGTGGTCATCAGTTCCTTCGTCGCCGTGACCCTGTGCCCGATGATGGCTTCCCGGCTGCCGCACCTGTCCGATACCAACCGCCATGTGCTGGTGGTCCGGAACCTACTGAACCGGATCGGGGGGGCGCTGGGAGCCTGGTACTTTGCCAGCCTGAAGACCCTGATGGCGCTGCCGCTGCTCACGGTCCTGGTCGCGGTACTGATCGCCGCAGGGGGCGCGTTCGGGTTCCTCATGCTCAACCAGGAACTGATGCCGCGGGAGGATCGCGGCGCGATCCGCATCTTCCTGACCGGCCCGGACGGGGCCTCGCTGGCCTATTCCGATGAGCAGGCGCGCAAGGTCGAAGCCATTCTCCAGCCCTACAGGGCCGAGGGCCTGATCACCAATATCCATACGACCGTCGGGCGATGGGACAAGAATCGCGCCTACATCATCGGCACGATGCAGGACTGGGACCGCCGCGACATCAGCGAGCAGGAACTGGCGTCCCGGATCAGCGCCGCGGTGTCGGACATGCCCGGCGCGCAGGTCAGGGTGTCACGGGGGCAGAGCTTTGGCGGCGGCAGCAGTGGAGCCGGGCTGGAACTGGCCGTGCTGGGCAGCAACTACGGGTCCATCGCCACTGCCGCTGACCGGCTGGGTCTGGCGCTGCAGGACCGCCTGCCGGAAGTGAACGACGTGCGAGTTCAGTTCGACACCTCCCAGCCGGAGATGCTGTTCAACATCGACCGCGAGAAGGCCAACGACCTGAATGTCCCCATGGAGCGCATCTCCCAGACGCTGCGGGTCATGGTCGACCGCCTCGACGTCATCGACCTGAGCGTCGAGGACCAGTCCGTGCCGGTGATGATGGGGCCGGCGAGAGGGGCGATCGATGACGCCGGTGATCTGCTCAACATCTTCGTGACCAACATCGATGACGAACTCGTGCCCCTGAGCGCACTGATCAGCGTCACCGAACGCGGCGTCTCCGCAGAGCTGGACCGTCACGGCCAGCGGCGCGCGGTGGAGCTTGATCTGGGTCTGGTGGCCGGAACGCCGCTTGGTGACACCATGGCCCGGGTACGGACCATTGCCGACGAGGTCCTGCCCCCCGGGCACAGCATCCTGTTCCTGGGCGAGGCCGCGACCTTGCAGGAGACCAGTTACGAGGTGGCGCTCACCTTCATGATAGCGCTGCTGGTCGTCTTCCTGGTGCTGGCGGCACAGTTCGAGAGCCTGGGCAGCGCGGTGATCGTCATCTTCACCGTCCCGTTCGGACTGGCGGCGGCGGTTTTCGCCCTGTTGCTGACCGGACAGTCGCTCAACCTCTACAGCCAGATCGGGCTGGTGATGCTGATCGGCCTGATGACCAAGAACGCCATCCTGCTGGTCGAGTTCATGGACCAGTTGCGCGATGAGGGACGGGATGTGCCGGACGCCATCATGGAGGGGGTGCGCATCCGCCTGCGCCCGGTGATCATGACGGTGCTGTCGACGGTGCTGGGCGCGCTGCCGCTGGTACTCGGCGAAGGGCCGGGGTCGGAAGCCCGTGGTGCCATCGGCTGGGTCATCTTCGGCGGGCTGGGCCTGTCGACGGTCTTCACCCTCTACTTCGCGCCGCTTTCATATGCGCTGATCGCGCCGCATCTCAAACCCCGCGCCCACGCCGGACGGGAACTGGCAAGGCAGCTGCGGGATGCCGGGGGAGAATCCCGATGAACCCCGTCGCTACCCTGCTGATCGGTGCGCTCCTGCTTTCCGCCTGCACGGTCGGGCCGGAGTACGAGGCACCGGAGATCAATGCGCCGCCGCAGTTCCTCTCCCAGGATGTTCTGAGTACCCTGAACGAGGGGTTCTCCGATCAGACCGTTGCCGCCGACTGGTGGACCGGTTTCGGTGACGACACCCTGAACGCGCTGGTCGAAGCAGGCCTGGAGAACAATTTCCGGATTGCTGCCGCCGCTGCGCGGGTCAGGGAGGCCCGGGCGCGGGTCCGACTGGCCGGAGCCGGGGATGCACTCCGGGCCGAGGCCGGCGCAAGCGCCGACCTGCAGGCACGCAGCGATTCAGGCAGCAATCGGCAATCCGCAACCTCGGCAGGTGTCAGCGGGGATCTGGACGTGACGCTGCCTCTGGACGCCTTCGGGCGCACCCGCCGCGAAGTCGAGGCCGCCCGCGCCGGTCTGGATGCTGCGGAGGCGGAGCTGAAGGGCATTGTTCTTGGCGTGAGTTCGGATATCGCGAGCGAGTATCTCGGCATGCGCGGCAACCAGCGACAGCTTGAACTGCTGCGCGAGTCGGTGCTGCTGCAGGAGAAGACGCTTACCATCGTCCGGAGCCGTTTCGAATCCGGCCTGGCACCGGAGCTTGATCTGCGCCGGGCCGAGACGTCGGTCGAGAGCCTGCGCGCTGGCATTCCGCCGCTGGAGGAGGACATCCGCAACTTCCGCAACCGGATCGCCCGGCTGGCGGGCGCATTCCCCGGTGCCTACGAGAACGTCCTGAACGAACCCCGGCCCACGCCCGCCTATGACAGCCCGATCCCGCAACTGCTGCCGCTGCAGGTGCTGTCCACGCGCGCCGACGTCCGGCAGGCGGAGGCGAACCTGAAGCAGGCGATCGCCGGGATTGGCGTCGCCGAGGCTGAATATTATCCGGTCTTCGAACTGAGAGGAGCACTGAGCATCGGCGCTGGTGGTGGCGTCTCCGGCCCGGCCGTGCTGATCGGAACGCTGTCGGCGCTGGTGCAACAGGTGCTGGCCGACGGCGGCGTGCGGGATGCCAATTTCGAGATCGCAAGTGCCAGGGCTGACGCGGCGCTGGCCGATTACGAGCAGGCACTGCGCGAAGCCACTGAAGAGGTGGAGGCGGTTCTGGCCGCCATCCGGTCGTCGGGACGGCGCCAGGTCTCCCTGAACAAGGCGGTCGGTTCCAGCCGTCGCAGTTTCGCTCAGGTCGAGACCCTGTATCAGCAGGGGCTGATCAGCTTTCTCGACGTGGTTGATGCACAGCGGGTCCTGGCGGATGCCGAGCAGGATCTCGCGCGGGAGCGGACGAATTACGCCACCCAGATTGCCGTCCTGTTCAGGGTGCTGGCACCTGCGCGCTCCGGCTGATCGCCCATTCGATGCTTTCGGCACTGACGGAGGTTTCCACCTCCATGAAGGTGCGGTGTGAATTCACTACCCCGCGCCAGAGTTCGGTCCAGCAGTCCAGCAGGTCCGCGCGCTCCGCCACCGTCAGCCCGCGCACGATCCGCAGTCCGCTCTGTCTGACCGTGGCTGCATCGCCAGACTTCGAACCATCGATCCGGACCTCATCACCCATGCCGCCGAACAGGGCGGCCAGCAGCCGCGCCACCTCGCCGGGGCCGCCGTCTTCGGTCCCCAGGGCTTCCGCCATCCTGCGCCCGTTCTGCAGCCCGGTCAGCCGTGCCGCGGCTGTCGCCAGTTCCAGGGCGCGGTCGCGACCGAGGCTGCCGACCAGTTCGCGAATGCCGTTGCGTATGTACTCGACGGCGTAGTTCCGGTTCGCCTTCACCAGCCGCAGGTCGTTCCACTGGTCATCGGGCGGTGCGGGCTGGGCATCGGCGTCGAACGCCGGGGGCCGTTCGTCCGGAGCAAAGCGCAGCCGTTCGTCGGCACTCAGGTCGTGATCGTATTCCCGGAAATAGCCACAGAGGCCGAACTGCCCGGTCATGTCCTCGGAGACGCAGACAAAACCAAGCCGGGGATTCTTCAGCGAGACGCCGTTCTGCGCATACCATCCCCTCAGGAAACCGCGACTCGATTCCACCGGCACGCCGCAGAGCGTTGGTCCATCATACATCCAGCGGGGATAGCGGAAACGGACCCAGGCCTTCCGATCCGACTCCTCCATGTATTCGACGGGCACGCCGCCCATGCTGTTCGACAGCACGTGATAGCGGGCGCAGGCAACGGCATCGGGCAGGCCCTCCAGACCCAGCTTGGCGAAGCTGGAGAGAAACTTCTCCTCGTGCTGGCGCCGGAACAGGCGAAACATCCATTCGCCGATGACCTCCGGCCCCTCGCGCACGGCAACCATCAACTGCAGCCCCAGCAGGTACTGGTGGTGAATATCTGCCTGAGCCTCGATGGCGCGCAGGTTCTCGCTCATTGTGCTGATCCGCTCCTGTTTCCTCGCGGCCTGTGGCCGATCAGGGTCAAGGATAGCCTATTGTTCTGGCCGCTCCAGATGCCGAACGGGCAGGTCTCCTCCGTGGCTGGCGCAGGCGGTATCCGACGCATTGTACGTCCGGAGAGTCAGAGCGTTCGTTGACGCGAGGTAAACAGGGACCTCAAAATCTTTCATAATGAGCTGGCTTCGTGCGTTTCGATCGTCGGCTCGATTGACGGCCGCCCCGGGGGAAGGCCGCGATATGGGAGGATTGAAATGGCGACAGTGCGGATTAACGGTCAGTCACGGACCATCGACGGACCGGATGACACGACCCTGTTGTGGGCCATCCGGGATATGGCGGGCCTCACGGGAACCAAGTACGGATGCGGCGCCGGTCTGTGTGGCGCCTGCACGGTTCATGTCGACGGCAAGGCAGTGCGTTCGTGCCTGTCCACCGTGGGTGAGGTCGCGGGCAAGGACGTGACCACGATCGAAGGGCTGTCGGCGGATGGCAACCATCCGGTTCAGGTGGCCTGGCGTGAATACAATGTTCCGCAGTGTGGCTTCTGTCAGGCTGGCCAGATCATGCAGGCCGCCGCGATCCTGCAGGAGAAACCGGATCTCACCGATGATGAAATCCTGGAAGGCATGTCCGGGAACATCTGCCGTTGTGGCTGCTACGAGCGCATCGTCGCCGCAGTCCGTCACGTCTCAACGGGGAGCTGATCCATGTTGCATTATCTTGAACAGGCCATGTCCGATGCGCCGAAGCAGCGCGCGCCGGAACTCGAATTCGCCAACGTCTCGCGGCGCAGCTTCCTGACGATTGCCGCCACGGGGTTCGCGGTCGCAGCCTTCACGACCCAGGCTGGTGCCTTCGCCCGCTACAAGACCGGCGGCGATTTCATGCCGCACGGCATTCGCTACGATCCGAAGATCTTCGTCTCCATCGATGCCGACGGCACGGTCACGATCGTCGCCCACCGCGCCGAGATGGGTACGGGCAGCCGCACCTCCCTGCCAATGGTTCTGGCCGACGAAATGGGCGCGGACTGGAGCCGCGTGAACATCGTCCAGGCCGAGGGCGACGAGCCGAAGTACGGCAACCAGGACACGGATGGCTCACGCTCCATGCGTCATCACATCCAGTCCATGCGCCAGATGGGTGCGTCCGTCCGGCACATGCTCGTACAGGCCGCCGCGAAGAAGTGGGGCGTGGATGCCGGGTCGGTGACCGTCGGCGTGCATGAGATTTCATCGGGTGGCCGCAAGGCCGGCTTCGGTGATCTGGCCGCCGATGCCATGGCACTGGACGTTCCGGCGTTCGAGGACCTGACCTTCCTGACGGAGGATCAGTTCCGCTACATCGGCAAGGGCAATATCAGCATCACGGACCTGCATGACATCACCACCGGCAAGGCCGTCTATGGTGCGGATGTCAGCCTGCCGGGCATGAAGTTCGCAGCCATTGCCCGCCCGCCCGCCGTGGGCAGCAAGCCGATCCGCTACGACGCGACTGCCACCTTCAAGGTGCCGGGTGTCGAGAAGGTCCTGGGACTGCAGATCTCCAACTTCCCGGCCAAGTTCGCGCCGCTCGGCGGCATTGCCGTCATTGCCTCCAACACCGATGCGGCGATCAAGGGTCGCGACGCGCTGGAGATCGAGTGGGCGGAGGGACCGCACAGCGGCTACAACTCCAAGGCCTTCACGGAGGAGATGCGGGCCACCGCGAAGAAGCCCGGCGCAGTGCTTCGGGCGGAAGGCGATGCCAAGGCGGCGTTTGACGGTGCGGCGAAGGTCTTCGCACGCGACTACAGTCAGGCGCACATGGCCCACGCCATGATGGAACCGCCCGTGGCCGTCGCCAATGTCGCCAATGGCAAGGCGGAGATCTGGGCGCCCGTGCAGTCGCCGTTCGGCACCCGGGGTGATCTCGCCGGGGCGCTGAACATGCCGATCGAGGACGTGACGGTGAATGTCACGCTGCTGGGTGGTGGTTTCGGTCGCAAGTCCAAGTGTGACTTCGCGATCGAGGCGGCGCAGCTCAGCCAGCGGATCGGGGCACCGGTGAAGGTGCAGTGGACGCGTGAGGACGACATCCGCCACAGCTTCTACCACACGACCTCGGTGGAGCGGATCGAGGTGGCGCTGGATGCGGACAACAAGGTCACCGGCTGGCGGCACAATTCCGTCGCGCCGTCGATCCTGTCGACCTTCGCACCCGACAGCGGCCACCAGTTCTTCATCGAGAGCGGGATGGGGCATATCGACATGCCGTTCGACATTCCGAATATCTCGGTCGAGAACGGGGCCGCCATGGCCCATACCAGGATCGGCTGGTTCCGTTCGGTCTCCAACATTCCGCGCGCCTGGGCGGTCCAGTCCTTCGTTGCCGAACTGGCGAGCGAGATGGGGCGTGACCACAAGGATCTGCTGATGGAGATGATCGGCCCCGACCGGCTGCTTGATCCGCCGAAGCAGGGCTTCCCCGAGAACTTCTGGGACTATGGCGAGGTCTATGACGAGTACCCGATCGACACGGCACGCCTGAAGAACGTGCTGGCGATTGCCGCCGACAAGGCTGGCTGGGGTCGGGATCTACCCGCCGGTGAAGGCCTCGGCCTGGCGGTGCACCGGTCGTTCGTGACCTACGTCGCCACGGCGGCGCGGGTGAAGATCATCGACGGGAAGATCACGGTGCCGGAGATGCACATGGCTGTGGACTGCGGCTTTGCCGCCAATCCGGAGCGGATCAGGTCGCAGATGGAGGGCGCTGCCGTCATGGGCATGACGACGGCGATGCACAGCGGCATCACCTACGAGAACGGCGCTGTCACCCAGTCGAACTTCCATGATTATCCGATGATCCGTTCGGACAACTATCCGCAGAAGGTGCACACGCACGTCGTACCGCACGGTTTCGAGGTGCATGCTGCCGGTGTGGGTGAACCCGGCGTGCCACCGGTGCCGCCAGCCATAGCCAATGCGGTCTTTGCCGCAACGGGCAAGCGACTGCGGGACCTGCCCTTCGGGGACACGGTCTGAAACGTCGGAAACCGGACAAGGCAACCACCCCGGTAAACGGGGTGGTTGCCGATGTTTCCATCGAATTCAATCGAGGTTTATGTTCGTTGCAATTGTCACCTGATGCAAAGTTGATCAAACTGGATGCAGATTGTGCATCTGGGGGCAGACGAATGTCTGAAGCGGGTACTCTGGCGGAGCAGGTCTACAACGAAATTCTGGACGAGATCTGCGCCGGAACCTTTCCGGCGGAGGCCCGGCTGAAACAGGAATCGCTTGCCCTGCAACTGGGAGTTTCCCGGCAACCCGTGCAGCAGGCGCTCAATCAGTTGAAGGCGGAAGGCATCGTGCATGATGCCCCGGGTCGCGGCCTCGCCGTGGCGACGCCGGACCTGATCATGGTGCGTCACCGCTATCAGGTCAGGCTGATCCTGGACTGCCTCGCCTCCGAGATGGCGGCCAAGCGGTGTGCGGAAGACGCCGGACTGGCGGGAAGCACCCGTCAGACCGGGCTGCGGATCCTCGATCAGGCAATGGCCGCGCTTGAGGCCGATGACCTCAAGGCGCTTTTCAATGCCGACGTGGCATTTCATGCCCTGGTCTATGACACCACCGGCAATCCCGCACTGAAGGACAGCGCCACGGTCCACTGGCGCTATCTGCAGCGGATCATGAGCTGCACCCTGCGGGAGGTCGAGGATATTCCGGACAAGTTCTGGAACCAGCACAAGAACATCCTGGACGCCATTGTCGATGGTCGTGCCAGAAGGGCGAACCGCTGGGCGCGAATACACATCCGCTATTTCCTGGCGATTGCGGAGCGGGTCTACGGCGATACCTCTGAGAGGCAACTTGAACATTGAGAGCCGCATGGACCGGCAGGAAGACGACGATGGCCTGCGGCAGCTCTTCCAGGATCTGAGGCTGCGGCTGCAATCCGCCGTGGTGGGCCAGCCGCTGATGATCGATCGACTGATCCTTGCCCTGCTTTCGGATGGTCATGTCCTTCTGGAGGGGGCGCCGGGGCTGGCCAAGACCCGCGTGGCGCGGGCGCTGGCGGACTCGTTCGAAGGCCGCTTCAACCGCGTTCAGTTCACCCCGGACCTGATGCCGCAGGATCTGACCGGCAGTGCCATCTTCGATCCCAAGTCGCTGCAGTTCGAGTTCCGTCAGGGACCGGTATTCACCAATTTCCTGCTGGCGGACGAGATCAATCGTGCGCCTGCAAAGGTTCAGTCAGCACTGCTGGAGGCCATGGAGGAACGCCAGGTCACGAGCGGTGACACGACCTATCCGCTCGCGCAGCCATTCTTTGTCATCGCAACGCAGAACCCTATCGAACATGAGGGAACCTGGGACCTGCCGGAGGCGCAGCTTGACCGCTTTCTGATGCATGTGCGTGTCGGCTATCCCGATGCCGCGACCGAAAGTGCGCTGCTGGACATGGCTCTGGCAGAGGCGAAGGGCCAGATCAGCGGACGGAGTAGCAGCCCACCCGTTGACCGGATTGCACCATCGGAACTGGCTGCGGCGCGTCATGCCGTGCTGCGGACCTTCCTGTCAGCGCCCGTGCAGGACTACATCGTTCGCCTGGTTGACTTTTCGCGACGGGCTGACGATCTGCCCGATGACCTGAAGGGGCTGATGTCGCATCCGCTCAGTCCGCGCGGCTCCATTGCACTGGCCCGGGTCGCGAAGGCCGCGGCCTGGCTGGCCGGGCGTGAACATGTCCTGCCCGATGACGTGCTGGCCCATGCATCGAATGTCCTGCGCCACAGGATCGGCCTTTCCCATGTGGCGGAGGCCGAGGGCATTCAGGCAGACGTGATTGTCGAGCGTCTGATCCGTCATGTTCCGCCCATCTGAGACCTCGCGATCTGGCCCTGCCGAGCAGCTGACGCTGTCCCGTCTGATAGCCATGGACCCTTTCCGCGCACGGCGTCCGCGTGAAGCGGGTAGCCGGACACCACTCGGTATCCGACCGGGCATGCGCGGGCTGAAGACCGGCGACATGGACGGGCTGGCCCCCTATGCGCCTGGCGGCGATATCCGGATGATCGACTGGCGAGGCTTTGCACGCACCGGCCAGCTCCGGCAGAAGGAACGGGAGCGGGAGGCGCACAGCGCGGTCATGCTGGTGGCTGACCTGGGACCGCACATGCAGTTCGGCACCCGGGACGGAACGCTGGCGTTGCGGGCGGCGCTGGCGCTGGCGCGGGAAGCCTGGATCGCGCTGCGACGGGACGAGCCTGTCGGTATCACGACGTCTCCGCACGGTGTGCTCATGGCGCCGGCACGGGGCAGGCGTCGTCTGCTTCATGGTCTGGACCGTCTGGCCGCGGCTTTCTCCCGGCGGGGGACAGCGGCACCGCTTTCGGTGGCCGTGGAGAGCGCTGCAGGGCACCTTCGCTCCGCCGACGATCTGCGGGTCTTCTCGGACTTCCATTTCTGGCTGGCGGAGGGACAGCTTCCGGCCGCCGGGCACTGGCGTTCGGGACGCTGGTTCGCCGTGCAGGTGGATGATGCCGTGCATCAGTCCGTGCCGCCGCCCGGACACTACCCTGCACGCAGCATGACCTCGGCGTGGGCGGACGAGGATATCCGGGTCGGGCGGGACACTACGGGGCATGCCGCCGTTTTGGCGGGGGCGGAACTGAACCGGAAACTTCAGGCCCAGGGCTGGCGCATTGCCGGTCCGGTGGTCGGCAACAGGCACCACTGGTCCCATGACACCTGAGGAGATACTCGCAGGTCTGCGCGATATCCAGCTGCCCGCTGTGGAAACCGCTGCGTTTGCCGAATCCCGGTTCAGTCCCTGGCCGCTCGTTGTCGTGGTGGTCATCCTGTCCGGCATCTTCCTGCTCAGGTTCCGCAACAGGCAGTCCTGGCGACGGTCGCTGCGCCGGGATGTGGAGGCCTTCATCGCGCGTCCCGAAACGGCGGGAATCCATGGATTGATTGACCTGCGCCGTCGTTTTGCCGCGCACGGGTTCACGGTCCCGAACCTGCCCGCCGTATGCTTCGGACCTGCGGAGATGCTTGACGCAGCGGATCTGCGTGGCGCGGCGGAAGACCTCAGACGGCTGCTCCCGTCATGATCGAGCTGCTGCGACCCTGGGCCCTGTTTGCCCTGCCGCTGCCGCTGATCGCCTGGTGGCTGCTGCCGCATGCCGCCCCCGCCGCGCGCCTGCAGGCGTCCGAATCGGCGCTGGTCCTGTTGCGTGCCATGCGGCCGGGCCGATCGGAGGGGACGGACCAGATCCGACGCCTCCTGCTTCCGGTGCTTGGCTGGCTGGCGCTGGTCATGGCGCTCTGCGGGCCGGTAACCCCGATCGGCACGCTGATCAGATCCAGCGGCCATGAGGTCGTCATTGCCATTGATCTCTCCGCCAGCATGGGGCGCAAGGAATCCGGGCAGCGAGCAACGGCCTTCGACCGCTACCGGACCGCTGTTGCAACATTCCTCGACCGGTTGCCTGCCGGGGATCGCGTGGCGCTGATCGCCTTCGGCGAACAGGCCTATCTGATCGCCCCGCTGACCCATGACTTCGGGGCGCTGAACGGCTATCTGGACGAGCTTGTCGTGGGCATGCCCGGGCGCAAGACCTCCGTCGGCGTGGCCATCGGCCTGGCGCTGAAGACGTTCGGGACCGGGGAGCAGCAGCGCCGGTCCCTGCTGATTCTCTCGGACGGGGAGGACAACGCAGGCGCGCTGCCGGCACCGGACGCGGCACTGCTGGCCAGCGACCGCAACGTGCGGATTCACGCGGTCGGTCTGGCGGATGCCGAGGCCGGTGGCGGCAGCGACATCCTGCGGACGGTCGCGGAGATCACGGGCGGCAGCTTCTCGACGCTGGCCGAGACCTCCGGTCTGCCTGACCTGACGGGGCCGGCCGCCGCTGCGACGGCAGACGAAGCGACCTCCCCCCTGCGTCGCAACTGGTCTTCCGAACTGCTGATCGTGGCGGCGATCATGCTGGCGGGGCATCTGCTGATGCTGCGGAGGGCACGATGACCCTGCTGCATCCCTGGTTTCTGCTGGTCTGCCTGCTTGCCGCCTGGCCCCTGATGTCGGAAAGGTTGCGGTCCGGGGGTCCGGGTTCACATCTGCCCGGGGCCTGGCATCGTCTGGTCGGTCCGGAGATGCGGGGCATCGTGGCCGGTCAGGTCCGGGTCACGCATGACCGTCTGGGCGCCCTGACGACGGGTGCGCTGTGGCTGGTGATCGGACTGGCTCTGGCCGGGCCGGTGGTACAGACGGAGCCTTCGGCGGCGGTCTCCAACCTGGCCGGGCGTGTGGTTGTCGTAGATCTTTCCGATGCCGACGGCGGCGCTGCGGTACGCAGCATGGCACGCACTGTTGCCGCCGGGCAGACAGGCCTTCCCGTGGCGCTGGTCGCGGCGACCGGCGATGCCTTCGATGTGGTGCCCTTCACCACAGACCTGCAGCATTTCGAGCGCTACCTCGCCGTGCTCGAACCTGCGCTGATGCCGGTCGGCGGGCACGAACCGCATCGGGCCATTGCCCATGCGGAGGCCATGCTGGTGCGGGCAGGCATGATCGCGGGGCAGGTGGTGCTGATCACATCCGCGACGGCGGTGCCTTCGCGCAAGTTGGCGCGGGATCGCTGGCTGCGTGCGATCGTGCATGTCAGCCCCGGGGGCCAACCACCGCCGGCGATCCGTGCCCTGGCCGAGGAGACCAACGCGACGCTGGTCATGGCGGCGGAGTCTCCGACCCTTGACCGGCAACTGGCGCAGACGGTTTCGGGTCTGGTCGATGGCTCTCCCGATCTCTCCGGTCAGATGCCGCTTCAGCCCTGGCTTGCTGGCCTGGCCGGGATCTTCTGGCTGTTGCTGTTCCGGCGGTCGGCATGAACCTGCGCAGCCTGATCGTGACAGTCGTCCTGCTTGCCACCTCTGTCGGCGCGGGCTGGCTGATTCCGGCCCTCGACCGGCCGCTGGAGCCGCACCTTGTTGCCCGGGAACTGATGCAGCAGGGACGGGCCAGGGAGGCTGCCTATCTGTTCGATGATCCGGTATGGCAGGGCGTGGCTGAATATCGTGCCGGCCGTCTCTACCGGGCGGCGGGTTCCTTCGTCCAGACCAAGAGTGCCCTGTCGCTCTACAACCTCGGCACGGCCTATGCGCAGGTGCGGCAATGGACGGGGGCCGTTGCGGCCTATGAGGCGGTGCTGCGGCTGGAGCCGGAACACGCCGACGCGCGCCACAATCTGGCGCTCGTCCGGCGTGCCCGGGCGGCAGAGGAGCGCCAGATCGAGGAGACCCGGAACGAGAAGCGGATGGGCATCTGGCAGGACGGCATGCTGAAGCAGCGCGATGGCGGCGACCCGGACAGCGATGCCCCCGTGCGGGAGGACGGCAACAGTGCGGGTGGAAGTGACTCTGCGCCGTCGAAGAAGCCGGGCACTGAGTCCGCCGCTGCCAGTGGACGCAGCACGCCCGGTGACGTCGCGCCGGATGGCAAGGCCAGGGCAGGTGCCGCCGAAGCAGGCGACCGACCGCACGAGGCACCGGAGGGGCTGACCGGCGCCTCGGCGGCAAAGATCCGGCGCGCCGAATCGGTCCAGCGGGCGGAGCAACTGCTGCGGCGCATCGTGGACCATCCGGAGCAGGTACTGGCGGCACGCCTGCGCAACGCACAGAAGCTGCGGGAGCAGGCACAGTGAAGTGGCTCCTCGGCATGATCTGCATTCTGGTCTGGCCACTGGTCGCGGGGGCCCAGAACGAAAGGGCGCCCGACGTTCCGGAACTGCAGGTCGATGTGGTGACCGCAGGGGAGCCGGGCGGTGCCATCTTCGTTCAGCAACAGGTCTTGTTGCGGATCACGCTGGTCTCCAGGTTTCCTTTCCGGAAATTGCGCATCGATGTGCCCGAGATCGCGGATACGGAACGGCATGTCGCCTCCCGCCCGCGCACCAGCGAATTCTCGACCTATGGCGGGTCCGGCTGGCGGCACCAGCGCGTCATCGCCCTGTTTCCGTCCCGGAGCGGTGTGCTGGAGATCCCGTCTGTCCGGGCCGAGGGGGCGGTGGAACGGGCCGACGGCACCAATGTCGACTTCATCGATGCATCCGAGGCACGGGTTCTGGAGGTGCGGCCTGCGCACCGCTATCTGAACGGGTTCTGGTGGGTGGCGGCGGACAGGATCGAACTGACGGACGACTGGTCGAAGGATGTCGCGTCGCTGAAGATCGGCGACACGGTCCGCCGCACGGTCACGATGCTGGCGGAAGGGGTGACCGCAGACCGGCTGCCGGAACTGGTGCAGAGGGACACGCCGGGTGCCAGGATTGTTGCGGTGGCCGGCGCGCGCAGGACCCGTTTCACGCCGGGCGGTGCCACTGCGGAGGTCACCCGATCCTGGGACATAACGGTCGGGACGGAAAGCGCCGTGAACATTCCGCCCGTATCGGTCACCTGGTGGAACACTTCCGAATCGCGACCGGCGGCCTCCGGCATTCCTGCCGCACGTATCGAGCCGCTGGCCGTCGATGCGGACAGGCTGCGGGCAGAACTGATGGCGGAGGCGGCGGCCCGTCGGGACCAAGGTGCTTTTTACCTGGCTCTGCTTGTCGTGATCCTTGTTCTTCCCGTGACAGTCCTTGTCGGCGCCTTCCTGCTCGCCGCGTTACCTTCGATGCCGGATCTGAGACTGCGTTGGCGTTTGCGTACCGGGTCAGGGATCGAGAAGACCCGCGCGCTTGTCACATGGGCCCGGTCCACGGTGGCACCCGATGCCCTGACGCTGGGTGAAATTGCCGCCGACGCACCATCGGCAGTGAGCACCGCGCTGAGGAAGGTCGAAGCTGCGACTTTCGGTCAGGAGGCTGAGCAGGCACCGGATTCGGCTGTCTTCCCGCGCTGGTCCCGGCAGGTTCGGCTGCAGCGGCTGCGGGATCATGTTTCTTCAATTATTCAAATGGTTACTGGAAGTATCAGGCTGTCCTGATAGTCCGCAACCGGGCCGCGCGGGGTGACTGTATTTCAAGACATACACAACAGAAGTTTCCGTTGGGTCATCTGAATTCTAAGATTTCAGCAGGGGGAAGAAGACGCATGAATGATGTCAGGGGAAAGGCCGCTGAGGCCGAGAACATTTCGGACGACAACGATCCGTGCTGCTGCACGGAATGCGATGACGAGGGGCTGAGCAGGCGCGCTGTCATGGGGTACGGCGCCGCGATTGCAGCAGTTGGCGGCCTTGGGCTTTCCGGCACGGCGCGTGCGTCGGAAGGCCCGCTCAACATGCCGGTCCAGCCCGGTGATCGTTTCATGATCACGCGCGGGAAGATGAAGAAAACGCTTCTGACTGCTGATCTGCTGGAAACCGGGGGGAAGCCGGTGGAGGGCTTTCCGGTCACGCCGGACACCAACGAACCGCGTGATGTCTATCGCAACAATCGTGTGCTGATGCTGAAACTGGACACCGCGTCGATGGATGCGGAGACGAAGGGCCTCAGCGCGGACGGCAACCTGGTCTACTCGGCGATCTGCACCCACAAGGGCTGCACCATCAAGTCCTGGATGAAGAAGCAGCAGCATCTGCGGTGTCATTGCCATCTGTCCGTTTTCAACCCGCTTTCCGGTGGGTCCGTGGAATCCGGGCCGGCACGGCGTCAACTGCCGGCCGTGCCCATCGAGATCGATGCGGAGGGCTATGTGGTGGCAGCGGCCGGCTGGACCGAAACCCCGGGTGCGGCGACGAAATAGGACAGCAACCAACTAACCTAACGGCCGGAGCAACCGGCGGAAAAAACAGGAGGATGCGATGCGAAGAACACTGGCCGCGGCGGCGGCGCTGATGATGCTGGGGACGGGTGCTGCGGTTGCCCAGAACCTGAATCCGGTGACGGATGCCCGATTGCAGAATCCGGAACCGCACAACTGGCTGCAGTGGCGTGGCAATTACGAGGGATGGGGCTACAGCCCGCTCGACGAGATCACGACGGAGAACGTGAAGAACCTGCGTCCCGTCTGGACCTTCGCCACCGGCGTCACGGAGGGACACCAGGCTCCGCCGATGGTCAATGACGGGGTGATGTATGTCTCCACGCCGCAGAATCAGGTCTTTGCGCTCGATGCCGTGACAGGCAACGAGATCTGGCGCTACCTGCACGAGATTCCGGGCGATCTGTTCCAGTTGCATCCGACCAACCGCGGTGTCGGCCTCTACGGCGACAAGGTCTACATGGCCACCGTCGATGCCCGCATGGTTGCGCTGGATGCCAAGACCGGCAACGTGGTCTGGAACTCGCCGATCGGCGACTACAAGGCTGGCTACTACGCGACGCTGTCACCGCTGGTGGCGGAAGGCAAGGTTGTGGTCGGTGTCTCCGGCGGTGAGTACGGCATTCGCGGCTACGTGATCGCCTTCGACAGCGAAACCGGCGCCGAAGCCTGGCGGACCCATACCGTTCCGGGGCCGGGTGAGCCGGGTCACGACACCTGGAAGGGTGATAGCTGGAAGACCGGCGGTGGTTCCGTCTGGATGCAGGGCAACTACGATGCCGATGCCAAGCTGGCCTATTTCGGCACCGGCAATGGCGGCCCCTGGATCCCGGAGGCGCGCCCTGGCGACAACCTCTACACCACATCCGTGATCGCGCTGGACATCAACACCGGCGAGATCAAGGGCCATCACCAGTATCACTGGAACGATGCATGGGATTGGGACGAGGTCTCCGCACCGGTGCTGATGGACTTCGAGCGTGACGGCCGCAAGGTCAAGGGCCTGGTCCATGCCGGTCGCAACGGTTTCATCTGGTCGATGGAGCGGACTGACGAGGGGCCGATCAACTTCGTGGCGGCTGACAAGTATGTCCGCCAGAACGCGTTCACCTCGATCGATCCGGAAACCGGTCGTCCGTCCTACAACGAGTCCGCGACTCCCGGCCTCAACCGGGTCGTGACCTTCTGCCCGAGTCTCTGGGGCGGCAAGGACTGGCCGATGGAAGCCTACAGCCCGCGGACCGGGCTGCTCTACATCCCGAGCCATGAGAACCTCTGCTCCGAACTCGGCGGCAGCGGTGAGATCGAGGATTACGAGCCCGGTCAGCTCTACATCGGCATCCCGATCGACGTGATCCTGTCGAGCCTGCGCATCCATGAGAGCCAGGACACCTCGAAGCCTGTCACCATCGGCAAGCTTCAGGCCTGGGACATGAACACGGGCAAGATGGTCTGGGCAACGGACTTCAAGGACACGCCCTTCTGGGCACCCCTGCTGGCTACCGGCGGTGACCTGCTCTTCACCGGCGGTACCGTGGACCGGATGTTCCGGGCGATGGATGCCCGCAACGGCGAGATCCTGTGGGAGCATCCGATGCCTTCGGGTGTGACCGCCACGCCCGCGTCCTTCGCGGTCGATGGCAAGCAGTACATCGCTGTCCAGTCCGGCTGGGGCGTGGATGCCGAGCGCATGCGCGGCTTGCTGGCCAGCATCCTGCCGGAAGGCCGGGTGCCGACGGTGCCGCAGGGCGGTTCGATCCATGTCTTCGCGGTTGATTGACCTGAAGGCTGTACTGAAGGGGCTCCGGTTCATTGCCGGAGTCCCCGGGGGCCGGGCGCTGCTAGCGCCCGGTCTCTTCGTCTTTCTGCTGTTCGCCGCCGTTGACGCACGGGCGCAGGAGGTTCCCCAGACACCGGAAGCGATGCTGGAGAGGGTCGCGACCGCCATTACCGAACGGGATTTCGACAAGTACGAGAAACTGGTGCACTGGGATCGCGCCGGGCGGATCAAGTTCAATGTCGTCCGCTATCAGGTGCTGCGTTCCATGGGCCGCAAGATCGAGTCGATCACGATCGAGGACGTGCCCTCGACAACGTTCGACAAGCTGAAGCAGACACCGCAGATCGCCTTCAATCTGGAGCCGACCCACCGTATTCGGGTGGTCTATGATGAACCCCCGAACGTGAAGGGAAGCGACAGGAAGCCTGTCGTCTTCCACCTGGTGGGGAAGACCGATGAAGGCTATCGGATCGCACTCGTGGTGCGGAATATCGAGGATGACGACGACTGATCGGGTCGGGTAATGAGGACAGGATCACACCTGACCGTCGTGGTCCTGATGCTGGTGGCGCCTGTCCATCAACGTCAGGGTCCGGGGCCACGCGTTCAGGCATGCCCTGGACCTCGTGCCCGATTGTCAGCCCCTGATCGCCCAGGATGATGCGGAGCGCAATCGCCGCAGCCCCGTCTGACGCTCAGCCTGTGCTAGAGTTCGCCAGCACCACCTCGTCAAGGATCAGAAATGCTCGACCTCCAGAACCGCACCTCCATCTATCAGCCCAGCCAGCCGGGACTGAAATTCCCTGAGGAACCCAAGTTCAATTCCAATGAGGAACTGCGCCTCGACCGCAAGAAGCGACTGGTTGCGGCCTGTCGCGCGTTCTCCCAGTTGCAGTTCAACTTCGGCTTTGCCGGGCATCTGACGATCCGGGATCCGGAGCATCCCGAACTCTACTGGACCAACCCGATGGCGGTGCACTTCGACCGGGTTTCACTGTCGAACCTGATCCTGGTCGACCACTCGGGCAAGGTGATCGAAGGGGACTACGCCGTGAATCGGGCCGGCTTCGTCCTGCATGGGGCGGTGCACGAGGAACACCCGGACATCCTGGCCATGTGCCATGCCCACACAATGCATGGAACGGCCTTCGCAGCACTCGGGCGGCCGCTGGACCCGATCACCCAGGATGCCTGCGCCTTCTTCGAGGATCATGTGGTGATCAGGGATGAGGCCGGTCAGGTCGCGGTGGATGAGGACGCGGGTCCGAAGGTGTCGCAGGCCTTCAAGGGCGTGAAGGCGGCGATCCACCAGAATCACGGCCTGATCACGGCGAGCCGTCACAGCATCGACGCCGCCGCCTTCTGGTTCATTGCGCTGGAACGTTGCTGCCAGCAGCAGTTGTTGGTGGAAGCGACCGGCCACAAGCCGGTGCATGTTCCGGTCGAAAGCGCCCGCTACAGCCGGGAGCACGTGGGCAGCGAGTATATCGGCTGGCTGCACTTCCAGCCGATCTACGAGCAGCTGGCCGAGAGCCAGCCGGACATGTTCAGCTAGGCTGCCCGAGACACCTGCATTGATGGAGATCGTCCGTGACCGAAGCGCCCCTCAGCCCGTTCCATCTCGCCTTTCCGGTTCATGACCTGGCGGCAGCCCGCAGCTTCTATGGTGACCTTCTGGGTTGTTCGGAGGGGCGCAGTTCCGATGACTGGATCGACTTCAATTTCTTCGGTCATCAGATCGTGGCGCATCTGGCCCCTGACGAAACCGGGGAAGCGGCCACCAATGCCGTTGACGGGCACGGTGTGCCGGTGCGGCACTTCGGCGTCGTCCTGCCGATGGACCAGTGGAAGGCCGTGGCGGAGAAGCTGCAGGGCGCGGGCGTCGAGTTCGTCATCGATCCCTACATTCGCTTCAGGGGCGAACCGGGGGAGCAGGCGACGATGTTCTTCACGGACCCGAGCGGCAATGCCGTCGAGATGAAGGCGTTCGCCGATATCGGCAAGCTGTTTGCCAGGTAGTTCGCGATCTGCGCGCGTGCGCCGGGCTTGAGAAGCATACCCGCAAACGCCATAAGAACCTGAGCCGGTCAGGCGCGTCGCTGGCGTTCCTGGCCGGGTACGGGACGTGATGCTGCTGTCCCGTCGACAGGTAGGGTACGGAGACTTCGATGATCGGCCTTTATGCGCTGTGGCACGACCCGGACGCTGTGCTGTCCCGTGCCGCCGCGTTTGCAACCGCCTTCAGGGTCGGCGATGTTCTGCCGCGAGCGTCGTTGCGCAATGGTGCACTGCTCTGTGACGGCTATGCGGCACCGGATCATGAACCGGCCAGGACGCCGGATGGGTCGGCGGTGCTGCTCTACGGCTTCATCGAGAACCGGGCTCGTTGTCGCGCGGAACTTGGTGTTGAGGCACCCGGTGATGCCGCGATCTATGCGGCCGGTTATGCCCGCTGGGGGGAGGATGTCGATCAGCGTCTGACCGGCGAGTACGCGACGATCCTGGTCGAGGCGAATGGCAAGCGTGTCCGGATCGCCCGCAGCCCGATCAAGTCACCCGCCCTCTATTTCCGGCGAGACAGGGAACGGCTGATCGCGACAACTGCCGTGCAGGCGATCTTCAGTACAGGCGAGATCGCGCGGGAACTGGACGAGCAGAAGATCGCTGACACGCTCTATCTCAACTACATGGAGGAACGTCGGGCATGGTTCAGGGGCGTGACAAGGTTGCCCCGCGGCACCCGAGCGTGGTTCACGCCGGACGGGGTCACGGAGACGGGCTACTACAGGATCGAGGACATTCCTCCGGTTCGCCTGAAACGCGACAGTGACTATGTCGATGCCGCCGATGCCCTGTTCCGGGAGGCAACGGAGGCGGCGCTGGAGGGGTTCGAGCGGCCGGCTGTCAGTCTCTCCGGCGGGCTGGATTCACAGGCGGTCGCGGCATACACGATGCTCGGTCGGCCGGGACAGCCACTGCTTTCCTTCACATCGGTCCCCCAGGCGGGTTGGAAACCGGCCGACCCGAACGCGTTTGTCGATGAGCGTCCCCACGTGGAGGCGCTGGCGGCAATGTATCCGCAACTTGTTCCGCGATGGGTGGATACGACCGGCCGAAATGCCAGATATCACCAGCAGGAATTCTTCGAGGCCGCGATGACGGCGCCGCGCAATGTGGAGAACCTGCACTGGATGCATCAGGTGGCGAAGGATGCGCGTGGTGCCGGGGCCGACGTGTTGCTGAGCGGCGCAATGGGAAACAGGACATTCAGCTTCAGTGGCAGCGGCATGCTTCAGGATCTCGTCAGACAGGGACATGTCCTGCGACTGGCGCGGGAGCTCTTGGCGGCAGGTCCTGTCGGCGAATTGCCCCGAAGCATCGTTCGCGAGGTGATCCTGCCCTTCGTACCGGCGGGGGCCGAACGGTGGATCCGAAAACGGTTTGGCAGGCTGGCAAGGTCGCCACTCGAATCATGGTCTGCGTTGCATCCTGACTTCGCGCAGGAATATCGGGTGGAGGAGCGCGCGGCGGAACTTGGTTACGACCCGACGTTCCGCCCCATAACTTCCGTGCTGGACTATCGTCTGGCAGTCATGGGCAATGCGGCCAGCGAGGCCGGGGATATCTACTATGGCCTTGACCGGTTGCATGGCATTTCCAGCCGGGATCCAACGGCCTATCGACCGCTGCTGGAGTTCTGTTTCGGCATCCCGCTCGACCAGTATCTGAACAGGGGGCGAAAGCGCTGGCTTGCAAGGCGGCTGCTGGCTGACAAGGTGCCTGACATGGTCCTCCATGAGCAGCGACGGGGCCGTCAGGCGGCGGACTGGCCAAGGCGCATCCGGGATCAGCGCCAGGACCTGCTTCAGGAACTGGAATGGCTGTCCTCCGATCCTCTGGTCTCCGGATACCTGAACATCGACCGCTTGAGGACCGCGCTCGAGAACATGCCCGATGACGATTCACGAATCACGCATCACCACCAGCAGACCCTGAGCATCGCGCTCAACCGTGGGCTGGGCACTGTCAGGTTCGTGCGTTTCATCAACGGTCGGAACGATATCTGATCGGGGGCAGCCTGGGTTCGATGATTTGCAGGCAGTCTCAGACCGGTTGGCCGCTGGCATCCAGATAGCCGAAGCGGGTCATGATCTCGCGATGGTCGGCCACCACGCGGGCGACCTGGGTGTTGGTCAACGTGTCCTGCCAGTCTCCGGCCTTGCCCTTGCGGAAGAACCTTTCCGCGCGTGCCGGGCGCTCCCGGAAGCCTGTCTGCTGCTCCTGTGCCGCCATGATGTCGAAGCTGCTGAACCGGATGGCGCGTTCCAGCCGGGCGGGATCGGACTGGAGCCCAAGGAACTCCACTGCCTTGGCAAAGGTGTTCTCCGGGTCGGTGTGCATGTCCTCGTAGCGGATGATCCTGACATTCAGTCCGGGTGCCTCTGTCCAGCTGCGCACGTGAAAGGACCAGGTTCCCATGTACTGCAGCAACTGCTGTGACAGAGCGTTGACTGAGCGTGAGAGTGCGTGTTCGGGATCGCCCATGAAGGCGATGGCCTGGTCGATGTCCGTGCCGCGATGGTTGGCATAGGACAGAGCCACATCCAGCGGGTTGCGGATGATGTAGAGCGCGCCGACCGTCGCGACGTCATCGACGAGCGGACGCCCCTCGCGGGTGTACGTATAGGCATCATGAATCTTGTGATAGCTGACATCGCCTTCCATGTGCTTCCAGCGATAGACAACGGGTCGCAGGCTGGTGATCTCGTCCTGTGTGAGGTCGGCAGTATCGAACCCGATCACATTGTCGATCCAGAGCCGATGCGATGCGATCTTGCCGACACTGATCTGGTTGATGTCGACTGGTTCGTCCGAGTCGGACATGTAGTTGCTCAGGAATGACCGGAACCACGTGTTTCCGGATTTGGGGTAGGATGCGAGCCAGAAGATTCCGCCCACTTCAGCCAGCCTCCCTCGTATCTGCTAGCAGCCGGTCGACCAGGCCATCTATGTCGAAACCCGACCGGGGCCGCGTGACACGGGCCAGATGGACGCGTCCGGCCAACTCGCCACATTGCTTCAGGTGCTCCGGACGAAGCGACAGTCCCTCCATGAAATGGCGTCTGTAGGTATTGGCACGAAGCGGCTGGAAACGGTCCATGCCGACAATCGGGTCAATCCTGATCGAGTCCTTATTGTCGTTGTCCAGGATATAGACCCAGCGTACCGGCAGAGCGTCGTCGCAGAACCGGCCCGGGACCGGGACGTTGAACTTCTGCAGTTTCGGGCGAATTCGGGTCAGTCCATCCGTTCCGAACTCGAGCTGATCGGCGGAGTCCTGCCAGAGCTTGAGGCGCGGAAAACCGGGAACGGCAGCGCAGTGCGCATCGACAGGGACAACATCGTCAGCCAGAACACGATAACCACGACGTATGAAGGCGGCGGCCAGAGTGGACTTTCCCGTTCCCGACGGCCCGAGACAGACGAGACATTTCCCATCCACCTCGATCGCATTTCCGTGCAGCAGCAGGAATCCCCGCTGAAACAGCAATGCGCCCAGAACGGATCCGAGCATGAAGACCCGGACCGAGGCTTCGTCGATACCGGGTTCCGGATCGACGACAATCCGTGACGCATCGGTGACGAGAAAGCGTGAGACATTCGGTACCCTGAGCCAGAAGGCATTCCCATTGACCCAGGCGAAGGGGGAAATCTGCGTGCCGCCCGCAAGGCCCTGGGGTGGAATCCTCTCGCAGGTGACGGTCACATCGGGTGCGCCATGATCCGGATCGGCTGGCAGCAATTCCGGAAGTTGCAGTTCGGAAGCTATGGTCAGCCCGTAGGCCCGGTAAAGATGATGCATGTCTCGTCCATTGATCGGGGCGTTCACCATCCGGCTGCCGCAAGAACGCGAAACCTTCAGGTTCCAATGGTTCAACTCTTCCGCGTTGCAGGACACCAGCGGATTCCGAAGCAGGGATCGTTGCCTCGAACGTCCTAACCCTTTGTGGTGTGGCAGTACAGTCCGGAGCAGAGAACCCGGTGCGGGCCAGGGCCGGAACCTCGCCCTCAGCCGCGCAGCCAGGCGCTGATCTGGCCAAGGTTACCGGCATCCGCGCGGGCGCGCTCATCGAACCGGCTATGCCCGAACTGCCACAATCGCCGACACAGCCGCAGCCATTTGACCGGATAATAGGCGTAGATCCAGAGCGAATCCGCGGCAGCCGGCACTTCCTTCGAAAGCTTCGCGGGGGGCGGAAGGATGCGTGACATCAACTCGGCCGCCTTCTGCTTCATGCCGTGACTTGCCGCCAGTTCTGCCTGCAAGGCGACATCGCCCCGTGCCTCGAAACTGCGGAACAGGCCGAGGCGGGCAACCGACAGGATCGGCGCGCCCTCCGACAGAATCGTGCCGCTGTCGCCGACCCATCCGATCTCTTGGCCGGGCCATTCCTGTTCCACCAGCCTCAGCACAAGCGCGAGCCCGCGTGATGCCCCCTGGCTGTCGGCGAGCTGCCACAGCGCGGCCCAGTCCACCACATGGGTCCGAAGGAACCAGACCACGTCACTGAGAATAAGGGGGCCATTGTTGAACTGGTGATCGATTGCCGAATGAACGCAGAGATGCAGCAATTGGTCCTCGGGTCCGGGAAAACTGATCCGAGTGCCCGCGATGGTGCGGCTGATCATGCGCGGTTCCAGCGCGTCGAACCGCCATTGGGAGACATCGTTGCGCAGGAACTTGCTCGGGGCTGTCATCAGGGTATGGATCTCGACGTTGGTGCCCTGGGCTGTCCGGATTGGCGGCAGATGCTTGGATGCCGCCAGAAAGGCCTCCGGATTGCCATTGTATCTGGCGATGCGTTCCAGGCCGCCTGCCTGAAGGGCGTCGAAAGCCTCCATGGCCTGTTCCGGCCGGACCAGCAGGTCGAGATCGCGCATGGGCCGCAGACCGATCTCCGGGTAGGCAAACTGCGCCAGGTAAGCGCCTTTCATGAACATGTGCGCCACGCCAGCGGCATTGAGCAACTGGCTGATCCGGACCATGTCACGCAACATCGACAAGGCCTTCATGCTTGCTCTGCGGGATGCCTTCCCGAGCAGGTCCGCCGTGTCCGCGGGCAGATTGCCGAGATGGCCTGCCTGAGCCAGACTGTAGTGCAGATAGGGGGCGAAACGGTGCTCGAACGCCCATTCGGTGATGCGTGCCCAGTCCTGCATGGAAACACGGGTGAGCCGCTCACCGGTCAGGGTGGCCGGTCGGCACATCAGTTCAAGCGCCAGACGCTCCGGCGAATGTTCAGCTTCGGTCATCAGGAAGCCATATCCAGGAACTCGTGACAAAGTCTGTTCGTGATCATTTCCACCTGTCGTCTCCAATGGCCGCCAATCGGAAGTTGTTCCCGACCAGGCCCATCGCGGTCGCTCAGCAGGAGGCATTTTCGACGCCGATCATATTGATCAGGCTGCAACTGGTCCATCATCGCAATCACCTTCGGCGCCATGCCTGACGTTCACATCATGCTTGCCACGCTTTGGCCAAGCGATTACAAGACATTCAGCGAGTGAATTTGTTCGTCCAACAGCGGAAATTCCTGATGACACAGCGTATCCATTCAGAAGACAGCATCCCGGCAAACGAAGTTTCGGAGAAGCAGGCCTACGAAGCGCCGGTGCTGAAGGTTCTTGGCGCAGATGAGACGGCCAATGGCGGTCCTGGTGCTTCGCCTGATGGCGTCACGAGCAGCTGACGGGCTGGTCTGAGACCTGCTACTGGCGACAGATGTTTTCAACGGGATCTGCATATCCATGCGGGTCCCGTTTGCCGTTTTGCATTCAGCACGCTCGGGCGGTCGGGTGCACTTGTCCGCTCCAGGCCGGCGTATCGCTGCGCGCACCGAGTGAGTCCATGGGACGGCTGGCATATCAATGACGAAACCCACCGGGTTGCCGCTCCCGGTGCGGGTGTTTCCGTGGCGCAGTATTGCGAGAATCTCGGGAAAGCTGCGGTTTTCCTGGGTTGCTGCGTCTTCAGGCAGATGGCTTGCAGTTGGCTTCAGAGGACATCAGGTCGCCTGATCTGCATCCGCTACAGGCATGATTGTGGTCGGTATCCGACCCGCGCGCATTTCCACTACCTGATCCGCGTGCCGCAATGTCCCGGTTCGGTGACCGATGATGACGATGGTCAGTCTGCCATGCAGTTCCGTCAGCGCCTTGCCGATCGCGGCCTCGTTGCCGACATCCAGTGCGCTGGTAGCCTCGTCCAGGATCAGCAGGCTCGGCTGACGCAACAGGGCGCGGGCCAGGGCGATGCGCTGGCGTTCACCACCTGAGAGCCTGACACCATTGTCACCCACCACGGTGTCCAGCCCGTCCTGCAGTTCCATGACGAAATCCGCTGCGGCCTGCGCCAGTGCCGCCACCAGCTCCGATTCGGTTGCCGCAGGATTTCCGAACAGCAGATTTGCCCGGATCGTGTCGTGAAACAGGAACGTATCCTGTGGCACGTAGGCAACATTTCGCCGCCAATTCACACGGCTGGTGCTGTCCATCTGCACACCATCAATCGTCACGGTGCCTTCATCGGGGGCGATCAGGCCCATCAGTATGTCGGCGAGAGTACTCTTCCCCGCGCCGGAGGGACCGGTGATCGCGGTGGTGGTTCGTGCGGGCAGTCTGAGGTTGATTTCGTGCAGGGCCGGGCGGTCACGCCGGGCGTAGGTCAGGGACACATCCTTCAGGTCGATAGCGTTGACGACAGGCCATCCTCCATGGGCGTCATCGGCGACCGCTTCTGCATGTTCGCTGCTCTCGGCGATGAAGCGGTCGATGGCTTCCAGCGCCGGCTCGGCGTTGAGCCAGCGGTGCAGGAACTGCTGCGCGGAGAGCAGCAGCGGCATCAGGCGGGCGAACAGGAACGTCAGCGCCAGCAACTCGGCCAGCGGCAGTTCCAGCCAGGTCAGACCGACAAGGACATAGAGCGCAAGCAGGGCCGCCCCGATAACCTGCTGCAGGTTCCGCATCAGGCTGGTCTCGATCCCGAACCTGAGCTGGTTGCGC
>BQJF01000033.1 GCA_021604565.1 Minwuia thermotolerans | reverse complement strand
ACGATCAGCCCCTTCTCCCCCGTCTTGGCCGCCATGATCTTGTCGCGGGCGGCCTTCTTGCGCGCCATCTTCTCGCTGTGGCGTGCGTTGACGTCCTGTTCCTCGGTCATGCTGTCGTCTCCTCTGCCTCGGCCCCGCCATTCCCGCGAATGGCATCCAGTCGTGAGCGTACATCGTTGGCGCGCGGGTGCCACATGCCCCGGTCCACCGCCTCCTGCATCCGGTCGGCGATCTCGCGCAGGGCCGGGCGGTTGTTGTCCTCCAGGAACGTCCTGACCTCGTCATCGGCCAGATAGGCGCGCCAGAGCAGATCGAAGTGGTGGTCACGCACGGCGTTGGTCGTGGCGGCGAAGGCGAACAGGTAATCCACCGTCGCCGCGATCTCGAAGGCCCCCTTGTAGCCGTGGCGCATGACCCCTTCGAGCCACTTCGGATTGACGGCGCGGGAGCGGACGACGCGTCCGATTTCCTCCTCCAGCGTGCGGATCACCGGGCGTTCGGGTCGGGAGTGGTCGTTGTGATAGACCGTCGGCGCGGCGCCCTTCAGATGCTCGACCGTGGCACTCAGCCCGCCCTCGAACTGGTAGTAATCGTCCGAATCCAGCAGGTCATGCTCGCGGTTGTCCTGATTCTGCACCACCGCCTCTACCTTTGACAGGCGCGTGCGCATCTGGTCCGCAGCGCCCTGCCCGGCGACACCTGCGCCATAGGCATGACTGCCCCAGGCGATGAAGGCGTCGGCCAGATCCCCGCGCCCTTCCCAGAGCCGTTCGTCGATCATGGCCTGAAGGCCGGCGCCATAGGCACCGGGTCGTGCGCCGAAGATCCGGAAACCGGCGCGGCGTTCCGCCTCCGCCGCATCCAGCCCGTCAGCCAGCAGGACATCCCGGTCGCGCGCGAAGGCGGCGGCGAGCGGGTTCATGTCCTCCGGTTCCTGCTCCCGCATCACTGCGCGGACAGCGGAATCGAACAGCTCGATCTGGGTCGGAAAGGCGTCCCGGAAGAAGCCGGAAATGCGCAGCGTCACATCCACGCGGGGCCGGTCGAGGGCGGTCAGCGGCAGGATCTCGAAACCCGTGACACGGCGGGAGGCCGGCTCCCACGTCGGGCGGCACCCAAGCAGCGCCAGCGCCTGCGCGATGTCATCGCCTCCCGTCCGCATGTTGGACGTACCCCAGGCGGTCAGGGCCATGACGCGCGGCCAGTCGCCATTGTCCTGCAGGTGCCGCTCGATCAGCCGGTTGGCCGACTTCCAGCCCAGCGCCCAGGCGGTCTGTGTCGGCATCGCGCGGCTGTCGATGGAAAAGAGGTTTCGCCCTGTCGGCAGCGTGTCGGGCCGCCCCCGTGTCGGCGCACCGGAAGGCCCGGGCGAAACGAACCGCCCCGACAGGCCGGTCAGCAGGCCTGAGAGTTCCGCCGGGCCACAACTGTCGAGATCAGGTGCCAGACGTTCATTAATCGCCGCCAGGACTCCCCCGCTCGCCACACCCGGCGGGGCGGTGGCTTCCGGCTGTTCAAGCAGGTTGATGGCGAGCAGTTCCAGCCGCTCCACCGTGTCCCCGACCGTGCGCCAGTTCTGGTCATCCACCGCCGCCAGTACCGCGGGTCGCGGGCCACCCCACGCGTCGCCCATGGTACAGTCCAGTGGATCGAAACCCAGCCCGAGATCATCCGCCATCGCCCGCAGCAACGACCCGTTGCCGGAGCCGCTGCCCCCGCGCGGCACCCGCGCCAGCGCCAGCAGCAGATCCCGCCGCTGTCGTGCCTCCGGAGAGACCCCGAAGATGTGCAGACCGTCGCGGATCTGCGCTTCCTTCAGTTCGCAGAGATAATTGTCCAGCTTGGCGAAGGCCGCGTCCTCGTCGTCATCATCCGTGATCGACGCGTCGGTTCCCAGATTCTCCGCCGCCACCAGCGACAGGATCTCCCGCCGCAACAGGTCCAGCCGCCGCCGGTCCAGCCCGGCAGCGTCAAAATATTCATCGACCAGCGCCTCCAGATCCCGCAGCGCGCCATAGGTTTCGGCACGGGTCATCGGCGGCGTCAGATGGTCGATGATGACCGCCTGCGCCCGGCGCTTGGCCTGTGTTCCCTCCCCCGGATCATTGACGATGAAGGGATAGAGATGCGGCAGCGGCCCCAGCGCCACCTCCGGGAAGCAGGCGTCGGAAAGGGCCAGCGCCTTGCCCGGCAGCCACTCCAGATTGCCGTGCTTGCCAAGATGGACGACAGCCTGCGCACCGAACGTTTCACGCAACCAGAAGTAAAAGGCCAGATAGCCGTGCGGCGGCGGCAGGTCGGGGCTGTGATAGGTCTCCTTGGGGTCGATCTGGTAGCCACGGGCGGGCTGGATGCCGACAACCACCCGACCGAAGCTCAGCACCGAAAGCACGAAGCCACCGCGTGCCGGATCGTGAAACGGATCGCTCTCCGGTGCGCCCCAGCGTTCGGTCACGGTTGTCCGGACTGTCTCCGGCAGGGTCGCGAACCACTTCGCATAGGCATCTGTCGGCAGCACGACACCGCCGGTCCGGCTGGCGCGATCGGTCAGCCAGTTGGTCGGTCCGGCAAGAATCCGCTCCATCAGCGCGGCACCGTCGCGGGGTGCACCATCGACCGTATAGCCCTCTTCCTCCAGCGCCCGCAGCACACGGATCGTGCTGGCCGGGGTGTCGAGACCGACGCCATTGGCCAGTCGCCCGTCCCGGTTGGGATAGTTCGCCAGCACCAGCGCCAGCCTGCGCTCTGGCACAGAGGTGCGGCGCAACCCGATCCAGTTCGCGGCAAGCCGGGCGACGAAGGCAACCCGGTCCGGCACCGGTTCCGGGCGCACGATGGCGCACTGTACCGCCGGATCGAACGACGCCTCCGCCTTGAAGGCGATGGCGCGGGTCAGGATACGGCCATCCACCTCCGGCAGGGCCACATGCATCGCCACGTCACGGGCGCCAAGTCCCTGCATGGACTCCTGCCAGACCGCTGCCGTGCTGCCCCCTGAAACAAGTTGCAGGACAGGACAGTCCGCCTGATCCAGTACCGTGCCCGGCATGGCGGCGGAGCCGTCGGCCTCCCCCGGCTTGCCGACCGCGAAGGCCGTCAGGTTGAGCACGATGTCGGGTCTCGCCGCCGCCATGATCCCGCTCAGGATGGCGTTGGAGCCTGCGTCCTTCAGGCTTGAAACGAAGACCGGAACGGCCGCCACGCCCTCCGCATCCAGCGCCGCGATCAGCGCATCGACAGGTGCCATGGCACCGCCCTGCACGTTGGCGCGGTAGAACGTGATCAGGGCGCGGGGGCGTGTATCCTCCGCCGGCGCACTATCAGACAGTGACGGCGCATCCCGGCCCGGCCAGTACAATCCGGCGCGCAGCAGGGGCCGCGCCGGTTCCGGCAGTTCGCCGCCATCAAGGATCGCCCGGCAGGCGCGCAGGAAGTTGCGGCTGTTGCCCGGCCCGCCCTCCGCCAGCCAGCTCCAGAGGGCGTCTCGCACCTCCGGTTCGATCGTGGAGACTGCGGCCAGATCGGCGTCCGGCTTCTCGTCCCCCGGCAGGGCCACGAAGGGGATGCCGTTCCGGCGACAGGTGCGGGCAATCTCCTCGATGGCGTAGGACCAGTAGCCGACGCCGCCCAGGAATCGTCCGACCACCAGCCTTGCCCCCGCGACGGTCTTCTCCGCGTACAGATCAACCGACATGGGATGCTTCAGGAACCCCAGCGCCGCCAGCCGCAGGCCGGGCGCTTCATCGCCCAGTTCGGCACGAGCGGTGGCCAGCGCCGCGATCTCGGTATCGGCCGCCGTCAGGACCAACACATCAGCCGGTTCCTGCGCCAGATCGACGGCTTCCTCACCGTCCTCGATCGCTCCCGGCTGGGCCTGAAGCAGATGCATGGCTCAAATGGCCGACTGCTGCAGTGCTTCGGTGATCCGCGCCTGATCCAGACCCTTCTCGCCGATCACGACCAGGCGGGTGCAACGTGTTTCATCGGCGCGCCAAGGGCGGTCGAAATAATGGTCGATGCGCGGCCCCACGGCCTGAATCACCATCCGCATCGGCTTGCCTGAAACGGCAACGAAGCCCTTCAGGCGCAGCACGTTCTCCGCCGCCAGCATTGCCGAGACGCTGGCAGAGAAAGCCGCCGGATCGGTGATCTGCGGCAGGTCCACGTGGAAGCTGTCGAAGTCATCGTGGTCATGATCGATCTCGCCCGCGCGCTCGTGATGCGTCGGGCGGTTGGCGATGTCATCCTCCGCCCCGATCCCGAGACCGATGAGGGCGGACGCGGGCAAGGCCCCCTGTATCGCCGAAACCACCGGCACGCCGGCACGCACGTCGGGGCGAATGAACTCCCGCACCACGTCCAGCCCGCCATCGCCCAGCAGATCGGTCTTGTTGACGATGATCAGGTCGGCACAGCCAAGCTGATCCTCGAACAGTTCCGACATGGGGGTCTCGTGATCCAGGTTCTCGTCGGCCTGCCGCTGGGCATCCAGCGCCGCCTCGTCGTGGGCAAACCGTCCGGCGGCGACGGCGGCACCGTCAACCACGGTCACCACACCGTCCACCGTCACCCGGGTACGGATGTCGGGCCAGTTGAACGCCTTCACCAGCGGCTGCGGCAAGGCGAGGCCCGAAGTCTCGATGACGATATGATCGGGCGGATTGTCCCGGTCCAGCAGGGCCGTCATGGTCGGCACGAAGTCGTCGGCGACGGTGCAGCAGATGCAGCCATTGGCCAGTTCCACCACATCATCTTCCGCGCAGGTTTCCTCCCCGCAGCCCTTCAGGACCTCGCCGTCGACGCCAAGGTCACCGAATTCATTGATGATCAGGGCGATGCGCCTTCCACCCGCGTTCTGCAGCAGGTGGCGGA
This sequence comes from Minwuia thermotolerans, assembly GCA_021604565.1. Taxonomy (GTDB): domain Bacteria; phylum Pseudomonadota; class Alphaproteobacteria; order Minwuiales; family Minwuiaceae; genus Minwuia; species Minwuia thermotolerans_A. Next base: position 38,930 of record BQJF01000033.1, on the reverse strand, counting down.
TCAGCGTGGTCTTGCCCGCGCCGAGGAAGCCCGTCACCACGGTCGCAGGAATCCGGGATGTCCCCAGCTTGTTTACCGTCTGTGTCATCAGTTGCCTTCCCCTTGTGTCGCATGATCCATGCGATGCCAGATGCTGCCCGCGATCGCGCCCAGTACACACCAGAAAACCGCGGCCATGGCCAGTGAGGCAGTGGCGAACTGTGCCGCCAGTTCCGGTGGCACGCCACTGCCGCCGCCGTGATGCGGATGCGGAGCGCCGATCACGTGTGGAATGATCAGGGCGATGATTCCGACACCCATCAGTACCTGCCGGTCCGACAGGAAGATGAGCCAGAGTCCCAGCCCGGTCAGCACGACCGTCAGGAACCACCAGATCTGGCGGGCCTGAACCTCCGCCGCCAGCATTCCCGGCAGCTCCGGCGGCAGACCGAGGCCAGGTGCCAGCGCGGTGGTGACAAAGCCCGCTGCGCCCCAGAGCACGCCCAAGCGCGCCGTCATCCGCCGACCGCTGAAGGCAATCAGCGCCACCAGCGCGAAGGCATAGCCCAGGCCGATCAGGACAGTCATCAGGGAGGTGTAGAAGATCCGTTCCACGCCATCCTGCGGCATCCAGCCGTCGCCATGATCATGACCACCATGACCGCTCTGCGCAGGCGCGGCAGTACCGTGGCCATCGGTTCCGTGGTCATGGGAGCCATGGTCGTGGCCACCGTGATCGTGCCCGTCACCATGTCCTGCAGGCGCGCCGCCGCCCTCAAGGGCTTCGGCGGCGACCACCAGAGGGACTGTTACCGCCTGCTGCAGTACAGCCGCGACCAGTCCTGCGAGCACCCCTGCAATCAGGGCGCACGCGAATATGCGCTTGAACATCTCGTATCAGCGATGATCGGTCAGTGACACGGCATGGCGAAGCTGTGGCGGCCATCATGCGCGGCATTGTGCAGGGTGTCCGACTGGGCCATGCCCGCCGCGAACACCAGGAACGTGCCGAGCAGCAGTGCCGTCACCACGGCAGGCAGCGCAGCCATGCGCACACCTGTCGAGCCAGCCTCAGTGGTCTGATCCATCGTCTGGTTGAATTCGTTCATCGTCTTGTTCTCCCTGTCGCCCCGCCGGCGACCATGGTGGGTTTCACACTTGCGGGCGGCAGGTTTCCTGGCTCACGTCTTGGGCGGCTGTCCGGCCTTCCCGGCCAATCGGGGCCAGTGGCATGTTCGAACATCCTCGACGCATACAGTTGCGGGGGCAGCCACGGACTTGGTCCCTGATGGGTACGCCGAACCGTGTTCCCTTTTCTCATCCGCCCTTCCCTTGTGGGTCAGACGGAACCGTCACGCAGTCCCGACCTTACAGTTGCCCCCCGTCAGGCGCAACAATGCGATCAGGTTTCAGGCAGGCACACGCCGTATTGCGACTCTCCGGTGGCCGTGGTCAAGATGCGCCCCGATTGTTGATCCGGAGCGGCCCTGATGAAACCCGACACCCTCGACCACCTGCGCCAGTTGATTGCCGACCTGCCGGACGCGGATGATGCGGCAGCGCGTGATGCCGCCGCACGCCAGGACAATCTGGTGAAACCCGCCGGATCGCTGGGTCGGCTGGAGGAAATCGCGGTCCACATGGCACGCTGGCAGGGCACGGATCGCCCGACCATGGACCGTGCGCGCACCATCATATTCGCCGGCAGCCATGGCATGACGAAGCACGGCGTGTCCGCTTTCCCCGACGAGGTGAATGCGCAGATGCTTGCCGGGTTCGGCGCGGGATTTGCGGCGATCTGCCAGTTGACCAGCGCCTTCGGGGCGGAGCTCTCCGTTGTGGACTGCGGAATCGCGACACCGACCGCCGATTTCACCGTGCAGCCCGCGATGGATGAGAACGCCTTCCTTGGGGCTGTCGCCATGGGGATGGACGCCGTGCGCGGGACGGAGGATCTGTTGGTCTTCGGCGAGATGGGAATCGGCAACACGACCGCCGCAGCCGCCGTCGCACTGGCCCTGTTGGGCGGGGAGGCTCGCGACTGGGTCGGACCGGGCACAGGCGTCGATGATGCAGGCATCGCGCGCAAGACCGACGTGATCGCGCGCGCCTGCGCCACCCATGGATCCGCCCTCGACGATCCGCTGCTGGCCCTGTCCCATGTCGGCGGGCGGGAGCTGGCGGCGATCTTCGGCGCCTGCCTGGCGGCGCGACGTCACCGGATACCGGTTCTGCTGGACGGCTTCATTGTCACTGCCGCCGTTGCCCCGCTGCACCGAATCGCGGGCGCGGACGGGCTGGCCCATGCGCTGGCGGCCCACCAGTCTGGCGAGCCGGGCCATCAGCGGTTGCTGGCGAAGCTCGGCCTCGACCCTCTGCTGGCGCTCGGGATGCGGCTCGGCGAGGGGTCCGGCGCTGCGACGGCGCTCGGCCTCGTCCGCGCCGCGCTTGCCTGCCACAATGGCATGGCAACCTTTGCCGAGGCCGCCGTGGCCGGCAGCAAGCAGGACACCTGATGCCTTGAGCGGCTATCACACCATCCTTGGCCCCGACGCCGCACTGCCATGGACAACGCTGGTGCTGGGTGGGGCGCGGTCCGGCAAGAGCAGGCTGGGCGAGCGGCTGGTGCGCGATCATGCCGGTGCGACGACACCGGTCTATCTTGCCACCGCCGAAGCCTTCGACAGCGAGATGCAGTTGCGCATCGAACAGCACAAGGCCGACCGTGGCCATGACTGGGTCACGGTGGAGGCCCCGCGCAACCTGCCCGATCAGCTCGAGGCCTGTGGCGAGCAGGCCGTTCTGGTGGACTGCCTGACGCTCTGGCTGAGCAATCTGATGCTGGCGGACATCGCGCCGGACGCGGAGATCGCAAATCTGATCGACGTACTGGCGGAGCGCACGGCCCCGACGGTACTGGTTTCCAACGAGGTCGGGCTTGGTCTGGTGCCCGAGACGCCGCTGGGACGGCAGTTCCGCGACTGGCAGGGACTGGCCAACCAGCGGGTTGCGCTCTCGGCCGATTGCGTGCTGTTCGTCGCTGCCGGACTTCCCCTGGTCATGAAGCGACCCGACTGATGCGCGGGCTGCTTGCCAGTCTCGATATCGACCTGGCCATCGCGCTGGGCTGGCTTACCCGTCTGCCGACACGCTTTCCCGCAGCTGCCGCCGACCGCAAGCTGGCACAGGCGCTTTGGGCCTTTCCCGTTGTCGGTGCGCTGCTGGCCGCTGCCCTGGCCACGACCTTCGCGGCAATGGTCGGGCTGGGTGCGAACGGTCTGCTTGCGGCGGCGGTGACCATCGCCTTGTCGGTGCTGCTGACCGGTGCACTGCATGAGGACGGGCTGGCCGACATGCTGGATGGTCTGGGGGCACGGAGCGGTCGGGATGCCCGCCTTGCCGCCATGCGCGACAGCCGCATCGGCACCTATGGCACGCTGGGACTGATCGTCTTCCTGCTGATCCGTGTTGCGGCTCTCTCCTCTCTCGACGTGCTGGATGCCCTGGCGGCACTGCTGGCCGCTCTCGCGCTGGGTCGGGCCGGCATGGCGGTCGTCATGGCGCGCCTGCCCCTCGCACGGGCCGACGGCGCAGCGGCAGGCGCAGGCAAGGCCGGGGACCGCGACATGCGAAAGGCATGCGCCACGGGACTGCTGATCGCTCTGCTCGCCAGTGTCATTGGCGGCGCCCCGATCATGCAGTTGCTGCTGGCTGTAGTCCTGGCTGTTGCCGTGGTGCTGGCCATGGCTCAGATCGCGCAGCACTACTTTGGCGGCTACACGGGCGACGTGCTGGGCGCGACCTGCATGGCAGTCGAGACCACTGTCCTGCTGGCGTGGAGCATGGCCGCGAGCTAGGCTTCCCCGCATGTGACAACCTGGGGAGGACAGCATGACAGGACGGCTCGAGGGACGCGCGGCGATCGTGACCGGCGCAGGCAGCGGCATTGGCCAGGCAACGGCAGACCTCTTCGCGCGCGAAGGCGCGATGGTGCTCGCGGTCGATCTGCCCGGCAAGGGACTGGCCGAGGCCCACGACCACGCCTATGTCACCCCGTTCGAGGCGGACGTGGCAGCCGATGGCGCGGCGGAACGCATTATCGGCAAGGCCATCGAGACCTTCGGCAAGCTGGACATCCTATACAACAATGCCGGTGTCAGCCGGAACGCACTTGCCGAGGTCATGACGGACGAGCAGTGGGACATCACCCTCGCCGTCAACCTGACCGGCCCCTACAAGCTGTGCCGTGCCGCGATCCCGCACCTGAAGGAAAGCCCCGCACCGCGCATCATCTCCACAGCATCCGTCATGGCCCGCATGACCGATTACGGCCTGAGCGCCTATTGCGCCTCGAAGGCCGGTGTCGCCGGCATGACACGCACCCTGGCGCTGGAGCTCGGCAAGTTCGGCATCACCTGCAACTACATCGAACCCGGTGCCATCCATACCGGCATGACCGGTGCCAGCTTCGCCGACGAGAACATCGCGACGATCTGGGCCAAGAAGGCCGCACTGCGGCGGCTGGGGCAGCCCATCGACATTGCCCGTGGTGCCCTGTTCCTTGCCTCCGACGATGCGGGCTTCGTGTCGGGGCACGGGCTCACCGTCGATGGCGGGCTGACCCTGCGCACCTGAACCCGTGACCGAAGGGGGAGGAAACAGCACCATCTGCTGAATTTTTCCCGGCTTCCCCCCTTGCGGGGGAAGTGGCCGCGCAGCGGACGATGGGGGGTGAAGCCGAAGGCTGCTGCTCTGACATCCGGTTCAGTATCGGCTTCGCCGATTCACCCCCATCCCGTCCTTCCCCCGTCGAGGGGGAAGGAGCATGCGCTCGTGCCGGACCGATCAGCATTCATGTGCGGTTCCCCTCCCCTTTTCGTCCCGCTGCCATAGATACTCTCCACCCGACTGCCGTGGAGAGACACAGATGGACCGCCCCTCGAGCGATATTGCCTTCACCCCTGCCGTCAAGGCCGCGCAGGAGCGGCTGGGGTCGCGCGATACCTACCGGCGCATGGAGGAGAAGGGCGGCTTCCGCACTGCGCTGACCGAAGACCTGCTGGCCTTCATCGCCGAGCGGGATTCATTCTATCTCGGCACCGTCAGTTCGGAGGGCCAACCCTACATCCAGCATCGCGGTGGTCCGAAGGGTTTCCTGCGCCAGGTCGACGGGACCACGCTGGGCATCGCCGACTTCGGTGGCAACCGCCAGTATGTGACCCTCGGCAATCTGGCCGACAATCCGAAGGCGTTCATCTTCCTGATGGACTATGCCAACCGCCGCCGTATCAAGATCTGGGGCGAAGCACGGGTGGTCGAGGATGACCCGGAGCTGATGGCTGACCTCGCAATCCCGGACTACAAGGCGGGCAAGGTGGAGCGTGCCATCCTGTTTCAGGTCACAGCCTGGGACATCAACTGCCCGCAGCACATCACGCCCCGCCACGATGTCGATGCCTTCGCGGAGGCAAACCGGCAGATCCTGCAGCAACTGGCCGATCTGGAGGTAGAGAACGCCGAACTTAAGCGCCGCCTCGCCGAAGTCGGAGCCTGACCTGACAGACTGCTTCCTGCTGACCTGTTCCGGAACGCCCGATGCGACATGGCGCCTGCCCGCAAGTACAGGTTGGCGCAGGTGCATGGTCTGGGGCAGGAACAGACCCTGCGATCAACCAGCCAGAACCAGCCCACCCAAGGTGTGATCAGCCATGAGCATCGTCATCCATCACAACCCCGACTGCGGTACTTCACGCAATGTCCTGGCCTTCATCAGGCAGGCCGGAGAGGAACCGACCGTGATCCACTATCTCGAAACCGGATGGACCCGCCCGCAGTTGCTGGGACTGTTCGCCGCTGCCGGACTGACACCGCGCAGCGCGCTGCGGATCAGCAAGTCACCGGCGAAGGAGCTCGGCCTGACAGATCCGTCGGTAACCGAGGAGGCCATTCTGGACGCCATGCTGGTCCACCCGGTCCTGGTCAATCGTCCCATTGTCTGCACACCGAAGGGGGTAGCGCTGTGCCGGCCGTCGGAAGCGGTGACAGCATTGCTCGACCTGCCACCGGGAACCGTGCTCACGAAGGAAGACGGCGGAGAGGTGACGATCAATGGCTGACGATCTTCCCAACATCGCGCCCGATTCCCTGCACCGGATCGACATTGCGCAACTGGCTGCGCCCGGCGATCCGACGCATCCGCCGCGCGTCCTGCTGCTCTACGGCTCGTTGCGGGAACGCTCCTATTCGCGGCTGATGGTGGAAGAGGCTGCACGGGTCCTGGAGGCGCTGGGCGCGGAGCCACGCATCTTTGACCCCACCGGCCTGCCACTGGTCGACAGTGTCGATGACACCCACCCGAAGGTCCAGGAACTGCGCGAGCTTTCGCTCTGGTCGGAGGCACATGTCTGGTGCTCGCCGGAACGCCACGGTGCCATGACCGGCATCCTGAAGACCCAGATCGACTGGCTGCCACTGGCGCCCATCGGCGGGGTTCGCCCCACGCAGGGACGCACCCTGGCGGTCATGCAGGTCTGCGGCGGGTCGCAGAGTTTCAACGCCGTCAATCAGATGCGCATCCTGGGACGCTGGATGCGGATGATCACGATCCCGAACCAGTCCTCGGTCCCGAAGGCCTTCCTGGAGTTCGAGGACGATGGCCGCATGAAACCGTCGCCATTCTACAACCGCATGGTCGATGTAATGGAGGAACTGCTGAAGTTCACCTGGCTGACGCGCGGGCGCGCCGCCTATCTGGTGGACCGCTATTCGGAGCGGGTTGAAAGCGTCGAGGAACTGTCGAAACGGGTCAACCGCAAGAGCGGCTCGTAGGAGCCGGAATCAGCCCTTCCCGATCCGGTCAGCGGCGGCAATCAGGAACCCGGTCAGATCGTCGGTGACATGGTGGATGTGTTCGCCGCTTGATTCCTCGTGGCTCCATTCACTGATCCCGGGGATCCAGACCGTGGTCATGCCGATGGCATGGGCGGGAACCAGATTGCGGGCCATGTCCTCGAACATCGCGGCGCTGGCCGGTTTGACATCGTGGGTTTCGATGAAGCGGTAATAGGGCTCGACACTCTTCTTCGGAATGAAGTCCGAATGCACGATGTCGAAGATGGCCTCGAAGCAGTCACCGATGCCGATCTTGCCCATGACGTTCTCGGCATGGCTGACCGATCCATTGGTGAAGACCAGTTTCCGGCCCGGCAGTCGTTTCAGCACATCCGCGAGTTGCGGGTTCTCGTCCACCGGCGACAGGTCGATGTCATGGACGTAGTCCAGAAAATCCTCCGGCCGGACGCCGTGGTGATCGATCAGCCCCTTCAGCGTGGTGCCGTGGGAAAGGAAATACCCCTTCTGCAGGCGATGCGCCTCTTCCTCGTCCACCTGCAGGAAATCGCAGATGAAGAACCGCATGCGGTCACTGACCTGGTCGAAGAGATTGCTGCGCGCCGGATAGAGCGTGTTGTCCAGGTCGAAGACCCATGTATCCACATGGCGCAGGTCGGGGGCGGTCTGATCACCGCGTTGCTCGGAATCTGTCATGCCCCCTTATCACCGCCTCTCACCCGGCCCGCAAGCCCATTCACACCCGTGCCGTTAACGCTGCGTTAGTTGCCTTGGCCGATGATGGGACGGTGATCCGCGACCGGGGAATGATCGAGATGGCCGACGACAAGCGCAACACCGACATGATTGCCTACCAGAAACAGATTGCCGCGCTGAAGAGCACCAATCAGGGCACACGTCTGGCGCTGGCCAGAGACGCCGACGCGCGACCGGAGGTCCTCTACTATCTCGCCGAGGATCAGGACAAGGATGTCCGCAGTGCGGTCGCCAGCAACCCCGCCACCCCCGGTCAGGCAGATCTGAAACTGTCGGAAGACGTGGACCCCTATGTGCGGACCGAACTGGCCCGCAAGATCGGCAGGCTGCTGCCCGGCATCGGTGACGCGAAGCAGGAACGGTTGCGCGACCTGACCGAACAGGCGCTCGACCATCTGTCCGCGGACCGGCTGGTGGATGTCCGGGCGGCCCTGGCCGATGCCATCCGTGATTCCGAGGTCGTGCCGAAAGCCATTGTCATGAAGCTGGCGCAGGACGTCGAGGAGATCGTGGCTGCGCCGATCCTGGAATATTCACCGCTGCTCAACGACGCCGACCTGGTGGAAATCATCGCCGCCGGTGTCACCATCGGTGCCCTGCCCTCCATCGCCCGCCGCCGCGGTATCGGCCCGGATGTGGCCGATGCCGTCGTCGCGACGACCGACTTGCCCGCCGTCGCGGCTCTGTTGCACAACAGGTCGGCGCAGGTCCGGTCCGACACGCTGGACGAACTGGCGGAGGATGCGCGCGACACCGACGTGCTGCACGAACCGCTGGTGATGCGCCCGGAGCTGTCGCAGCGCGCCATCCGCCGCATCTCCACCTTCGTTGCCCGGTCCCTGCTGGATCGGCTGGCGGAGCGCGGCGACCTGGACAACCGCACCCGTCAGGCGCTGGCGGAGGCTGTCGGCGAGAAACTGTCGGAAGACAAGGACGCCGACCAGAAACTGGACTCCGACTTTGCCGAGCACCTGCACGGGCGCGGCAAGCTGGATGACGAGGTCATCCAGAAGGCGATGGAAAAGAACCGCCGCAGCTTCGTCATCCGCGCCCTGGCCCTGAAGGCAGGTCGCAAGGAAGAGGCCGTGGAGCGGATCATGGCCATGCGCAACGGCAAGGCCACGACGGCACTGGTGCATCAGGCCGGACTGTCGATGCGGACCGCCCTGCTGGTGCAGCAGCGCATCGCCCGCGTTCCGCCACACGAACTGCTCGCCGCCCGCAACGGTGTCGATTATCCGATGACGCCGGAAGAACTGGAAATGCAGATCGCCCACATCGGGTAGAGATCGCGCGGTCGCGGTCACACTGCCGACTTGCACCCCGTCATGACCGTCAGGATCTCGAACAGCATCTGACCGCCGACCTGCGCCGTGTTGGTGGTCGCATCGTACTGCGGTGCCACCTCCACCACGTCGCCGCCAACGATGTCCAGCCCGTCGAGGCCACGGAAGATCTGCTGCACCTCCCGCGGGGTCAGGCCGCCGACCTCCGGCGTGCCGGTGCCGGGGGCAAAGCCCGGGTCGATGCCGTCGATGTCGAAGGTGACATAGACCGGCCCGTCCCCCACGACCTGCCGCGCCGCCTCGATTACCGCCGGAATGCCCTGTTCCATCACCTTCTCGATGTGGAAGACGGTCATGCCTGCATCCCGCGAGAATTCCCAGATGTACTCGGACGCGCCACGGATACCGATCTGAACGCAGCGTTCCGGGTCCAGCACGCCATCCAGCACGGCCATGCGGAACGGGCCGCCATGGTGGAACTTGCTGTGGTCGAACTCCGCGCCCGTGTCGCAATGGGCATCTATGTGGACCATGCCCAGCGGGCGGTCGCGTCCCAGCGCCTTCATGATCGGATAGGTGATGGAATGGTCCCCGCCCACCGAGAGGGGCCGCACCCCGGCATCGCGGATGGTGCCGTAGTAGGCCTCGATATCCTCCATCGCCATGTCGAGGCTGAAGCGGCTGCGGAAGGGCACGTCGCCCACGTCTCCAACCTTCGCCTCCAGGAACGGCGCGCGGGCCAGGATGTGGTGCCAGGGCCCGATCCGTTCGATCGTGCGCACCGCGCGCGGTCCGAAGCGGGCACCGGGGCGGTTGGTGACACCCAGATCCATGGGCACCCCGATCAGCGCGATATCCAGCCCGTCCAGGCCCTCGACCGCCGGAGCACCGAGAAAGGTCGGAATACCGGCGAAGGGCGCATGGCGGCGTCCGCCATCCTCGAATTGTGAATCCGTGATGGCGCGATAACGCTCGTCATAGGTCGTACCGGGCTCCACATCGCCATACCTGGCGCGCAGCCGCTTCAGGTTTTCCTGATCCATCTCACCCGGCCTCCAGTTTGTTGTGCGGTCTGTTCCATCCCTCTCCCCGACCCGGCCACCCATGGGAGTATCCTTAATTGGGTGGCCGGGTGGAGGAGAGGGATGGAACAGGCCAAAGACGACTCCGCTACCTGCCGCTGAACGCCGGTGCGCGGCGTTCGACGAAATGCGCCACGCCTTCCTTGAAATCCTCCGAATCGAAGCTGCCGGGCATCTCCGAATTGGCTGTCAGGGTGGCGTGCTCCAGCGACTGCAGCATGGCCTTGTAGACCTGCGACTTCATCACCCGGATGGAGCGCGGCGAGACCATGGTGGCCAGTTCATCGGCGTAGGCATGGCACTGGTCGGCGAAGTCCGCCATCTCGATCACCCGGTTGACCAACCCCATCGACTGGGCCTCCGCCGCACCGAACTTCCGCCCAGACAGCAGCAGGTCCAGCGCATTGGCATGGCCCACCAGCATCGGCAGCATCCAGGAAATGCCATGCTCCGCGATCAGGCCGCGGCGGGAGAATGCGGTGGTGAAGACAGCCGCGTCGGAGGCGAAGCGCATGTCGCAATAAAGCGCCATGACCATGCCCAGCCCGGCGCACGGCCCGTTGATCGCCCCCAGCACCGGCTTCGGCACCGTCGGGAAATAGCTGTAGCGCATGGTGTAGTCGGTCGGCAGGTCCAGCCCGCCGGGAATGGCATTGTTCACCGCACTGAGCGACTGGATGCGGGACTTCGCCGAAGCGGCCTCGTCCTGGATGTCGCCCAGCAGGTTCATGTCGGCCCCGGCACAGAACCCGCGCCCGGCACCGGTCAGCACGATGGCGCGCACGGCATCATCGTTCGACGCCTCCATCATGGCTTCGCGCACCTCCGCCTCCATCTTCCGGGTCCAGGCGTTGAGCTGGTCCGGGCGGTTGAGCGTGATGGTGGCAACCGCACCGTTGCGGTCATAGAGCACTTCCGAAAGGTTCATGATCTCCCTCCCCAGGATGACATCGCCGACAGGGGCCAGCGCATTGACTGGCCACAGGATAGCGCCATGGTAGGGCATGGTCATCAGGGAGGATGATGGAATGCCCGGCACACTTCGCCCCTTCACGGTTCAGGTCCCGGACGCGGACATTGCAGATGTGCAGGCACGGCTGCGCGATACCCGCTGGCCGCGGGAGGAACCGGAGGCCGAACCCTGGGCGCTGGGGGCCGACATGGCGCATGTGCGCGCCCTCTGCGATCACTGGGCAGAGGGTTTCGACTGGCGCGCGGTGGAGCAGCAGATCAATCGCTTCGACAATTTTCACGCAACGGTCGATGGCCTGGAGATCCATTTCATCCAGGAGAAGGGATCGGGCAGCAATCCCCTGCCCCTGGTCCTGACCCACGGCTGGCCCGGCTCCATCGTCGAGTTCCTGGAGGTGATCGAGCCGCTGGCCCACCCGGAGCGCTTCGGTGGACAGGCGGAGGATGGCTTCGATGTCATCGTCCCCAGCCTGCCCGGCTATGGTTTCAGTGCCGCACCGCCGAAACCGGTGGACTGCCGCGAGACCGCACGGCTGTGGCGGCACCTGATGGTGGATGTGCTGGGCTACGAGCGTTTCATGGCACAGGGCGGTGACTGGGGCAGCCTGGTCACCTCATGGCTCGGGTTGGCGCATTCGGACGTCTGCTGCGGCATTCACCAGAACATGTGGATTCCCCGCCACGCGAAGATTGACCCCGCCCCCGACGCCGAGGAGCAGGCCTGGCTGAAACAGCGCCAGACCGACCTGCGCTTCGAGACTGCCTATCAGGCCATCCAGTCCACCAAGCCGCAGACCCTCAGCTATGGCCTAACCGACTCACCTGCCGGGCTGGCTGCCTGGATCACGGAGAAGTTCCACACCTGGGGCGACACCCAAGGCGACCTGCACAGCCGTTTCAGCGCCGACCGGCTGCTCGCCAACATCGCGCTCTACTGGCACACCGGCACCATCAACAGCTCCACCTGGATGTACACCTCCATCGTGGAGAGCGACAATTTCCTGGTGCCGGATGGTCAGCGGATCGAGGTGCCGGTGGGCGTGGCGAAGTTCCCTGCCGACAGCTTCTCCATGCCGCCGCGCCAGTGGGTGGAGCGCATGGCCAATGTCGTCCACTGGACCGAAATGCCGGCCGGTGGCCACTTCGCCGCAATGGAGGAACCGCAACCCTTCATCGACGACGTCCGCGCCTTCGCCCGGATGATCCGGTAGGGGGAACTGTTTCCCCTCCAATCGTCCGCAGCCCGCCGGGGCTGCCCGCTGCTGAGAGGTTCGCGGAGCACCGTCCGGAAGGCTCGGAGCCATTCGGCTACCGGGTGACAGGTCATCCATGATCACCGATTGGCGCTTGTGCTCTGGCGTGCTGATATGGTGGCGGGGAGGACAGCCACACATGACCTATGAACAGATCACATACATGACCGAGGGCAATGTCGGCATCCTGACACTGAACCGGCCGGAGAAACTGAACGCCTGGACCTACCGGATGCGGGAGGAGATGCATGACGCCATCACCTCCGTGAACAATGATCCCTCCATCGGCGCGGTCATCGTGACCGGCGCTGGCCGGGGCTTCTGCTCCGGTGCTGACATGAAGGACACGTTCCGGGCCCGGATGGAGCAGGCAGAATCCGGCGCAAAGCCGTCGGCACCGATCCAATGGGTGAAGTTCGTTCGCGAGTCCAAGCCCCTGATCGCCGCGGTCAATGGCGTCGCTGTCGGTGTGGGCCTGAGCCAGATCCTGTCGTTCGATGTCATCCTGATCGCCCGGTCGGCCAGGGTCGCCGTGCCGTTCGTGAAGGTCGGCGTCGTGCCCGAACTGGCCAGTTCGCACTTCCTGGTGCAGCGCATGGGCTTCGGCGCGGCGAGTGAGCTTGCGCTGACGGGCCGCTTCATGGACGGCGAAGAGGCTGCCAGCAGCGGTCTCGCCAACCGGGTCGTGGATGATGCCGACCTGATGGCGACGGCAATGGAAGTGGCCAACGCCATCGCCGCCAATCCCGACCGGCACCTGGCCTGGACGAAGGAACTACTGACGCAGAACGGCTCCGAGACGGATCTGGAGCTGGTGCAGTCGCGGGAGCAGGCCAGGTTGCAGGAAGCCTACGAAAGCGCCGAGCACAAGGAAGCCGTCGACGCCTTCCTCAACAAGCGCAAACCGGTGTTCAGATAGCGGTTGGACGCCGACGACGGCCCACATATGCGACAGGGGCGCAGGAATTCTCGCTCACCCCGGGTGGTCGGCGATGGCCTGCAGGAATGCGCTGGCGAACTTTTCCACCTTGCTGGCGCCGACGCCGTGGGTCTCGGCGAAGGCTCCCACGTCGCGCGGGCGGCGGGCGGCGAGTTCGATCAGGGTGGCGTCGTGGAAGATGACATAGGGCGGTACGCCACGTTCCCGCGCCAGGTTCAGGCGCACTTCCTTCAGGCTCTGCAACAGGTCCTGCCCGGCCTCGTCCAGCGCGGTCTCGGCGGGCTTGCGGGTCTTGCGGCTGCTCTTCCCGCGCCCTGAGGAGGCCGTCAGGATGTCGGTGCGCAGGCGCAGGGTCTCCTGCCCCTTCAGCAGGCCGTGGCCCAGATTTGTCACAGTCAGGCCGCCAAAGCGGTCGGCGTCGATCTCCAGGAATCCGGCGGCGACGAGTTGGCGGATGATGGCGCGCCATTCCCCCACCTTGCGGTCCTTGCCGATGCCGAAGGTGGGTAACTGGTCATGGCCGAAGGAGGTGATCTTCGGCGTCGATTTTCCCATCAGGCTGTCGGCGATGTGCACCGCGCCGAACCGCTCCCCCGTGCGCACCACGGTGGACAGCACCTTCTGGCCCAGTTCGGTGCCGTCGATCAGCGTCGGCGGGTTCAGGCAGATGTCGCAGTTGCCGCAAGGCTCTGCCTTCTCCGCGAAATAGGCGAGCAGCAGCACCCGACGGCATTCCACCGCCTCGCAGAGGCCGACCAGCGCGTCCAGCCGCTGGCGCTCCACCCGTTTCACCATGTCGTCGGCGTCGCTCTGCTCGATGAACTGGCGGCGCATGCGGATGTCGTTCAGGCCGAAGAAGAGCTGTGCCTCCGCCGGGGCGCCGTCCCGCCCGGCCCGCCCGATCTCCTGATAATAGGCCTCGATGGTGGCGGGCAGGTCGGCGTGGACGACGAAGCGCACGTCGGGCTTGTCGATGCCCATGCCGAAGGCGATGGTGGCGACGACGATGATCCCCGGCTCCGTCATGAAACGGTCGAGCCAGCGGGCGCGGGTCTCCGGATCCAGCCCCGCGTGATAGGCCAGCGCGTTGTGGCCTGCCGCGCACAGCGCCGCCGCCATGTCCTCCGTCCCCTGCCGCGACAGGCAATAGACGATGCCGGACTGGCCCTGCCGCTCCGACACGAAGGCCTCCACCTGCTGTTCGACCCTGGACTTCACCGTGATACCGAGGCGGATGTTCGGGCGGTCGAAACCGGCGACGTGGACGGCGGCAGTACCGCCGAACAGCCGCTCTATGATGTCCGTCCGGGTCTCCGCGTCCGCCGTTGCGGTGAAGGCGCCGATGGGAATGTCGGGGAAGCGGCTGTGGAGCTGGTCCAGGTCGCGGTATTCGGGCCGGAAGCTGTGGCCCCACTGGGAAATGCAGTGCGATTCATCGACCACGAACAGGCCCACCGGCAGATCAGCAAGGGCGCGCAGCATCCGCTCCGTCATCAGCCGTTCCGGCGACATGTAGAGCAGGCTGGCCCGCCCGTCCCGGACCTTCAGCCAGGCGTCGACGTTCTCCTCCCGGCTGCGGCTGGAATTGATCGTGACCGCCGCGACACCGGCAAGCTGCAGCGCCGCGACCTGGTTCTCCATCAGCGCCACCAGCGGGGAGACCACCACGGTCAGACCGGGCCGCGCCAGCGCCGGAACCTGGAAACAGAGCGACTTCCCCGCGCCCGTGGGCATGACCGCCAGCGTGTGCCGCCCCGCGATCAGGTCATCCACCACCGCCTCCTGTCCGGGACGGAAGCTGTCGAAGCCGAACACATCCTTCAGGATGCGGTGCTTCTCGGGCAGGTCTGCGGTGGCGGCGATGCTCATGGCCCTGTCTTGCACGATTCGCGCGACCGCTGCACGTCATGCCGTCCAACGGGCCTGTGCTGACCGGACGGCTGGTGTAGATTGACCGCGAACGAGCGGGAGGAGCCGGATCATGCAATCACCCCTGAGCCATGCCGAACAGGACCTGCGCACCCGCGCACGCGACCTGGCGCAGAACACCATCGCGCCGCGCGCCGCGGAGGTGGATCGCAGCGAGCAGTACCCCTGGGACAATGTGGCCGCGCTCAAGGACGCCGGTTTCATGGGCATGACCGTACCGAAGGAACTGGGCGGGCCGGGCCTGAGCTACCTCGACGCCGCACTGGTGATCGAAGAGATGGCGCGCGTCTGCGGCGTCACCGGGCGCATCGCGGTGGAAGCCAACATGGGCGCGATCTCCGCCATCCTGCAATATGGCACCGAGGTCCAGCGCAGGATGGCCGCCGACTTCGTGCTGAACGGGGACAAGCCCGCCATCTGCATCACCGAGCCGGAGGCGGGCAGCGCAGCAACCGAAATGACCACAACCGCCGTAAAGCATGGCGACCGCTATGTGCTGAACGGCAAGAAGCACTGGATCACCGGCGGCGGCGTCTCCCGCCTGCACCTGGTCTTCGCGCGGGTGCTGGACACACAGGGCAACCGGCTGGGCATCGGCGGTTTCATCGCCATCCGTGACCAGGATCCGGGCCTGAGAATCGGGGAGCGGGAACCGACCATGGGCCTGCGCGGCATCCCGGAAGCGGAGGTCTTCTTCGAGGACCTGGAGCTGGCGGAAAACCGGGTGCTGCTGCCGCCCTCCGGTTTCGGGCGTGGCTTTGCCGACCTGATGAATGCCTACAACAGCCAGCGTGTCGGGGCCGGTACGGTGGCGCTGGGCCTCGCCGCCGGGGCAATGGACCTGGCCCGTGACTACGCCATCGATCGCCACCAGTTCGGACGCCCCATCGCGGAGTTCCAGGGGCTGCAATGGATGCTGGCCGACATGGCGACACAGGTGGATGCGGCGCGGCTGATGATCCACACCGCTGCCCGCTCGCGCGGGCCGGACAACAGCCCCTTCCCCGACCCCTACTCCGCGGCGCAGGCGAAGGTCTTCGCCTCGGAAATGGCGATCCGGGTGACCAATGACGCGCTGCAGGTCTTCGGGGCCAAGGGCTATTCGCGGAACACGCCGGTGGAACGCATCCTGCGCGATGCGCGCATGTTCACCATCGGCGGCGGCACCGCGCAGATCCTGCGCACGGTCATCGCGTCCCGCCTGCTGGGCATGAAGTTCCCGCAGACCCGAGACGGCTATGTCGGCCGCAACAGCCCACCACCCGCAAACGCGGCGGAGTAGCCGCGGCGGCGGGCGTGGCGTCAGCCTGCGCTTCCGCGCTGCTTGGCGCGCTGGCGGAAGATGGTGAAAATGACGAAGATCAGGCAAATGCCCGTCATCACCCACGAGTAGCCATTGGGGTCGTCCAGATCCATCGCGACACCGGTCATGGCCGGTCCGAGCAGCGAGCCTACGCCGTACAGCACTCCGAAGGCCGCGTTCGCCGTCACCAGGTCCGCGCCGGAGAACCGCTCCCCCTGCAGAGCCATGGCGATGGTGTATAGCGATGCTCCCGCACCGCCCCAGATGAACAGGATGCTGTAGCAGAGCCAGAGGTTCTGAACCGTGAAGGGCACGGCAACGGCACCGACCACACCGATCACGCCCAGGATCATCATCAGCCGGATCTTGTCATAGCGGTCGGCCAACCAGCCCACCGGCCATGCGAAGAACATTCCTCCGACCACGACGGCGCTCAACATGATCAGCGCATCCTGGTCGGCCAGTCCTGACCGGCGACCGAAGACGGAAATCATGGAACTGGTCGAGTTCTCGATCATCGCATAGAGCAGGATCGCGCCAACCAGCGTCGGCGCAACCTTCACATAGGTAAGGACGTTGAAGCTGGGGGTGCCATCAAAACGCGGTGCCGCGACAGGCACGAAGATCATCGGGATTGCGGCCACGAACATGATGGCCGCGCCAATGACAAACGGTGCCCAGCCCTGGACGCCGACGAACCCCAGCAGCACCGGGCCCAGCGCAAATCCGGCGGACAGCGAGATATTGTAGATCGCCATGACCTGCGCGCGCTGTTCGCTGCGTGCGACCTGGTTGATCCAGCTCTCAGACGCGACGAACAGCCCGGCCACCGCCACACCGCTGAGCAGACGCAACACCAGCCAGACCGCATACCAGTCCAGCATCTTGAACAGGATCATGGTGACGCCGTTGGCCAGCACGCACATCACGATGAAACGTTTGGCACCGAAGCGGGCGATCCATCGCGGCACGAAGGCGGAAGACAGCAGGATGGCCAGCGGTCCCATCGCGCTGTTGATGCCGATGGCGGTGCCGCTGAAACCCTTGCCCTCCAGCAGCAGTGCCAGCAGCGGAAAGGTCAGGCCGATGGCCAGCGCCGCCACCGCAATGCACAGGATCGAGATGCCCAGTCCGGCCCGCCGCTGACTGTCCGTCAGTTCAGGCCCCGCAGTCATGCTGAATGGGTCATGGCATGGGTCTCAGTCAGCTTCGAAGCGGTGGTAGCGGATGATCGGCGCATTGTTCTGATAGCTGAACAGCGGGATCGCCTCAATCGCCGTGCCCCGGACACGGCGTATCACCTCCTCCAGCACGAACTCGGTAACATCTGCAATCGGCATCTTCACCGCTTCGCCCAGCGGCCGCCAGTCCAGGTCCAGCAGTTCACCGGACCCGGTCAGCGGGGCATCACCGCCACCATCGGCGCGGTCGGCGTGGGTGATGAAGAACCGGGCGTGGAACCGGATCGGACTGGGCGGGGGCGTGATGGCGCGGGCGAGATAATCAATGCCCGACAGGCGCGGCACGAACCTCTCCCCCTCCATCTCGCCGAAGCGCAACCCGGTTTCCTCCCAGGTTTCACGTACCGCGGCGACGGCCAGACCATGGGCGGTTTCCCCACCGAACTGCGCGGCAAGCCGGCGCAAAGGGCGCTCGTCCAGCTTGTCCAGCGTCGGCGCGGTCAGATCGACCCGATCCAGCCGGCCGCCGGGAAACACGTACATGTGCGGCATGAAGCGGTGGCGACCGGCGCGGCGGCCCAGCAGCACCTCCGTCCCGTCACCCTCCCCGCGCAGGATGACAAGGCTGGCGGCATCACGCGGGCGCACCGGGCGCGGTGTTCCCTTGACCGGGTCAGGCGTACTCATTCGAACGTATCCATGTGCTTGCCGCGAACATACTTGTAGAGGGGCAACTTGTGCGCCGCGCTGGCGGGTGGGGGTGACTCGACGAATTCCTCGACGAACTTCAGCATGACCCCTGTTATGCGCGGAATCTCCAGGGTCAGGGCCTTGTCGATGGTCACCCAATGGATGTCCAGCAGTTCGCCGTCGCTCTCGATCACCTCGTTCGCCAGCCGGTCCGCATCGGCCATGAAGAAGCGTGCGTTGAAGCGGCGCGGGCGATAGGGCGGTGTCACGGCGCGTGCAACGAAATCCAGCGCTTCGAAATCCGGTGCGAAGCCGGTATCGAAGAATCCCGCCCAGTTGCGCGGAACGCTGCGCCCCGGCTCCGGGTCAGGCTTGCCGAGGATCAGCCCCGTCTCCTCGAACGTTTCCCGGATGGCTGCGGCGGCCAGCGCACGTGCGCGCGCGGCCGAAGCGGCTTTCGTCAGATGCCCGCCGACATGCTGTTTCAGCTCGCTTGCACCGCGTACCCGCCAGTCGGTCGGATCCACCCTGCCGCCGGGAAAGACCCAGCGGTTCGGCATGAAGGCGTGCTTGCCGTGCCGTTCGCCCATCACGACCTCGACCCCGTGCGCCGACTTGCGCCAGAGCACCAGCGTCGCCGCGTCGCGCGGCTTCAGTGCCTTCTGACCCTCGGGTCGCAGGTGGGTATCGTTCGGGTCATGTGGTCTGTCAGCCATGGTGCGCGTCCGGTCATCTGTGCAGGTTGCGCGCAAGATGGCCCGTGACAGACGTGCCTGTCCAGTCCGGGACCGCGCATGGCAGGCCCCATTGACGGATGCTCAGGGTGTTACCGGTTCGTCCTCTTCCTCCAGCCCGAAGCCGTGCATGCGGTTGGCCCACTGCAGACCGATGACAGCGCCCTTCAGACGGGGCAGGAAGTAAAGCGAGAGCACCACCACCAATGGCAGCCAGATGGCCATGTGCAGCCAGAGCACGGGATGCCAGGTCTGCTCCACCATCAGCACCAGCGGCACGATGATGTGGCCGACGATCATGATGGAGAGATAGGGCGGCAGGTCATCGGAACGATGATGATGCAACTCCAGCCCGCAGGTCGGGCATTCATCGTTCACCTTCGTATAGCCGTCGAAGACACGGCCTTCCCCGCAGGACGGGCAGCGACGCCGCCAGCCCTTGCGCATCGCGGTCCAGACGGAGCGCGGTTCCAGTTCCTGGTACTCTGCGTGTTTCATGATTGAACAGATAGCACCTGTTGTTTACCGGACCATGTGTCCGGTGGTCGCAGATGCCGGGCTGCGACGATCAGACCCCATAGACCACCCGCTCGAAGGTCCAGTAGAGGCCCACGGCGGCAATGCAGAGGGAGCCCGGAATGATCACCGCCCTGCGGTAGGCCTGCTCCGACATCTGCCACAGGGCCAGCAACAGCCAGGCCACCAGGATGACGCTCAACTGTCCGAACTCGACACCGACATTGAAACCGATCAGCGCCGTCACGAACTGATCCTGTGGCAGGCCCAGCTCGATCAGGACCCCTGCGAAGCCAAGCCCGTGCAGCAGCCCGAATGCAAAGACCACGACCGGCCGCCAGGGACTGAGGCCCCGCATGAACAGGTTCTCGATCGCGACATAGGCAATGGAGAGCGCAATGAGTGGTTCGACGATCGACGGGGGCAGTTCCACGACACCATAGAGGGAGAGGGCCAGCGTGATCGAATGCGCCACCGTGAAACAGGTGACCTGGACCAGCAATGGTCGCATGCGGGTGCTGAGCAGGAACAGGCCAAGCACGAAGAGAATATGGTCAAGCCCGCGCGGCACGATGTGGATGTAGCCAAGTTCGATATAGTCGACCAGGGTCTCGACAGTGTCCCGCTCCGGCACCAGACCCTGCATCGGAAACGGGTCGGACCTCTCACCGGCCTGCAGCCATGCGGAGGTGAACTCCGCGTCGCCCGCGCGCCGAAGCTTCACCGCCACCGCGCCATAGCTTGCCGGGTAGTCCCAGACAAACATGTCCGCGCCAGGCGGAATGGCACCGGAAAGCAGGACACTGGAATTTCGCGAAACCCGAACATCGCCGAGCGGCGCAACCACGACCTCCGTGACCGTCAGCGGGATGGCCTGTCCGTCGAACGTCAGATTGAACCCGTCCGCAAAGGCATCCTGCTCCTCGGCGAAGCGGGCTTCCAGTTCAGCCGGGGGCAGCGCCCGGAGCTGGTCGTAGAGTTCGGCATTGGCGCTGTCGTCGGTATTGGCCAGTCCGGCCTCGATCTTCGCCATTGATGCTTCGAGTATGATGTCGAGCGAAACCGTCAGGCGGCCATCGGCGGCGAACTCCACCTCTGCCACCATCGGCCGGATCTCGTGCGCCCGCGCGCCGTCATCACCGACAAGTGTCAGCGTGAACAACATGACGACCGACAGGCCAAACGCTATAAGGGCTCGCATCATCACGCTCCAGCAGGCAGGTTCAGAAGTGAAGATGGCATATCGGATTTCAGGCCTGATCGCCATGCTGATGGCGATCACGTCAGCGTCGGCCCACGAATACTGGATCGAACCGCAGAACAGTCGCGCGGAAGCAGGCGAAACCGTTCCGGTGACCATGGCCGTTGGCCAGGATTTTGTCGGCAGTACACAGATCTACATCCCCGACAACACGGTGCGTTTCGATGTCATCGGTCCGGAGGGAACGGTTTCCGCTGACGCAGGGTTCGCCGCTGATCCGGCTGGCAGGGTCGTGGTCGGCGCGCCCGGGCTTTATACGGTGGTGTTTCAGAACACGGGCAACCTGATCGAGCTCGATCCGCAGACATTCGAGACCTATGTAAGGCGTGACGGCCTGGAACATGCCCTGGCCGCGCGCGCGGCGGCGGGGCGTCAGGACATGCAGGCACGGGAGCGCTACACCCGGTTCCCGAAGACCTGGGTCCTGTCAGGTGATGTTTCAGCCGGTGCAGCCGCGACCCGTCCCGTGAACATGACGTTCGAGCTGGTGCCACAGCGCAATCCCTTCGCACTCTCGGCAGGCGAGAGCCTTCGGGTGCAGGCGCTCTACAGGGGATTGCCGCTGCGCGGTGTGCTGGTGCAGGCGTTCCACAAGCAGACGGAGCGTCGGGTCGGCACCATGCGCTCGGATGGCAACGGCATGGCCACGCTGGAACTGCCCATTGCAGGTCGCTGGATGATCAGTGCGGTTCACCTGATCCCGGCGGATACTGATCCGGACCTCGATTGGGAGAGTTTCTGGGCCTCGTTCGTCTTCGATCTGCCGTGATGCGACGCGCGTCTCATTGTCCGCAATGAGGCCGGGCGCTCAGTCACGCCATCTCAACGGTTGTCGAAAACCATCATCAGGTGATTGCCGTCACGCTCGCGGGTGTAGCGCATCTCCCGCGCCAGGTTGATAGCCAGTCGCACACCGACACCGCCAACGGCACCGGCAATCGGATCCCCTGTCACCCGCTCCGCATCCAGAACCGGGTCGAAGTAGATGCCATTGTCCCGGAAATCCATCCGGATACTGCCATCCTTCTGCCGCTCCAGCACGATACGCACGCTCGCACCGGTGCCGGCGTTGCCATGATGGATGCTGTTGGCGTGAAGTTCCTCGAACGCAACGGCCATGCGGGTTGCAGCCGCCGCGCTCAGTCCGAGTTCCGTCCCCTGAAGCTCCACCCAGCGTGCTGCCTTCGACACTTCGCCCAGGTCGCAGGCGAATGTTCCGAAGCGGGACTTGGGACTGGCGGTCACTTGGCTTAATCTCCACGAACGTCTGACGACAGCGGCGTCTACGTCCCGGAAGCTTACGGATGGAACTGTCATGCGCAAAGTGACCTCAATCGCAGTACTGCTATTTGCAGCCATTTTGGTAATTGCAGTTTTCGTGCCCGGTTTGGATGCACGTGCGGCGGAGACCGTTGCGGTGGTGGAGCGGGTGGCTGGCCAGGTCAGCATCGATCGCAACGGGGAACGCAGCGCCGCGACCGAAGGTCAGGCGATCGAAGCGCAGGACACTGTCATCACCGCGTCCGAAGGGGCGGTCGGGCTGCGCTTCACCGATGGTGCCGAGATCGCGCTGGGCCCCGAGACGACTTTCCGAATCCAGGAATACCGCTACGACAGGGCCCGGGACGAAGGGGCGTTCAAGGGGCGCCTGAGCCGCGGCACGCTTTCCGCCCGTTCGGGACGGATCGCCAAGCGCGGCAGGGACCGCATGCTGGTCGAAACCCCCTCCACCATCCTGGGGGTCCGGGGTACGCGTTTCATGGTGAAGGTCGATGACTGACTCCTGACAGCCGCGGGTCTGCCAGGCCTTTCAGGCCTTTCAGGTCTCTCTGGTCTGGGGACCAAAGCGGATGTGGTCTGTCCAGCCGCGCTCCAGCGCCGTCATGCGGTTGACCATCTCGGTGAAGGCATTGCCGCTGCTGTCGAAACCGGTCGCGAAAAGTTCCTCCGATGCGTCGAGACGTTCGCAGAGATCGAGGCCTGAGCTGGTCAGCCTGACGATGGTGGCGCGCCGGTCGTGGCTGGAGCGGAACTGCTCGATATAGCCCGCCTCCACCAGCTTCTTGAGATTGTAGCTGGCGTTGGAGCCCTGGTAGTAGCCCCGCTCCATCAGCGTCTTCACGTTGACCTCTGCCGTGCCGATGTTGGAAAGCAGCAATGCCTGAACTGCCGACAGGTCATCAATGCCCATCCGTTCCAGCTCGGCCCGTATCACATCCAGATAAAGTCGATGCAATCTCTCGATCAACCGGGTGGCGGACCGGTAGTTCTCGGTCTGTTGTGACAATGACGATGTGGTGCGCGCGGAATCTGCCATGGCGTCCTACCTGTGTCTCCTGCTGTTCCTTGGTGATTGTCCCCGAACTTCGTTAACGTTCCTTTTCATGTTGCCATGGCATGACGGTGTTCAGCACGGGGGCTGCGGACAGGATCGGGAGTGACATGGCCGACGGGACACAGGACAGTGGCAAGGGCCACCTGTCGGTACTGGTTATCGATGATGATATTGCCGGTGCGCAGACAGTCGTCAGTTACCTGCGCCATGGCGGACTGACCGCACGTGCCGAATCCAATGGCTTCGCCGGGGTCAATACCGCCAAGCGCCTGTGCCCGCACATTGTCCTGCTGGATGTTCAGATGCCGGGACTCGACGGTCTGGAGACGGCACGGTTGATCAAGCGCGCGGTGCCCTCCACGCGGATCATCTTGATTTCAGGCCACCCCGCGTCCCTGGTCGAGGCCAATCGCGATGCCACGGTCGCCTTTGCCGTACTCGAAAAGCCGCTGCCCCTGCCTGCGATCCTCGATTTCGTACGCCGGGCGCTCGGCTGAAACGCATCACCCGTCACAATTCACGGCCTATCGTCGGCAGAGATTTCCCAACGGGAACACATTGTTAACTTCGTTGTCGATAATGGCAGGCGTAATTTCCTCGAGGAGCGTCAAGATGGCTGATACCGCAGCAGCAGAGCCGAAGTCAGGCATTGCCAATCTGTTCGACCTCGCCCAGCGCAAGAGCCGTGAGGGCCGTGCGCAGTTGTATGAAGACATCTGGAACCTGTTCGAGACCGAAGGCGAAACGCTGACGGGCAGCGAGCGCAAGCTGATGACCGACATCCTGCGCCGCCTGAGCCATGATGTGGAAATGAGTGTGCGCAAGCGGCTGGCCATCCGGCTGAACGAGATGACGGACGCACCGATGGAACTGGCGGCCATGCTGGCCAATGACCAGATCGAGGTCGCCTATCCGATCCTGATGGACAACAGGGCGCTGCGCGATGCCGACCTGATCGAGGTTGTGCGCCATCGCACCCTGCAGCACCAACTGGCAACCGCGATGCGCAGCAATATCTCGGAGGCGGTCGCCGGTGCGCTGGTCGAGACCGGCAACGAGGATGTGGTCGAGGCCCTGCTGGAAAACGATACCGCACAGATTTCCGATGCCCTGCTGGAGCATCTGGTGGCGGAATCGCAGCGTGTGGATCGTTACCAGAAGCCGCTGCTGCGTCGCCCGGACCTGCCCAAGGCACTTGCCAAACGCATGTTCGCCTGGGTTTCGGCCGCGCTGCGCCAGTACATCGTCGACAACTATACCTTCGACGCGTCGGAACTGGACGACACGATGCTGAACGCCATGCGCGACGCGGTGCAGGAAACCACCGGAGAGGTCGAGGTGACCGATCCTTCGCAGCGGCTGGTGGAGAAGCTTCATGCCGCCGGTCAGCTCAACGCCGCGTTCTCGGTGAAGGCGCTGCGCCAGGGTGAGGTCAGCCTGTTCGAATATTCCCTCGCCCGGATCGCGGGGATGCGCCCCGAACTGATGCGCCGGATGATCTACGAACCCGGCGGAGAGGCCCTTGCCATCGTCTGTCGTGCACTTGACTTCGACCGCCAGATATTTCTCACGATCTATGAGCTGACCCGGGTCGCGCGCGGCATGCTGGCACGCCAGATCGCGAACGACAGGGTACGGCTGCAACAGTTCTACGACGGCATGACACCCGATGATGCCATTGCCGTCGTGCGGCGCTGGCGGCAGGATCCGGAGTATCTCGCGGCCCTCAATCAGCTAGGTGCCAAGGGCTGATCACGGCAGTTCTCCCTTTACTCGACCGGTCACGCGCGCAATATCTCAGGTCCAACCTGGAACCGGGACAAGTTTGCCGTGATTGATCCATTCGGGCGCGCCGTGACCTATCTGCGAGTTTCCGTGACGGACCGCTGTGATTTCCGCTGTGTCTACTGCATGTCGGAACACATGACTTTTCTGCCGAAATCTGACCTGCTTTCGCTTGAGGAACTGGACCGGGTCTGCTCCGCCTTTGTCGCCAAGGGCGTGCGGAAGCTGCGTGTGACCGGCGGGGAACCGCTGGTGCGAAAGAATGTCATGGAACTGTTTCGCGGCCTGGGTCGCCACCTGAAGACAGGTGACCTGGAAGAGCTGACGCTGACGACGAATGGCAGTCAGTTGCCCCGCTTCGCCGACGACCTGCGCAATGCCGGGGTCCGTCGGATCAATGTTTCCATCGACACCCTCGATCCGGAGAACTTTCAGCGCATCACCCGCTGGGGCAGCCTGGAGAAGGTAAAGGACGGCCTGCGTGCCGCAAAGGAAGCGGGTCTGCACGTCAAGGTGAATGCGGTGGCGCTGAAGGGCGTGAACGAGGACGAGATCAGCGACATGGTTGCCTGGTGCGGGTCCCAGGGCTTCGATCTCTGCCTGATCGAGACCATGCCGCTGGGTGACATCGACGGCGACCGGACCGACCAGTACCTGCCGCTGTCCCTGGTCAGGGCGCGGCTGCAGAAGGACTGGACCCTGCGCGACACCGACTACTCGACCGGTGGTCCGGCCCGCTATACCATCGTCGAGGAAACGGGGCAGCGCCTCGGTTTCATCACTCCCATGACCCATAATTTCTGCGAGAGCTGCAACCGGGTGCGGCTGACCTGCACCGGCACGCTCTACATGTGCCTGGGTCAGGACGATGCCGCCGACCTTCGCACCGCGCTCAGGACGGACCCCAGCGGGGCGCTGCTGGACGCGACGATCGACGAGGCCATCGGGCGGAAGCCGAAGGGGCATGACTTCATCATCGACCGTCGCGAGAAGCAGCCTGCCGTGACCCGGCACATGAGTGTGACCGGCGGGTGAACCTGACAGGTTGATGATACCAGAGTACCGGGGTCACTCTTTCGGGTCCTGAGCATCCGAAGGACGGGGCACACAAATTGCTTGTTCTGGCTTCTGGTTACCAAGAGGAATCGCGTAACCTGCTGATTTGATGCAATTCGGAACGAAAGTGCCCCGAACCGTCCCATGATTGCACGGCGCGCCATACCGATCTTTCTGAGTTTCGGCGAGAACATCAGCCGCGGCACCGCCGTTGCCATGGTCAGTCATGTCGCCTTGCTGGCCGGTCTGGCCATCGCTTCTCCGCAGCTTTTCGACAGCCAGCCGGATGACATCGGCGGCTTTCCGATCTCCATTCAGGTCTTTCCCGATGTCTATCAGGAACCGGTGACGGTCGAACTGGTCGACGAGGCGGACCTGCTGCCCGAACCGGAGCCTGTCACGGAAACCGTACCCGAGCCGGAACCTGTCGTGGCCGAGCCGGAGCCGCAACCAGAGCCGACCGAAGTGCTGGTGCCGGAACCGAAGACGGTCGAAGCCCCGAAGGACGCGCCAGAGATTGCCCTGCCCGATGTGCGCCAGGCCGCGATCGAGGCCGCGCGGCGGACGGAACGTCCCGCCTCCGCCGGCCCCGCCCCCATTGCCCCCAATGCCGGTGATGTGGCCCTGATCTACGAGAAGGGTCCTGCGCTGACACCCAGGGAGGAAGCCGGGGTCGTCAAGGTGCCCGAGAACCTGCGGCGCAACGGCGCCGAGCCGGTCAGGAGCATCCCGACCGACCCGATGGAGATAGAACGCGAGATCCGCCGGACGGAAGCCCTGCAGGCACAGGCCGAACTTGCCGCCAAGACTGCCACGACAGGCGCGGAGGCTCAGGCAGCAGCGGAGCGGGCGGCAGAACTGAAGCAGCGTCTGCAGGAACTGGAGCTGGCGCGCCTGACACCGGATGCCGCGATTGCCGCCGCCACACAGGAGGCTGAAGGCGCGGTAGCCGCCGCCGGCAAGGCCCTGAAGATCGCGCAGGAAACCACGGCGGCTGTCCTGCGCGCCCGCGCCGAGACACGGGTAACAAACCAGCCTGTGCGCAAGGCACTGGCAGACGCATCAGCCGCAGCGCAGGCCGTGGCGGCGGCAGCGGAGCGGGCTCAGGCAGCGGCAGACACGGCACAACGTGCTGCCGCCGCAGGTGCCACCGACAAGGCGCGGGAGAGCCGGTCCGCCGCCGAGACCGCCCTGTCGGATGCAGAGAAGTCCCGCAAGGTTGCCGTTGCGGCTCTGGACCGGGTGATCGAAGCTGCAGCCACCGCTGTCGCCAGCGCCGAACCGACAGCGGAACCGCCAGAGCCCGCCAAGCCGATCCTGAACGAAGAGAAGCCTGCGAAACCGGAAGCGCCATTGTCCGATGCGGAGCAGGAGCGACTGAAATCGGCGGTCGAACGCTATCGCAAGGCTGCCGAGGAAGGCTACGCCCATGCGGAATACAACCTTGCCAAGGCAATCGACGAAGGCAAGGGAACGAAGAAGGACCCGAAGAAATCCGCCGATATTCTGGAACGGCTGGCGAAGCGCGGCTATCAGCCAGCGCAAGTCCGGCTGGCGGAGAAACATCTGACCGGCGACGGCGTGGAAAAGGACCGCAAGCGCGCGTTCGTGCTGCTGAAGATGGCCGCGGACGAAGGCAATCGCACGGCGAAACGCGCGGTGAAGGACCTGAACAGGGAAATGTCGGCGGAGGAGCGCCAACAGGCCGAGATCGAGGCCGGCCGCTGGCGGCGCTTCATCGAGAAGGAGAAGACGGAGCGGTCGATCGCACCGGCACAGCAGCGGCAGCTTGACGGAAACCTGCGGCAGGCCGTCACTGCGGGGAACGTGCAGCAAATCGAGGTACTGCTCCGCTCCGGGGCTGATCCCAATGCCATCGACGCCGCCGGGCGCGACGCGATCATTGCCGCGTCCTGGCGCGGACGGGAAATGGTGGTGGAGTTCCTGATCGAGCGGGGTGTTGATATCGACACCAGGGATTTCGAGGGGCGGACCCCCCTGGCCTGGGCCGCGATCAACGGATACGCGTCGATAACCGAGGATCTGCTGAGCCAGAGCGCCAATCCGAATGCGTCCGATGAGGAGGGTGTGACGCCCCTGATGCGTGCCGCCTGGAACGGTCATGAGGACGTTGTGCTGGCCCTGCTGAAGCAGGGGGCGAGCCCTGACATCCGCGATGCCCAGGGCAAGACCGCGCGGGACCGCGCGCTGGAGGAACGCTGGGATCGCGTTGCCCGCATTCTGGAACGGCAATCCAGTTCCGCCAACTGACCGGACACCGTACAAACGGAAGATGGCACCGCAGCCGGAGCCGCGATGCCATCCTGTTCAGTACGCCCGTATTCGTCGGTTCACGGGACCTCCGTTCCGTCGGAACGGAGCCGTAGCCGGTTTCAGTCGGCCGCGTCCTTGACCATGTGGATGGAGCGCTGCGGGAACGGGATCTCGATACCCAGCTCGTCCATCTTTTCCTTCATCGCCTGGGTGAAGTCGAACTTCAGGCCCCAATAGTCACCGGCATTGCACCAGAGACGGATGGTGATATCGACGGAGCTGTCCCCGAGGTTCGAGACAACGATCTGGCGGGCCGGATCCTTCAGCACCCGGGCATCCGCCTCGGCCATCGCGTGCAGTGCCTTCATGGCTTCGACGTGACTGGAGCCATAGCCGATACCCAGCACGAAGTCGCAGCGGCGCGTGGCATGGTGGCTGTAGTTCTTGATCGCGGTATTCCAGAGCGAACCGTTCGGCACGATGATGTGGACATTGTCCGCCGTATGCATCTCGGTCACGAACAGCGAAACGGAATCGACCGTGCCGGCAACACCACCACCTTCGATGAAGTGACCCTGACGGAACGGGCGGAAAGCCAGGATCATCACACCTGCGGCCAGGTTGCCCAGTGTCCCCTGGAACGCCAGGCCGATAGCCAGGCCCGCCGCACCCATGACGGCCACGAAGCTTGTGGTCTCGACGCCGAACTGGTCCAGCGCGGCAATGATCGTGAACGCGATGACGCCATAACGGGCGACAGCGGCCACGAAGTTGGTGATCAGCGGATCGGTCCTCTTCGACCGGCCCAGCATGCTGCGCACAGCGCGGCCAACCCAACCGGCGGCGATGAAGCCGACAACCAGGATGACGATGACACCCACCACGGCAATCGCGTATTCGGCTGCGTAGGTGACCAGAAAGTCCACCGTTTCCGAGGCCTTCTCAGAGTCCATTTCTTGTATCCTTCTTCTTTCTTTTCAGATCGGGTCAGTCAGTACCGAACAGCCCCTTGAGCTTCTTCGCCGCACCTTCGACCGGGTTGGTGGACTCCTTCGCCGTTCCATCCGGGGAAGCGCCCTCGTCGTTTGCAGCCTTGCCACCGCCAGTGACGCTGTCGAGCAGCCCCTTGACGGCATCGCCGCCGCCTTCGGTGACGCCCTTGACTACGCCACCCGCACCGTCGATGACGCCCTTCACCGCGTCTCCGGGTGCCTCGATCACGCCGCGGACGACGCCTTCCAGGTCAGGCTGGATCGACGGATCGTCCAGGCTGCCCTTGATCAGGATCGGGACACCGAGGCCACCCGCACTCTTGGCACCCTGCCCTGCAAGGCTGGCCACCAGCTTCGGCAGCACGCGATAGTCGATCTGGCGCGGCGGCAGGGACACGGTGCCCTTGCCGGTCACGCGCAGCAACGGTGCGTTCAGCATCAGGTCCGGATTGTTGATGACACCGTTCTTCGCGGTCCAGGTCGCCGAGATCTCGGCAAAGTCGGTCTTCTCCGCCTTGTCATAGTCCAGGTCGAGACTGGCAGTGGAGACACCGCGCACCGCAGCCGCAAGATTGTAGCCGATGATGGCGCCATCGCGGACCGTCAGCGCACCGGTCCCGTTCAGGGCGGAAACGATCTGACGTTCAGACGCGCCCGCTGTTGTCATGTCGACCGCGAGCTCGACCGTACCCAGGAAATCGCCGAAGTCAGCGAACTGCTGCAGCATCGGCTGGGCCTGGATGCCGTTGCCATCCAGCTTGATGGCGAACTTCGGCGCGGCACCACGGCGGTCGATGCTGACCGCACCGGTCGCGTCACCGTCATAGAGGCCCAGCCTGGCGATCGTCAGATTGGTCCGCTTGCCCTCGGACACGAGCTTGATGTCGGTTGCAGCCGTATCAACGATACCGGTCTTGATGGAGTCAGCCGCGATGTGCAGGTCAACATCCGCCGCATCCAGGCCCGAGAGATCGATGGGGTCATCGGACCAGTCGCTGGAACCGCCCGCAGGCGCAGCGGCACCGTCGGACGTGCCGACACCCTCCTTCGCCTCGGCGGGCATGTAGGGTCGCAGGTCCAGGTCACCGCCGCTCAGGTCCGCGAACAGGGACGGGCGGGCACCGGTCAGCCCGGCCCGAATGGCACCGGTCAGCCGGTTCTCGTCAAACCCGATCGCGGCATCACTCAGTGCCACGGCGGTCGGGCTGCCGGTCACGTTCGCGTCCAGCGAGATGGAGGCAGGCAGCTTGACTTCAGGCCCCATGGCTGCACCGACCCAGGCAAGCAACTCGCCCAGCTTGTCAGCCGTTACCGTCAGCCGTCCGGCACCCTTCGGCGTCGCGCCGGCAGTGGCGGTGCCATTGAAATCAACCTTGAACAGATCGTCACTCTCCGCCGTCAGACGCAGGGCGGTTTCCTGGCCCGCGGCAATCGCCTGGGGCTTGTCCACATGGGCGACGACCGAGACCTGACGTCCCTGCCATTCGGCGCTGGCGTCCATGTCGAAGGGGCCGGCAAAATCGGGCAGGGACAGCTTGGCATTCACGCCCTTCAGTTCCTGACGCTGGCCCGTCTGGGCATCCATGTAGATGAAGGTCGCGTTCTCCAGCCGGACATCGTCCAGTCGCAGGGCCAGATCGCCGCCACCGGCACCATTGCCCGAGTCGCTGCCGGAACCGTCCGAAGTGGAAGGCGCGGCAGCACCTGCAGGCGGGTCGAATTCGAAGTTGAACCGGCCATTGGCATCCTTCTCGATCGCGATCACCGGTTCCACCAGCACGAAGCGCTTGATGACCACTTCGCCCGAGATTGCAGCCAGCAGATCAACCTGAATGTCGGCAGACTTGATGCGCACCAGATCCTCGGCCTCGCCACCCGCCGCATTGCTCAGGGCGACTTCGGGCAGGGTCAGGGCCACATCAGGAAAGATCGAGAAACTGGGATCACCATTGACCGTGAGCTTTCGCCCAGTGGTCCCCTCGACCTCTTCCTTCACGTAATCGACAAGTGTGGAGGTCGGAACGACAAACGGCACGATGATGACGATGGCCACCAG
This sequence comes from Minwuia thermotolerans, assembly GCA_021604565.1. GTDB lineage: Bacteria > Pseudomonadota > Alphaproteobacteria > Minwuiales > Minwuiaceae > Minwuia > Minwuia thermotolerans_A. The sequence goes on along the minus strand of BQJF01000033.1, from coordinate 7,701 downwards.
CAACACCAGAATGACTCCGATTGCGATCAGGACGCGTTTCATCGGTTTCCCCTAAATTGGAACTCGTTTCACTTTTTCGACTGCCATTTCGCACCTGTCAAACCTTCGCGAAGCCGGTCACAGGCTTCACACAGGGTGCTGGCACAGCATTTCCACAATTCTGTGACGACAATAGCAGAATGCGTGCCGACAATCTCAGGATGCGTCCCGACGCGCCTCTCCCCTTCCGCTTCTGCGCTTCCCGTTGTTCGGTGGCTGGCCTATGTTCGGCACTGGCCGAGACAACCCTGGGGAGGACAAGATGTCGAAAGGCAATGTACTGGCAAGCGGCGCGGACCTGAGCGGGAAGTACGCGGATGTGGTCCCGCGCCCGGCCAGCAGCATCCTGCTCATCCGCGATGCCGACGCCGGACTGGAAGTCTTCATGGTCAAGCGCCACCACAAGATCGACTTCGCGTCCGGCGCGATGGTCTTTCCCGGCGGCAAGGTCGATCCCGAGGACAGCGATGCGGAAGCCCGCGCCGCAACCATCGGCGCCGACGGTCTCGACGACACCCAGCTCGGTTTCCGTGTCTCCGCGATCCGGGAGGCTTTCGAGGAGACCGGTGTCCTGATCGCCACCCACCGAGACGGCAGCGAACTGACCGCCGAGCAGACCAATGACCTCAAGGACCGCTATGCGGCGCGGCTGGAGAAGAACCAGGTCACCATGGGCGCCATGGCGACGGCGGAGGGACTGTCGATCCGGGTGGACCGCCTGGAGGCCTTCGCCCACTGGATCACGCCACCGGTCATGCCGAAGCGCTTCGATACCCCGTTCTTCATCGCCGAAGCCCCGGAGGCTCAAATCGACGGTGCCCTGCACGATGGTACGGAGGCGGTGGAAAGCGTCTGGACGACACCCGCAGCGGTCATGGAGCAGGCCGACCGCGGTGAAGTCACCATGGTCTTCGCCACACGCCTGAACCTGCAGTTGCTCGGCGAGGCATCAAACGTCGCCGAGGCCATGGCCACCGCCGCCAAACGCACGCCCGTCATCGTCACACCACATGTCTATGTGAAGGACGGCCGTCGCATGATCGACATCCCCGCTGACGCCGGTTTCGGCAAGGCGACCTGGGATGTGGGCGAGGGCTGAACCCGGTCAGGGTACTGCAAGACCCAGCTTGCCGAAGCACATAAAAAAGAGCCGCGCCCTTTCGGAGACGGCTCTTTCTCAGCTTGTTCTGCGTACAGGAGCGGTGCTCTTGATCGGCTCCGTCTCCCAGCGCCCCTCCCAAGACTCGGGCAAAGCTGATGGAACGTTACCCGCATGGAATGCGTTACGCAACGTCAAGATACTTGTCGGTGCACAAATATCTATCTCGCTGCCTCAACTTCAGGCAGCGAGCTTGTCGAGTTCCTTCAGCAGGGCGTCAGACATGGTAGCCGTCGCAACCTGTGCCATGCCTTCCGCCATGATGTCGGCGGTGCGCAGTCCGCGTGAAAGCACGTTGTTCACTGCCGTCTCGATCAGGTCAGCATCGTCCGGCAGATCAAAGGTGTAGCGCAGCGCCATGGCATAGGACAGCAGGGTGGCCAGCGGGTTGGCCTTGCCCTGTCCGGCGATGTCCGGCGCGGAACCGTGCACCGGTTCGTACAGCGACTTGCGGCGACCTGTCTCGTCCACATCGCCCAGCGAAGCGGAAGGCAGCATGCCGAGCGACCCCGTCAGCATCGCCGCCGTGTCGGACAGCATGTCGCCGAACAGGTTGTCGGTCACGATGACATCGAACTGCTTCGGCGCACGGACAAGCTGCATGGAGCAGTTGTCGGCATACATATGGCTGAGTTCGACATCGGAGAAGGATTCCGCATGCAGCTTCGTCACTTCCTCGCGCCAGAGCACGCCGGATTCCATGACGTTGGCCTTCTCGACGGAGCACACCTTGTTGCCGCGCTTGCGCGCTAGGTCGAAGGCGACGGCGGCAACGCGACGGATCTCGGAGGTCGTGTAGACCTGCGTGTTGATCCCGCGACGTTCGCCGTTCGGCAGATCCTCGATCCCGCGCGGTTCGCCGAAATACACACCACCCGTCAGTTCGCGGATGATCATGATGTCCAGCCCTTCGATCACGTCCCGCTTCAGGGTCGAGGCATCAACCAGCGGCGCGAAGCAGAGTGCCGGGCGCAGGTTGGCATAGAGGCCCAGATCCTTGCGCAGGCGCAGCAGGCCACGCTCCGGCTTCTGCGCGAACGGCAGGTCATCCCACTTCGGGCCGCCGACGGCGCCAAGCAGCACCGCGTCGGAGTTCATGGCGGTATCCACCACCTTGTCAGTCACGGGGATGCCATGCTTGTCGATCGACGCACCGCCGACCAGATCCTCGGTCACGTCGAAGCTGACGGCGCGGCGATGATCCATCCAGTCGATCACCTTGCGCACGACACTCATCACTTCCGGCCCGATGCCGTCACCGGGCAGCATCAGCAGTTTGCGGTTTGATGCCATGATCTCAATTCCTCCAGAATGGGTCGTGCGTCAGGAAGCGGCGCGATAGAGCCAGGGCGCGCTGCTCTTCTGCTGGGCCTCGAAGCCGTCAATGGCGTCGCCGCGCTGCATCGTCAGGCCGATGTCGTCCAGGCCGTTCAGCAGGCAGTGCTTGCGGAACGGGTCGATCTCGAAGCGGAAGGTCTTGCCGTTGGAGGCAAAGACGGTCTGGCTTTCCAGATCGACCTCGATCTCCAGGCCCTCCGCCGCGTCAGCCAGCAGGTACTCGATGGCATCCTTCGGCAGCGGCACGGCCAGAATGCCGTTCTTCGAGCAGTTGTTGTAGAAGATGTCGGCAAAGCTCTCCGCGATGACACAGCGGATGCCGAAGTCGAGCAGCGCCCAGGGCGCGTGTTCGCGGCTGGAGCCGCAGCCGAAATTGTCACCGGCGACCAGGATCTCTGCCTTCCGGTAAGGCTCCCGGTTCAGCACGAAGTCCGGAATTTCGGTCACACCGTCGGTGTAACGCATCTCGTCGAACAGGTGCTTGCCCAGCCCCGAACGCTTGATCGTCTTCAGGAACTGCTTCGGAATGATCATGTCGGTGTCGATGTTGGCAATCTTCATCGGCGCCGCAGTTGCCTTCAGGCGGTCGAATTTCTGCATGGTTCGGGCTCCCTCTCCGTTCGCGCGTTGTCATAGCGCCAGCCAGTGCATAGTTAAAGTGCCAAGCAACACGGGAGAAGCCTGCCATGTCACAACCTGATGCCGAATTCCCCGGTGGCAGCGATACCGCATCCGCCAGATACCAGGCCAATGCCCGCTCGGCGCTGCTTGCCTATCTGCTCTGGTTCTTCCTTGGCTGGCTCGGCCTGCACCGGTTCTATCTGGGCCGGGTGTTCTCCGGAATCATCATGCTGCTGCTCTGGGGTGCGGGAACCGGCCTTGCCGTGGTCTTCATCGGCTATTTCCTGCTGGTGCCCTGGGCCATCTGGTGGTGCCTCGACGCCCTGCTGATCCCCGGCATGGTCCGCGCGGAGAACAACGCCGTCGTGGACCGCATCGAACGCGGGAAGTGACTGTTTGCTGACCGTTCCTCCCCTCTCCCCCTCCCGGCCACCCACGCAAGTATCCTGAAATGGGTGGCCGGGAGGGGGAGAGGGATGGAACAGTCCACTGACAAACCCTACTGCCGTGCCATCTCCGCGTTGGCGATCATCTCCCCGTCCAGACCGTTGGCCTGATGCAGCCTGACGCTTACCCGGTGCAGTTCGCCGGTGAAGCTGTAGGGCGCTTCGTAGGCACCGACCGGGCTGCCGCGATCCCGCCCGATATCCAGCCCGGACCAGGAAATGAACGGACCGAAGGTCAGCGGCGTATGCAATGACCCGGCTTCCTGCCGGTCGATCAGCAGGCGATAGGTGATCCCGTCGCCATCGGCATCGTTCCGCGCCTCCAGTCCCAGTTCCGCCGCGCCGGACGGAATGGCACCACCGGAGCGCAGTACCGTCATCTCACCACCGATGTTGGTGACATGAACCAGATGACCATCCGCGTCGATGTAGAGGGCATAGCCGGACGTGGCGTCGCCATGGGCCAGCAGTATCCCCACCGGCACCGCGTCACCGATCCGCACGTGTGCTGTGATGTCATAGTCGCGACTGCGGATATCGGGCGCCACCTCTGTCGGGATGTGCCCCATGCCCCAGTGGAAGTCGAAACGGGTCCGCGCGCCCTGATGCCGCTCCGCATTCTCCGCGAAGCGGGCGGCAAAGCGGTCGTCCAGCGGCAGCACGTTCTTCTCAGCCGCCTCCTGCCACCAGCGGTCGATCATCGCCTGCAGCTTCTCGGGATGCGCCCCGGCAACGTCGGTGCTCTCGGAGAAGTCGGCGTCCAGGTGATAGAGTTCCCAGACGTCGTCATCGAACGGCGTGCCCGGTGGATGGAACGCCACAGCCTTCCAGCCGTCGAGCCAGAGACCGCGATGACCGAACATCTCGAAATATTGCGGCCGGTCGCGTGATGGCGCGTCGGCGTTCTTCAGGCTGGCCGCGAAGCTGACGCCCTCCAGCGGCATCTGCGCCACGCCATTCACTTCCGTCGGAGGCTCGACGCCGACAATCTCCAGCAGGGTCGGCACCAGATCGCTGACATGAGCGAACTGGTGCCGCAGCCCGCCCTCGCGGCCCAGACCGTTGGGCCAGGAGATCACCAGCGGGTCGCGGATGCCGCCGCCATGGGTGTTCTGCTTGTAGCGTTTCAGCGGCGTGTTGGCCGCCATCGCCCAGCCGAAGGGGAAGTTGGAATGGGTGTCCGGCCCACCGATGTCGTCGATGCGCGCGAGCTTTTCCGCCACCGGCTCCTTGCGCCCGTTGTAGGGCCCCATGGCATTGACGAAGCCGAACGGCCCGCCCTCCTGACTCGCGCCATTGTCGGACATGACGATGATGATGGTGTCGTCGCGCACCCCGGCATTCTCCAGGAACCCGACGAGCCGGGCCAGGTGCTGGTCGGCATGGTCCAGCATGGCGGCATAGGCCGACTGCAGCCGGGTGAAGACCTTCTGCTCGTCCGCGCTGTGCTTGTCCCAGGGGCGGACATTGTCATTGATCGGCGGCAGCACGGTATCCTGCGGCACCAGCCCCAGTTCCTTCTGCCGTGCCAGCCTGCGCGCCCGCTCCACGTCCCAGCCACCGCTGAACATCTCGTCGTATGACTTGATCAGGTCGAAGGGCGCCTGATGCGGCGCGTGGCAGGCACCGAAGGACAGCAGCGTCATCCAGGGCACTGTGGGCTGCTCCGCGATGTGGCCGGACAGGAAACGGATGGCCTGATCCACCAGATCGGACGTCAGGTGATAGCCGTCGGCGAAGGTGCCCGGCGGGTCGATGTGGGAATTGTCCTGCACCAGCTCCGGCGCGTACTGATCGGTCTCCGCGTCCATGAAACCATAGAACCGGTCGAAGCCACGTCCCAGCGGCCAGCCATCGAACGGTCCGGTCGCCCCGGTTTCCGTCAGCGGCGTGACGTGCCACTTGCCCAGCATGTAGTTGCGATAGCCCTGGCCCCGCAGCATCTCGGCGATGGTGCCGGCCTGCTTCGAGATCTTGCCGGTATATCCCGGATAGCCGCTGTCGAAATTCGCCAGGCTGCCGACACCGACCGAATGATGGTTGCGCCCGGTCAGCAATGCCGCGCGGGTGGTCGAGCACATGGCGGTCGTGTGGAACCCCGAATAACGCAGTCCCTCCCCCGCCAGCGCATCGATCGTCGGGGTACGGATGGTCGAGCCGTAGCAGCCGAAGTCGGAGAATCCGACATCGTCGAACAGGACCATCAGGATGTTCGGCGCCCCTTTCGGCGGTTTCACCTTCTCCGGCCACCAGGGTTCCGATTCCGCAATCGTGCGTCCGATCTGTCCCGCAAACTTTCCGCTGTTTCCTGTCATCCTGCATCCCTCCCCTGTCATGCGCGCAGCAGAACCTAGCGCATTGCCGACTGAAAGAGACAGCCCCGATGCGTCCGCGCAGAACTGCGCTATAAGGCGGGCTCTGAACACACCCGGGGAAGCAAGACATGAAGCCCAACACCCTGTCAGGCGTTCGCGTCGTCGAGATGAGCCACATGATCATGGGACCGTCCTGCGGCATGTTCCTGGCCATGTTCGGTGCCGACGTGATCAAGATCGAGCCGCCGGAGGGCGACCGGACACGGGCGCTGACCGGCATGGGCACCGGGTTCTTTCCCGTGTTCAACCGGGGCAAGCGTTCTGTATCGCTGGACCTCGATTCGGAGGCCGGCATGGCCGCGCTGCATGCGCTGCTGGCCGATGCCGACGTCTTCATCGAGAACTTCCGCGACGGTTCGCTGGAGAAGCGCGGGCTGGATGCCGCCACCCTGCGCAAGCGCTATCCCCAACTGATCGCGGCACCGCACAAGGGCTTTCTGAACGGCCCCTATCGCGACCGCACAGCGCTGGACGAGGTCGTGCAGATGATGACCGGCCTCGCCTACATGACCGGCCCGACGGGTCGGCCGCTGCGGGTCGGATCGTCGGCCAACGACATTATGGCGGGCATGTTCGGGGCCATGGGCGTCATGGCGGCGCTGATGGATCGGGACAGGACCGGCGAAGGCCGCGAGGTGCGCGTCGGCCTGTTCGAGAACTGCCTGCTGATGGTGGCTCAGCACATGGTGCAGTTCGACCTGGTGGGGACCGAGGCCCCGCCAATGCCGGAGCGTGATTTCTCCTGGCCGGTCTATGACATCTTCGAAACCGCCGATGGCAAGCAGCTCTTCATCGGCGCTGTCACTCTCGGCCACTGGGACTCGCTCTGCGGCCTGCTGGGCCTGCAGCAACTGGTGGGACGCGACGACCTGAAATCGAAGATGCAGCAGATCGACGCCCGGTCATGGACCATCCCGATCATCGCCGAAGCCGTCAGGACGCGCGCCCTGGCCGATCTGGAGGCGGCCTTCCTGCCGCTGGGCATCCCCTATGCCCCGATTGCCAGACCGGCGCAGATGTATGACGACCGGCATGTGAACCGGCCCGGTGGGCTGCTGACCTCTACCTACAACGACAAGGCATTTCGCGCACCGGGACTGCCGCTGGACTTCGACGGTCAGCCCACTGACTTCGATGCGGCTGTGCCGGAGATCGGTGAACATACCGACGACATATTGCGTGCGCTCGGGCTGGACAGTTCGACAATCGCCGCCGCCTCTGGCAAATAGGACGCAATCAACAAACGACAGGAGGGGACCCCCATGAAGAAGATCCTGATGACCGCCGTTGCCGCCGCCGCGCTGGCCGGTATCGGCCAGTCCGGCACGGCCCAGGCCGCCGAGGCCATGCGCTGCAGCCACCAGTTGCCGCCGCAGCATCATATCGCCCAGGTGATCGACCGCTGGGCCGCCGAGGTCGAAGCCCAGTCGAAGGGCGACATCGACGTGCAGGTCTTCGGTGCCAACAGCCTTTCGGGCGCGAAGGAGAACATCCCCTCCGTCGCCAAGGGCAGCATCGAATGCGCCTTCTCCGTGAACTTCCAGTGGGGCAAGACGCTGCCGCTGATGAATGTCACGCTGAAGCCCTATGCGGTGACCAGCAAGGCCGTCCTGGCCAACTGGCCGGGATCGGAAGCGGCGAAGTATCTTGATGACGCGCTGCTGACCAAGGGCGTGCGCAATGTCGCCTGGCTGTTCACCACCCGGATGAGCGCCTACACCTC
>BQJF01000032.1 GCA_021604565.1 Minwuia thermotolerans | reverse complement strand
GGTGACTGGCAGTCCCTAGGGGAATCGAACCCCTGTTTCGAGAATGAAAATCTCGCGTCCTAACCACTAGACGAAGGGACCGCGGTCGCGGCGAGGGTGTAACCAATGCGGAGGGGGAAATCAACACCTTCTGCCGCTGGTGCTGCATGCGGAACGGCGCTAGATTGCCGCGTGTGGGGAGATGGTTCTACCGAGATCCGCTGCCAAAAGCGGACACGGCCTACAGATGGAGGAATATCTGACATGAAGAAGCTGTTCGTAACCGCCTGCGCGCTTGGTGCGCTGGCCCTTTCCGCCGGTGCGGCACAGGCATCCGACGCCTGCCAGCCGGGTGAGATCGTCATCAAGTTCAGCCACGTCACCAATACCGACAAGCATCCGAAGGGCATTGCCGCTTCGCTGCTGGAAAAGCGGGTGAACGAGGAAATGAACGGCAAGGCCTGCATGCAGGTCTTCCCGAACTCCCAGCTCTATGATGACGACAAGGTGCTGGAGTCGATGCTGCTCGGTGACGTGCAGATGGCAGCACCTTCGCTGTCGAAGTTCGAGAAGTTCACCAAGAAGTTCCGCATCTTCGACCTGCCGTTCATGTTCAAGGACGTGGCCGCCGTCGATGCCTTCCAGGCGTCTGAAGCCGGTCAGGCGCTGAAGAATTCCATGCGCCGCCGTGGCCTGATTGGTCTGGCCTTCTGGCACAATGGCATGAAGCAGCTTTCGGCCAACAAGCCGCTGGTCAACCCGTCGGATGCCGAGGGGCTGAAGTTCCGCATCCAGGCTTCCGACGTGCTGCAGGCCCAGTTCGAGGCTCTGGGTGCCAACCCGCAGAAGATGTCGTTCAAGGAAGTCTACGGCGCGCTGCAGACTGGCGTCATCGACGGGCAGGAGAACACCTGGTCCAACATCTATGGCCAGAAGTTCTTCGAGGTTCAGGACGGTGTCACCGAATCCAACCACGGCATCATCGACTATCTGGTCGTGACCTCCACCGAATGGTGGGACGGCCTGCCGGGCGATGTGCGTGACCAGCTTGCCACGATCCTGGCCGAGGTGACGGAGGCCCGCAACGCGGAGTCCACCGCCATCAACGAGGAGAACAAGAAGCTGATCATCCAGGCAGGAAGCCCTGTCCGGACACTTACCGGTGAGCAGAGGGCGGCATGGGTCAAGGCCATGAGCCCTGTCTGGGACCAGTTCAAGGGTGATGTGGGTGAAGACCTGATCGCCGCCGCGCAGGGTGCCGGCAGCTGACCTGACGATACGGGGATCGGGGTGTCCGGCACGGCAGTCGCGCCGGGCACCCTGAGCCTTTCGACATACGGGTACTGGAGGACGGTCTGATGCAACCGCGCCCATCCACCTGGTTCGACAAGCTCGAGGAAAACCTGATCGCGCTGTTCCTCGGCCTGATGACGATCATTACCTTTGCCAATGTCGTCGCGCGCTACGTCTTCAACGACAACATCCTCTGGGCACTCGAGGCGACGGTCTACCTGTTCGCCTGGATGGTGCTGCTGGGCGCATCCTACTGCGTCAAGATCACCGCCCATCTGGGGGTCGATACGGTGGTGAACCTGTTCGCGCCACCGCTGCGCCGGACCATGACCCTGCTGGCCGTGGTGGCCTGTCTCGCCTTCTCCATCCTGATCCTGATCGGCGGCTGGAACTACTGGTGGAAGTTTGCCGGTACGGCGTCCTTCATGGAAGTGAACGACATTCCCATGCCCGGTTTCCTGCAGTTCCTGGCCGACTGGCGGAACGAGGGAGAGCTCTACGAGAAGCTGCCGCGGTTCATTCCCTACTTCATCCTGCCGCTGTCGATGGCGTTGCTGGTGCTGCGCTTCCTGCAGGCGGGCTGGCGTGTCTACACCGGACAACAGGACCTGATCATCGTCAGTCATGAGGTGGAGGACGATGTGAAAGCCGCCGCAAAGACGCTGGAAGAAACCAGCGCATCCAGAACCGGGATCTGACCGCCATGTCCGCATTGCTGCTGTTCGTCGTCGTCATCGCGCTGATGCTGATCGGCGTACCCATTGCCGTATCGCTCGGCCTGTCGAGCGTGCTGTTCCTGCTGGTCTATTCGGACGCCTCGCTCGCCTCCATCGCGCAGACGCTGTTTTCCGCCTTTGACGGGCACTACACCCTGCTGGCGATCCCGTTCTTCATCCTCGCTTCGTCCTTCATGTCCACGGGCGGCGTGGCACGGCGCATCATCCGCTTTGCGGTGGCCTGTGTCGGGCATCTGCGCGGCGGGCTGGCCATTGCGGGCGTCTTCGCCTGCATGCTGTTCGCGGCGCTCAGCGGCTCATCCCCCGCGACCGTGGTCGCCATCGGCACCATCATCATCGCCGGGATGCGGGAGGTCGGTTACACCCGCGAATTCGCTGCCGGTGTGATCTGCAACGCGGGCACGCTGGGCATCCTGATCCCGCCCTCCATCGTCATGGTGGTCTATGCCGCCTCCGTCGATGTCTCGGTCGGGCGGATGTTCCTGGCCGGGGTCATTCCGGGTCTGCTGGCCGGGCTCATGCTGATGATCGGCATCTACATCGCCGCGCGGATCAAGAACCTGCCGGCCCAGCCCTGGGCCGGATTCGGAGAGATCCTGGCCTCTGCCCGTGATGCGGCATGGGGCCTGTTCCTGATCGTCGTGATCCTGGGCGGCATCTATGGCGGCATCTTCACCCCGACGGAGGCCGCCGCGGTCGCCGCCGTCTATGCCTTCATCATTGCGAATTTCGTCTATCGCGACATGGGACCGTTCGCGAAACCCGACCCGAACCGCCGGCTCGGACGACGGATCTGGGATACGGTGGCCGTGCTCTGGCATGAGGATACGCGCCGGACGCTGCTGGATGCAGGCAAGCTGTCGGTGATGCTGATGTTCATCATCGCCAATGCGCTGATCCTGAAGCATGTGCTGACGGAGGAGCAGATTCCGCAGTCGATTGCCGGGGCCATGCTGGATGCCGGTTTCGGCCCGGTGCTGTTCCTGGTGATCGTCAACCTGATCCTGCTGATCGGCGGGCAGTTCATGGAGCCTTCGGGCCTGATCGTCATCGTGGCGCCGCTGGTCTTCCCCATCGCCATCAACCTCGGCATTGATCCGATCCATCTGGGCATCATCATGGTGGTCAACATGGAAATCGGCATGATCACGCCACCCGTGGGCCTGAACCTGTTCGTCACCTCGGGCGTAGCAGGCATGCCGATGATGGATGTGGTACGCGCGGCCTTGCCTTGGCTGGGCATTCTGGTGATCTTCCTGATCATGATCACCTATATCCCGGTGATCTCCACGTTCCTGCCGACGTACTTCATGGGGCCGGAGCTGATCATCAAGTAGCGGGAGTGCCTGTTGTCCGAAGAAAGCGCCGCCGGTTCGAACGTTCCCGCTTATACGGTCAGCGACCTTTCGGGGGAGTTGAAACGCACGCTGGAGGATCGATTCGGGCGGGTCTCCGTGCGGGGGGAACTCTCCGGTTTCAAGCAGGCGGCCTCGGGCCACATGTATTTCGGCCTGAAGGACGAGAAGGCCGTGATCGACGGCATCGTCTGGAAGGGCACAGCCGCGCGTCTCGGTTTCCGGCCGGAGGACGGGCTGGAAGTCGTCTGCACCGGTCGCGTGACCAGCTACCCCGCACGCTCCAAGTACCAGATCGTCGTCGACCGGATGGAACCGGCGGGGGAGGGCGCGCTGATGGCCCTGCTGGAGCAGCGCCGCCGCCTGCTGACGGCGGAAGGGCTGTTTGCGCCCGAACGCAAGCAGGCACTGCCGTTCCTGCCGCGCCGCATCGGCATTGTCACCAGCCCGACCGGGGCCGTCATTCGCGATATCCTGCATCGCCTGTCCGACCGGTTTCCGCGCCCTGTCACCATCTGGCCGGTCCGGGTGCAGGGGGAGGGCGCGGCGGAAGAGGTCGCCGCTGCGATCCGGGGGTTCAACGCAATGCAGGGGTCGGCGCGGCCTGACCTGCTGATCGTCGCGCGTGGCGGTGGCTCCATCGAGGACCTCTGGGCCTTCAATGAGGAGGTGGTGGTTCGCGCGGCGGCGGAAAGCGAGATTCCGCTGATCTCCGCTGTCGGGCATGAAACCGACACGACCCTGATCGACCATGCCTCCGACCACCGCGCGCCGACACCGACGGCGGCGGCGGAACGGGCGGTTCCGGTCCGTTCCGACCTGGCACTGCAGATCGGGGATCTGATGCGGCGCGGTTTCACGGCGCTGAAGCGGGTGCAGGGGGAGCGGCGGAACAGCCTGCAGGGGCTGGCGCGTGGTCTGGTGGACCCGCGCCGGATGCTGCAACAGCATCAGCAGCGCCTCGACGACCTGGCGGATGCCCTGGGCCGTGCCCTGCGCATCAATGCCGGTCAGGGACGCCAGAGGCTGGCCGGTGCGGCCGGCGGGCTGCGGCCCGGTATCCTGCAGCAGCCGATCCGCGACGGTCGGCAACGGCTGGAACGGGCCGAGCGGGCGATGGCCCGCGACATGTCACGGGGACTGCAGGACCGCCAGCGCAGGCTGGCCAATGCCGCGCGTCTGCTGGAGAGCTTTTCCTATCGCGCGACCCTCGCACGGGGCTTCGCGGTCGTCCGCAAGGATGGCGCCGCCATGGTCTCTGCCGGTGCCGCCGCAGGTGGCGACGCGCTGGAGATCGAGTTCGGCGATGGACGGTTGCCCGTCATTGCCGGCACCGGGGGCGGTGGCCAGCGCCCGGCGCGGCGGGCGAAGGGCGGGGCATCGGACGTGAAGCCGAAGCAGGGAGACCTCTTCTGATGCGGTGGCTGTTCGCGTTGCTGTTCGCCGTCGTCGCGGTTCTGCCTGCGCGGGCGCAGATCCTCAATGGTGAACTGGTGCAGGGCGGCATGGTTGTAGGGCGCACCCTGCCTGGAACGGAGGTCTTTCTGGGTGACCGGAGGGTGCGGGTATCCGCGACAGGTCTCTTCGTGATCGGCTTCGGTCGCGATCACCCGCCGAAGGCCACGCTGCGCACCGTGGGGGAGGGTGGTCAGACAAGCGAGACGAAACTGGATATCCGCCAGCGCACCTACGAGACCCAGCGGATCAATGGCCTGCCGCCGAAGATGGTGACTCCGCCGGCGGATGTGCTGAAACGCATCCGGCGGGAAAATGCGGAGATCGCGCGGATACGGAGCATCGACAGTCCGCAGACCTGGTTCCACGAGAAGTGGCTGCGGCCCACCGTCGGCACGGTGACCGGCGTCTACGGCAGTCAGCGCATCCTGAACGGCAAGCCCAGGCGACCGCATTTTGGCATCGACATAGCCGCACCGCGCGGTACGTCGGTCATTGCCGCGCGGGACGGTATCGTGCGGATGGCGGAGGATGATCTCTACTATACCGGCGGTACCATCATGCTGGACCACGGACACGGCATCGTCAGCGTCTTCTCGCATCTGGAGCGCATCGACGTCGCAGTAGGTGAAAAGGTCTTTGCTGCACAAGTCATTGGCGCTGTCGGCTCGACAGGTCGCTCGACAGGGCCGCATCTCGACTGGCGCGTCAACTGGTTCGATCAGCGACTGGACCCGGCCTTGCTGCTGGTCGCCAGTCCGGTAGGAGGATGATGGCATGATAGGTGTTGTCGGCTGCGGCGCCATGGGACAGCCGATGGCGGAGGCACTGTTGCGGGCCGGCATCGCGACCATCGGCCATGATGTCCGGCCACGGATCGAGTTCGGTGAATTCGCCGGTCACATGACGTCCACGATCCAGGAACTGGGCAGCCGGGCAGAGACTGTCATCTCCGTCGTGCGCGACAGTCAGCAGACCCTTGATGTGATTGAGGGATTGGGACTGAAGCAACCGCCGGCTCAGTCAGCGGGGCAGGGGCACGGCGTCCGGTCATTCATCATCTCCTCGACCCTGTCACCGCGCTTCGTCACATCACTTCGGGATGTGCTGCACCCTGACATCGCGCTCGTCGATGCGCCCATGTCCGGCACCACTTTCCGCGCGCGGCTTGGGACACTGACGTTCATGCTCGGCGGTTCGGAGAGTGCGATCTCACCTCTGATGCCGCTGTTCCAGGCGATGGGGCAGGAAGCGCATCACCTCGGTCCCCTTGGCGCGGGGATGGCGGCCAAGGTGCTGAACAACTTCGTTGCCGCGAGTTCGGTGACGGCGGTTCGCACTGTGCTGGCGCAGGCGGAGGCACTGGGCCTGGCACCGGCACGGCTGCTGTCTGTCATGCGCAGCAGTTCAGGCGGCACTTGGTTCGGCAACAATCTGGAACAGATCGACTGGTCTGCGGAAGCGCATGACCCCGGCAACACGCTCGGGCTTCTGGAGAAGGACGTGCGCGCCTATCTGGATGGCGTGAGCGGCGACGGCGCGCCTGATGCGCTGACCGCCGCCGTTCTTGATCGCCTGAGACACATCCCCGAATTGCCCGAGAATGTATTTTCCAATCAGGAAGATACGCAGATTTCCTGATATGGTGGTTCGTCTTGATCAGGCTGCTGCGGACGGGCGTGCCTTCATCCGCTCGAACCAGGCAGTGACGTTCTTGTTGTCGGGATTGAGTTTCTGGCCGACCATGGCCGCGAACTCGACGAAGGCGAACATCAGGATGTCGGCCATGCTGATCCGGTCACCGCAGAGGAACTGCTTGCCCTCCAGCTCGCCATCGATCCAGGTCAGCTTGTCCTGTGCCAGCGCCTTCAGGCCGTCGGCAGCTTCCGGCAGGCAGCGGAAACGGCTCTCGAACATCTTCAACCCCTCCGCATAGCGGAAACCGTTGCCGAGGTTCTCGCAGACGTTCAGGTCCACCCGGCGGGTCCACATGCGGGTTTCCGCGCGCTCCTCCGGCGTGGTGCCGATCAGGCTGGATCCGCCCGCCTTGTCCGCCAGATATTCGCAGATCGCGGTGATCTCGCAGATGCAGGTGCCGTCATCCAGTTCCAGCACCGGGCACTGCCCGGCCGCGTTCTTTTTCATGAACTCCGGCTGGCGGTTGATGCCGCTGCGGATATCCACGTCTTCCATCGGCATCTCGGTGCCAAGCTCGTGCATGAAGATGCGGACCATGCGCGGGTTCGGTCCGACCGAATTGTAAAGTTTCATCTGGTTTCCTCCCGATTTGAATTCGGACGCAGTCTATCTCACGCACCTGACCGATGGAAATGATTGGCCACAGGCTTGTCCAGCCTGTTGCGAGCGGGTAGAAGCGGCGCCTGTTGCGCCCGAGCCCACCACTGCGTCCTTCTGGCTCTCGCGATGGGGCGAGGTGAACCCGTGGGGACCTGGTGCCAGTCCGGGTCCTGTTCGAGATGGGCGGACGAACCGCAACGGCAGTGATCACTGCACTGCTGCGCCAGAGTGAACCGTACCGCCTTGCTGGCCGTTTGCGGGGCGAACGATGACACTGGGAACTCCGTACCAGCCGGGGTTTGATCGGGGTTTCGCGCCCGATCCGCGGCTCTTGTCGGCGTCCCTCAGACCACCTGATAGCCAAACGCTGCCGCTGCCTGTCGGACGCTGTGAACGAAGGACCGCGCAAAGCCGCGAAACACGTACATCTCGACGCAATCCGGAGCTGTCCGGTGCAGGGTGACGCCGACATGTCCGGCAATGGTCTCCGCCGTGCGACCGGTCGAAAGCCGCGCCGGGCCGAAGTCGAGGGGCACAAGTCGGCTCATCAGTTCGATGGTGGCAGGGCCAGAGACCTGCAGGACCGCGCGGGCGTCCGACAGGTCGACCACGGCGCCAAGCCCGGTGTCGATGCCCCGTTCCAGTTCCTGAGCCAGTCCCGGCTCGGGCGACACCAGCCACCAGCGGCCCGGTGCCGGTTCCATGATCGTCGCGTTGCGGCCAAGCTGGGGCAGGACGATCCGCATCCGGTTCAGTGTGTCGGGCCAGCAGCCGACCTCGACAATGCTGCCGGGCCGCAGTTCCGTCAGGGTGAGGGGGGCTTCGCCGCTGCCTGCACCGTGCCGACCGGCAGGCAGATGACCGTCCAGGGGCCATGCGATCATGCTCTCAGCCATGCATCCGGCTCCCTTCCGGGTCGATGAAACAGGGGTCCGTGACCTCGACCTCCACCGTCTTGCCGCGCACCGGATCCGTCGCGGTCAGCCGCTTGCCCAGATGTTTCATGCCGCCCTGCAGCAGGGCCAGAGCCACGTAGGTGCCGAGTTCGGGGCTGTAGGTCATGGCCGTCACATGGCCCAGGCTCGGACCGGTTTCACCACTCCCGGCCTCATCGCGCTCGACCAGGTGACTGCTGGGTGAGATCTTCGTGCCGCTGACCGATGACAGGCCGACCAGTTGCTCCCGGTCCTCGCCGTGCAGGTACTCCCGTGCAGCCAGCGAGCTGCCGATGAAGTTCTTGCGTTTCGAGACCATGCGCCCCAGCCCGACATCGGCCGCCGTTGTGCGCCCGTCGAGTTCCCGACCGGCTACATGCCCCTTCTCGATCCGCAGGGCGCCCAGTGCCTCCATGCCATAGGGGATGATCCCCTCCGGCTGTCCGGCCTGCATCAGCGCTTCCCAGACGGCGGCACCTGCGTGGCTGCCACAATAGACCTCCCAGGCCATCTCGCCCGAGAAACTCAGTCGTGCCAGCAGCACTTCCACACCGTTCAGCGTGCCGGACCGAACCCCCATGAAGGGAAAGGCCGCATCATCGAAATCGATATCGGCAATGGCACGTCGCAGCACGTCGCGGGATTTCGGGCCGGCGATGGCCATGCCTGCCCATTGTTCGGTGACCGATGTCAGCTTGACCCGCAGGTCCGGCCAGTGGGCAGCCAGCAGGAACTCCAGATGCTGCATCACCGGCCCGCCGTTCGCGGTCGTGGTTGTCATCAGATAGCGCGTCTCCGACAGGCGCCATGTAGTGCCGTCGTCGAACAGGATGCCGTCTTCGCGCAGCATCAGACCGTAGCGGGCGCGCCCGACAGGCAGCTTGGCGAAACCATTGGCGTAGACACGCTCCAGAAAGACCGTCGCGTCAGGGCCCTGCACGTCGATCTTTCCCAGTGTCGAGACATCGACCATGCCGACGCCGCCGCGCACCATGGCGGTCTCCCGCACATATCCCGCCTCCAGCGGTTCGTTGCCTTCGGGGTAGTAGCGCGGGCGATACCACAGACCCGCCTCCATCATCTCCGCGCCATGGGCCACGTGCCAGTCGTGCATCGGTGTCAGCCGCTTCGGCCGCAGTTCCGCGCCGACTTCCGGCCCGGCAAGTGCCCCGATGCTGACGGGCGTGAAGGGCGGGCGGTAGCGGGTGGTCCCGGCGTCGGGGATGGAGATACCGCGTGCGTCGGCCATCAGCGCCAGGCCAATGATGTTGGACGACTTGCCCTGGTCGGTGCCCATGCCCAGCGTGGTGTAGCGTTTCAGATGCTCGACGGAGCGGAACCCTTCGCGGTTGGCGAGGCGGATATCGTCAACGGTCACATCATGCTGGAAATCGACGAAGGCCTTGCCGTGCTTCTTCTGTTTGTCGCGGATCTCGAAGATGGCGGGCATGTCGCCGGGGCCGCGATCATCCCCGACTGTCGGCACGGCGCTGGCAATGGTCCGGTGGCCAAGTCCGGTGGCGATCTCTGCCCCGGTCCGGGCACCGTCGCCCAGCGCCCCGGCGAGCGTCAGTTGCCCGGTCACGGCACCCGTGGCCTGCCAGTCCTCCCGCGGCTCGCCAGCAACAAAGGATTGCAGGGCGCGGTCGAACTGTGCCGGACCCCCGGCCTGTGAAGCCAGATGGATCACCGGGTTGAAGCCACCGGATACCAGAATCGTATCGACTGTCAGATCCTCACCGCCCGCCAGCGCGCCGCGTGCGATGTCGAAGGGGGCGACATGAATGCTGCGCACCCGCTGCCGACCCTTCGCCGCGACAATCGCATGACCGGTCCTTACCTCGAGCCCGCGTGCCCTGAGACCCTGCAGGACCGCGTCCCCCGGCGTTTCGCGCGGGTCGATCAGTGCCGCGATCGCGATGCCCGCATCATGCAGGGCAAAGGCGGCGCCATAGGCCAGATCGTTGCTGGCAAACAGTGCCACTTTCTGTCCGGGAACCACGGCATGGCGGGCAAGATAGCGCTCGGCGGCTCCGGCGAGCATGACACCGGGCAGGTCGTTGCCCGCGAAGGCAATGGGACGCTCGAACGCGCCGGTGGCCAGCACGACCTTGCCGGCGCGGATGCTCCAGTGCCGCTGGCGCGGCTGATGGGGCAGGGGCTCGGGCAGGTGGTCGCTGACCCGCTCCAGTGCCGCGATGACATTGCCGTCGTAGTATCCCCAGGCCGTGGTGCGGGGCATCACTCTCGCGCCCAGGCTTTCCAGTTCGGCGCGGGCATTGGTGGCCCACCGGGCGGCAGGCTTGCCGTCGATGGTGCCCGGTTCCTGCAACAGATGACCGCCGATCCCCGGCTCCTGCTCCAGCAGCAGGACACGGACGCCGCTGCGCGCCAGGGTCAGGGCGCTGGACAGCCCTGCGGGACCGCTGCCGACCACCAGAACATCCGTGAAAGCCCAGGCATGCTCGTAGCTGTCCGGATCGGGCTCCAGCGAGGCTGCGCCCAGCCCGGCGGCACGCCGGATGAAATGCTCGTACAGCATCCAGGCCTTCTGCGACGGGCCGATGAAGGTCTTGTAGTAGAACCCGGCGGAAAGAACCGGCGCAGCCAGACCTGTGGCGGCCATCAGATCGAACCCGAGGCTGGGCCAGCGGTTCTGGCTCTGCACGGTCAGGCCGTCGAACAGTTCCGCCTCCGTCGCCTTGACGTTCGGCTCCCGCCGTCCCCCGTCGCGCAGGGTCATCAGGGCGTTTGGTTCCTCCGTCCCGGCGGCGAAGATCCCGCGCGGCCGATGCAGCTTGAAACTGCGCCCGACGACAGAAACCCCGTTGGCCAGCAGGGCGGAGGCGACGCTGTCACCGGCAACGCCCGACATTGTCCGGCCGTCGAAGCTGAAGTGCAGCGGCTGGCCACGGTCGATGCTGTTGCCACCGTCCGGCAGACGCATCCCGCTCATGACCTGGTCTCGCCTGCAAAGGGACCGATCAGGCGCACGACCTCGATCCGGTGCGTGGTCACGTCGCGGCGCACCCGCAGCCAGGACCGGCAGCCGCCCGAATGCTGCCAGTGTTCGTCATGCGGACCACGGGGGTTCTGCCGCGCGAAGACGTAGGTCGACCAGTCTTCCCGGTCCGTATTGTCCATGTCCACAGGGGTACGGCTGGCTTCGCCGCCATAGCTGAACTCGGCCAGATGCCGTGGCCCGCAGACCGGACAGTCGATGATCACGCCGGAATCCCCTTCGCATGCATGCCCGCCGACGATAGCCCTGTCGCCCCGTACGAAAAAAGCCCCGGAACGACATCCGGGGCTTTTCTCGTGACGTTTTCTGCAACGGCGAGGCGGTCCCCGTCGTTCAATGCTGGGTCAGCCCCGTGCCTGCTGCAGGTTCTGGTCCAGCGCATCCAGGAACTGGTTCGTGGTCATCCAGTTCTGGTCGGGGCCGATCAGGATGGCCAGGTCCTTGGTCATCTGACCCGCCTCGACGGTGGAAACGCAGACCTTCTCCAGCGTCTCCGCGAACTGGCCCAGGGCCGCGTTCTCGTCCATCTTGGCGCGGTAGGACAGGCCACGGGTCCAGGCGAAGATCGACGCGATCGGGTTGGTCGAGGTCTCCTTGCCCTGCTGGTGCATGCGGTAATGGCGGGTGACGGTGCCGTGGGCGGCCTCCGCCTCGACCGTCTTTCCGTCCGGCGTCATCAGCACGGAGGTCATCAGACCCAGCGAGCCGAAGCCCTGTGCCACGGTGTCGGACTGCACGTCGCCGTCGTAGTTCTTGCAGGCCCAGACGTACTTGCCGGACCACTTCATGGCGCAGGCAACCATGTCGTCGATCAGGCGATGTTCGTAGGTGATGCCCTTCTTGTCGAAGGCCGCCTTGAACTCGTTCTGGTAGACTTCCTCGAACAGGTCCTTGAAGCGCCCGTCGTAGGCTTTCAGGATCGTGTTCTTGGTGGACATGTAGACCGGCCAGCCACGGTCGAGACCGAAGTTCATGCTGGAACGGGCGAAGTCGCGAATGGAATCGTCCAGGTTGTACATGGACATGGCGACGCCGCTGCCGGGGAAGTCATATATCTCCCGCTCGATCACCTGGCCGTCCTCGCCAACCCATTTCAGGGTCATCTTGCCCTTGCCGGGAACCAGGAAGTCGGTGGCGCGGTACTGGTCGCCGAAGGCATGACGGCCGATGACGATGGGGTCGGTCCAGCCGGGCACGAGCCGCGGCACGTTCTGGCAGATGATCGGTTCCCGGAAGATGGTGCCGCCCAGGATGTTGCGGATGGTGCCGTTCGGACTGCGCCACATCTGCTTCAGCTTGAATTCCTCGACGCGTTCCTCGTCGGGGGTGATGGTCGCGCACTTCACGCCGACGCCGTACTTCGCGATGGCATTGGCTGAGTCGATGGTGACCTGGTCGTCGGTGCGGTCCCGCTCCTCGACGCTCAGGTCGTAGTAATGCAGGTCGATATCCAGATAGGGCAGGATCAGCTTCTGCTTGATGAAGTCCCAGATGATCCGGGTCATCTCGTCCCCGTCGAGTTCAACGACCGGATTCGCTACCTTGATCTTGCTCATCCCCGACCCCTTCCTGACTGGCTGCGCACCACCACGGACACCTTGATTTCCAGCGCCTTATAGCACCGGGTCAAAGGCGGTCAAAAGGGTAAGGCCGTGGGGGTGGTCAAACCTTCTCGGGATGCTCCGGCAACTGCGGTTCCGGCAGCGCGGCAATCGCGGGCAGCACCTGGTCGACCGTGTCCACCCAGGTCAGGAAACCCAGCGTGTCCGCACCGGCGAAATTCTCTGCCACCACATGATCCAGCATCGTGCGGAACGGGTCGAAGTAACCTTCCTGATTGACGATCACGATGGGGTCGTCATGCAGGTGCAACTGGCGCCAGGTCAGAATCTCGATGACCTCATCCAGCGTGCCGATGCCGCCCGGCAGCACACAGAAGGCATCGGCGCGGCGAAACATCTCCGCCTTGCGCTCATGCATGGTCTTCACCACCAACAATTCCGTGACACCCTCGTGCCGGACCTCGACACGGTGCAGGTGTTCGGGGATGATTCCGGTGACGCGGCCCTGGCCGCCAAGTGTGCCGTCCGCCACCCGGCCCATCAGCCCCAGGCGTCCGCCGCCGTAGATCAGGCCGACGTTGTTGTCGGCCAGGATGGCGCCGAGCTGTTCTGCCGCGTCGAGGAACGCCGGGCGCGCCCGGTCCGATGAGCCGCAATAGACGCACAAAGTGGAGAGTCTTGCCATGTTCAGAAGCCTGCTGTCGGTTGCGATGCTGTCACTGGCGCTTGCCTTGCCTGTTTCCGTCCATGCCGGTGGTGCCGATGTCGTCGGCGTGACCGTGCTGCACATGAAGAAGTCGGGGCCGAACATATACCGATTCCGTGTCACCGTCCGTCATGCTGATACCGGATGGGATCACTATGCTGATCGTTGGCAGGTACTGGCACCGGACGGCACGGTACTCGGCACACGTGTCCTGCATCATCCGCACGAGAACGAGCAGCCTTTCACGCGCTACCACGACATCGAGATTCCGTCTGGAGTGCGGGAGGTGACTGTCAGGGCCGGTGACAAGGTTCACGGCTTCGAGGGCGCGACGATGACCGCCCGGCTGCCGGACTGAAGTCGCCACGTTACCGACCGGCCACAAAAGCAGGGAATCGTTGCGGTTTCGGATGGTTCGGACTACGTATCACCGAATTGACACATTTGCCTGGGCGTTGTCGCGTTGAACCGTATCCTGCTCCTGTTGATCGCCGTTGCCGCTCTTGCTGCGGCAGGGTTCCTCGTCCTTGGCGGCAACGACACGCCTGAAGACGCGGAGAAGCCGGTGGCGACTGCCAGTCCGGCTGAGTCCGCCACAGAGAAGTCGAGGGCGCCCGAGAGCGTCACGCCCCCTTCCGAAAGCCCCGCAGTTCCGAAGTCCGGCAAACCAGCGGCGGAAACAGCGGAAAAGGCTCAGACTACTGCACCGGACGCCGGAAAATCGGCGACCGCACCGACCGAAGCGCCTGCCTCGGTGTCAAAGCAGAGTGCCGGAGACGACAGCAAGCCAGTCGCGGGTACGACGCGCCCGGACCCCGATGTGCGGAAGGACGCGGACGAAACGACGGGCAGCGAGAGCGTCACGACCAGTTCTGCCGTTCCTGATGGCGATGCAGTGCGTGAGAAGCTGGAGCGCAAGGCAGAGCAGAAGCTGGACGGCGCGAAGGACGAGGCCGTTGCCGCCGTCACGACAGAGCCGACGAAACCCTTGCAACCTGTCGCATCGAAGCGGGAGCCGGAGACCAACACGGATGGTGTTCCGGTCATTCCGCAGCGCGCCGTCGAACCGCCAGGTTTCGATGTTGTTCGGATCAGCGATGTTGACTGCACCGCAGTGATGGCCGGACGGGCACCGTCGCGCGCCATCGTGCGCATTGCCGCCAACGGCAAGACCATTGCCACCCTGCGTGCAGAGAGCGATGGGTCGTGGGCGCATGTGGTATCGGAGCCGTTCAGCCCCGGTGGCGTGGAACTGACACTGACCGCCGAGACCACGGCCGGCAGGGCGGAATCGTCGGAGAGTGTCGTCCTCGTCGTGCCTGACTGCGCCGACCTGTCGGGCGACAACAAGGCGATTGCCCTGCTGACACCGAAGAACCGCACCGGCACCCGTATCCTGCAGGAGCCGGATCGCGCGGATCGGATCGCGATGCCTGAGGGGCTGAACCTCGGCAAGGTCGACTACGACGACAAGGGCAACCTGGAAATGTCCGGCAGTGGCGCGCCGGATGCCGAACTGCGTGCCTATGTCGACGGTGCCTTTGCCGGTCGCGCGCGCGCGGATGCGCAGGGGCAGTGGCGCATCATGCCGGAGACGGAGATCGCACCCGGCCTGCATGTGCTGCGCGTCGATCATGTGGACAGCTCCGGTGTCGTGCTCGCCCGGATCGAGCTGCCCTTTGCGCGGGTTTCGCCCGCGTCTGTGGAGGTCACGGCGGACCAGGTGATCGTGCAGCCGGGCAATTCGCTCTGGCGTATCGCGCGACGCACATATGGACGCGGCATCAGCTTCACCACGATCTATGAAGCCAATCGCGACCGCATCCGCGACCCGGACCTGATCTATCCCGGACAGGTCTTCGAGCTTCCAGATCTGCCGGACACCATCAATAACTGATTGACCCCCCGCCTCCGCATTGCCTGAATGAGGGCGGTGAGGATTTGAATCTGGGGAGGATGACAATGACCAATCCAATGACCTTGGAGGGGCTGACCGTGCTGGTGACCGGCGCGGGGCAGGGGATCGGGCGGGCCGTGGCCTGTCAGGCGGCGTCGCTGGGTGCGCGCGTGGCGATCAACGACGTCAACGGCGACGGACTGGCCGAGACGGCGGAACTGGTCGGACGGGACGACACGCTGCAGCACGTCGGTTCCGTGGATGATCCGGGCACGGTCGAGAAGATGGTGAACGACATCGTGCGCGATGCCGGGGCGCTGCACGGGCTGGTGAACAATGCCGGCATCGTTCGCGCGGCCATGATCGACAAGATGCCGTTCCAGACCTGGCAGCAGGTCATCGATGTCAATCTGACCGGCGTCTTCCTGTGTCTGCAGGCGGTGGGGCGTCACATCATCGAACGTCGCAAGGACGGCGACACGGCACCGGGGCGGATCGTCAATGTCTCCTCCATCGCCGGTCGTCGTGGCACCATCGGCCAGATCAACTATGGTGCGGCGAAATCCGGTGTGCTGGGCCTCAGCATGAGTGCGGCAAGGGAATGGGGCCGCCATGACATCAACGTCAACTCGGTCTGCTTCGGGCTGGTCGAGACGCCGATGACGGAGACCATCCGGGGCGAGAAGTTCCGCGACCGTTATCTGGGGCAGATCCCGCTGGAGCGGTTCTCCAAACCGGAGGAAGTGTCCGTTCCGGTCTGCTTCCTGCTGTCATCCGGTGCGAGCTACATCACCGGTCAGCACCTGAGCATCGACGGTGGCAGCCATATCGGGTTCTGAGACGAGGGAATAACCATGCCGCGCGCAGTGATCACCAGCCTGAAAGAGGCAGTCGCGGAGAATGTCCGGGACGGCGACAGCCTGTCACTGGAGGGCTTCACGCACCTGATCCCCTATGCCGCCGGTCACGAGATCATCCGCCAGGGCCGCAGGGATCTGACGCTGATCCGCATGACACCGGACATCATCTTCGACCAGATGATTGGCATGGGCTGCGCGCGGAAACTGGTGTTCTCCTGGGGTGGCAATCCCGGTGTCGGTTCACTGCACCGGATGCGCGATGCCATCGAACGCGACTGGCCGCAGCCGCTGGAGATCGAGGAGCACAGCCACGGGGCCATGGCCAATGCCTATGAGGCAGGCGCCGCCGGGCTGCCCTGTGCGGTGTTCCGGGGCTATATCGGCAATGACCTGCCGAAGGTGAACGACCGCATCCGCTCCGTCGAATGCCCGTTCACGGGCGAGAAGCTGGCTGCCATTCCGGCAATGCGCCCCGATGTAGCCGTGATCCACGCGCAGAAGGCGGATCGGCGCGGCAATGTGCTGCTGGAAGGCATCATCGGTGTGCAGAAG
The DNA here is from genome assembly GCA_021604565.1 of Minwuia thermotolerans. Classification (GTDB taxonomy): domain Bacteria; phylum Pseudomonadota; class Alphaproteobacteria; order Minwuiales; family Minwuiaceae; genus Minwuia; species Minwuia thermotolerans_A. The sequence continues at coordinate 28,406 of BQJF01000032.1, read as the reverse complement.
GAGGCGGTGCTGGCCGCCAGCCGCTCCATCGTGACCGTGGAGGAGATCGTTGACGATCTGGGCGGGGGGCCCAATGCGGTGATCCTGCCGTCATGGACCATCAGTGCCATCGCAGCCGTGCCGAACGGTGCCTTCCCGAGCTACGCCCACGGCTACTATCCGCGTGACAACAGCTTCTACAAGGCATGGGACCCCATCGCCCGGGACCGGGAGACCTTCCGGGCCTGGATGGACAGCCATGTCATGCAGCGCAAGACCGGGGAGGGTGTGCAATGAGCGACAGGACCTATACCGCCGACGAGATGATGACGGTTGCCGCGTCACGCGCGCTGCGGAACGGGCAGGTCTGTTTCGTCGGTATCGGTCAGCCGAGCGCCGCGGCCAATCTGGCGCGCCAGACCCATGCGCCGGACGTGGTGCTGATCTATGAGTCCGGCACGCTGGAGACTCGCCCGGACGTGCTGCCGCTCTCCATCGGCGACGGGGAACTGGCGGAGACCGCGCTGACCAATGTCTCGGTGCCGGAGATGTTCCGCTACTGGCTGCAGGGCGGACGGATCGACGTCGGGTTCCTGGGAGCGGCACAGGTGGACCGCTACGGCAACATCAACACAACCGTCATCGGCGGTACCTATCTGAAGCCGAAGACGCGACTGCCGGGAGCAGGCGGCGCGCCTGAGATCGCGACCAGCGCGCGGGAGACCTTCATCCTGCTGCGTCAGTCGCCGCGTGCCTTCGTGGAGAAGCTGGATTTCATTACCTCGCTTGGCCACGGAAGTGGCGGCAACAGCCGTGCGGAGGCCGGGGCGAAGACTCTTGGACCGACACGCCTGATCAGTGATCTCTGCCAGATGGCACCGCACCCGGAGACGAAGGAACTGACCGTCACGACCATCCACCCGGGCGTGACGCGCGATCAGATCATTGCGGCCACAGGCTGGGCGATCCGCTTCGCCGACAGCGTCACGGAAACCCCGGTGCCTGAACTGTCCGAGTTGGCCGTGCTGCGGGAGATTCATGCCCGCACCGCCCGCGCCCATGCGGGCCAGGCCTGATACCAAGCAAGACAGGGAAGCCGAGAGCATGACCGACCTGACCTATGACGAATTCCAGCGCGTGGACATTCGTGTCGGAACCATCATCGACGTGCAGGAGTTTCCCGAGGCGCGGCGCCCGGCCTGGAAACTCTGGATCGATTTCGGTGAGGAGATCGGGACGCGCAAGACCTCGGCCCAGATCACCAGCTACACGCGGGAAGAACTGATGGGGCGGCAGGTCGCGGGAGTCGTCAATTTTCCGCCGAAGCAGATCGGCAAGTTCATGAGCGAATGTCTCACGCTCGGGTTTCCCGACGCCGACGGCAACGTCATCCTGATCGGCCCCGAACGCCCGATCCCGAACGGCGGACGCATGTACTGAGGCGGATTCCGAACCGTCAGGCGCGTCCGGGTCTTCCGGCGAAACCGCGCAGGAAATCGATATTCAGCGACAGGCGCTCCCCCAGCCACAGCGGGTGAATGTCATGATCGGCGACGTCATCGCCGGTTTCAGGGTGTACCAGAATGGTCAGGCCCCGCCGGTTGAGCATCAGCCAGGGCACGATCGCCGGGAAATTCTCGGCGGCGAAGGCCATCTGGTACATCGGCAGCGGATGCGGTCCCACCGGCTGGTCGCGCCAGCGACCCGGTACGACCTCGAACGCGGCCATGATCTGGCTGCGCAGTACGGCGGCTTCGGCGCGCTCGGCGTCGTTCCGGTAGTAGATGTGGGCGTGGTAGCCGTGGATGGTGCTGGCGCTCTGCGGTTCGGTCATCGGGTCCTCCTGCCTGTTCCGCCCATATGACGTCCGGGTTCCCGGGAGGCAATGGCGGCTACCTTCACCAGACTGTTTCCGGGCGGGAAACCGGCTCGGTCAGGCACCAACCAGCGGATGATGGCAGGCGACTGCGCGCCCGTCGGGCAGGTCGCGCATTTCCGGCACCTCAGCCGCGCAGCGTTCACTGGCAACCGGGCAGCGGGTGCGGAAACGGCAGCCGCTGGGCGGCGAGATGGGGGAGGGCAGGTCACCCTGGATCATCTCGATGGGCTTCGGCGTGACGGTGGGATCGGGCACCGGAATGGCGCTGAGCAAGGCGCGGGTATAGGGGTGCGCCGGGCTGTCGAACAGGCTCTCCGAGGTTCCGACCTCGCAGAAGCGCCCCAGATACATCACCGCAACCCGGTCGGCGACATTGCGGACCACGGCCAGGTCATGGCTGATGAACAGCATGGTCAGGTCATAGCGCTGCTTCATGTCTTCCAGCAGGTTGAGGATCTGCGCCTGGATTGAAACGTCGAGCGCCGAGACCGGCTCATCGCAGATCAGCAGGTCCGGTTCCAGGATCAGCGCCCGCGCGATGGAGATGCGCTGGCACTGGCCGCCGGAGAATTCGTGCGGTCGCTTGTCCATGGCCACGGCCGGGTCCAGTCCGACAGTCTCCAGCAGTTCCTCGACGGCCTGGCGTCGCTTCTCGGCATCCATCAGACCGGCGATCTTCAGCGGTTTCTCGATGATCTCGCTGATGCGCTTGCGCGGATTGAGGGAGGCAATCGGGTTCTGGAAGATCATCTGGAACCGTCGCCTCAGCCGCCGCAGATCCCGCTTTCCGGCGGCCACCAGATCGTCGCCGTCCAGCACGATCTGGCCGCTGGTCGGGCGTGGCAACTGCATCACCGCGCGCGCCGTTGTCGATTTTCCGCAGCCGGATTCGCCGACCAGGGCCAGTGTTTCACCGCGCCTCAGTTCGAAGGTGACGCCACTGACGGCCTGCACCAGGCCCTTGCGGGTCGGGAATTCGACGACGAGGTCGCGGACGTCCAGCAGCACCTGGCTCATGCGACTTCCTCCGCCGTCTGCTCAGGATCGCGCGGATGCCAGCAGGCGAAGCTGTGCGTCGCATCGGCCTCGTCAGCCTGCATCGGGGGTATCGCGGATTCACACTGCGCATCGGAAAACGCACAACGTGGCGCGAAGCGGCAGCCCGGCGGGGGCGTGATCAGGTTCGGCGGACGGCCACCGATCGACTTCAGCCGCTCATGCGGCGGGCGGTCCAGGCGCGGAATGGAGTCCAGCAGGGCCTGCGTGTAGCGCATGCGGGTGCGGGCAAACAGGCTGCGGGTACTGCCGGTCTCGACAATGCCACCGGCATACATCACCGCCACCTGATCGCAGCGCCCGGCAACGACCCCGAGATCATGGGTGATCAGGATCAGGGTCATGCCGCGGTCGCGCTGTTCGCGTTGCAGCAGGTCGAGAATGCCGGACTGGACAGTCACATCCAGCGCGGTGGTGGGTTCATCGGCGATCAGCAGTTTTGGTTCGCAGGCAAGCGCGATGGCAATGGCCACGCGCTGTCGCATGCCGCCGGAGAGCTGATGCGGAAACTGGTCGATGCGGACATCGGGCTGCGGGATGCCGACCTCGGTCAGCAGTTCGATGGCGCGTTGGCGACCGGCGGCCTTGCTGGTGCCGAAATGATGGCGCATCCCCTCATAGACCTGCTGGCCGATCTTCATCACCGGATTGAGGCTGGTCATCGGGTCCTGGAAGATCATGCCGATGCCCGGGCCGGAGATGGCACGGCGGGCCTTGCGGTCCATGGTCAGCAGGTTCTGGCCGTCGAAGGTGATGGCGCTGCCCTCCGGGATTTCCGCGTAGGACGGCAGCAGACCCATGATGGTGCGGGCCAGCACGGACTTGCCGGAGCCGGACTCGCCGACGAGGCCGAGCGTCTGTCCCGCCTCCAGCGATACCGAAACCCCGTCAACCGCGCGCACGCGACCAGCAGGGGAATGGAAATGGGTGGAGACGTTGGTGAGTTCGAGCAGGGGCGCAGCCATGATCAGATCGCCGCCTCCCGCACATCAGCGAAGCGGCTGCGCAGGGTGTCACCCACCAGGTTGAAGGAAAGCACGGTCAGGAACATGACGATCGCCGGAAAGATGCTGATATGGGGAGATTCCTCCAGATGCTCGCGACCGCCTGCGATCATGCCGCCCCAGCTCGGATGCGGCGCAGGGACCGAAAGGCCGAGGAAGCTCAGCGCGCCCTCCACCACGATGGCACCGGCAACGGCCACAAGGCCGAACGCCAGCACCGGCAGCACGACATTGGGCAGCAGTTCGCGCACCAGGATGTTGAAGTCGTTCGCACCGATGGTGCGTGCCGCAAGAATGAACTCCGACGACTTGAAACTGAGGGTGGCGGCCCGGCTGATGCGGGAGAATATGGGAATGAACAGCAGGCCCAGACTGACGGTAACCACCAGCAGGCTGCCACCGAAGATGAGGGAGAACAGCAGCAGCAAGACAAGACCGGGCACGGCCAGGAAGGTGTCGATGGCACCGACGATGAAGCCGTCGATGCGCCCGCCGAAATAGCCCGCGATCATGCCGATGGGCAGGCCCAGCAGCATGCCGACCACTGGCGCACAGAAACCGACGACCAGCGAGACGCGGGCACCGTAGATGACGCGTGCCAGGACATCGCGACCGAGGTGATCCGTGCCGAGCAGATGCGCGTCGTTCGGCGGTGTCTGCAGGTTGATGAAGTCGAGTGAGTCCGGATCCTGGATGCCGATCCATGGCGCGAAGATCGCCGTGAAACTGATCAGGACCAGCCAGGCGAGCGGCAGCCAGAAGGCGATTCCGAACTGTCCGGACTTGCCTGTGGTGGGCCGCATGCGGCGGAACCGGGAAAGCGTCGGTCGCACCGGATCAAGGGGGCGGTTGGTCGTGGGATCAGCCATCGGCGCGCTCCGTCCGGATGCGGGGGTCCAGTACGGCATAGAGCAGGTCGACGATGAAGTTCACCATCACGTAGGCAAAGGCGATGAAGACCACGACCCCCTGAACCACGATGAAGTCGCGGGCATAGATCGCGTTGATCAGCAGGCGCCCGACGCCGGGCAGGGCGAAGATGGATTCGATGATGATCGACCCGCCGACCAGATTGCCGATCTGCAGGCCCAGGACCGTGATCATCGAAAAGGAAGCCGGCTTCAGCGCATGGCGCAGGATGACGTGCCAGACGGGCAGTCCCTTGGCCCGCGCGAGCGAGATGTAGTCCTGTTGCAGCACGCCGATCATGTCGGCACGCAATACCCGCATCAGGATGACCCATTCGGCCATGGCAATTGCCAGCGCCGGCAGGATGAAGGCGCGCAGATTGGCCCACAACCCTTCCGACAGCGGTTCGTACTCGGATGTCGGCAGCCAGCCGAGATTCAGGGAGACGATGAGGATCAGGAGGATGGCCGCCATGAACGACGGGATGGACAGCGACATGAAGCCCGCCGTCGCAATGGCCCGGTCGGTCGTACGCCCGGCGCGATAGGCAGCGATTATGCCGAACGGGACGGCCAGGATCAGCGCGAAGACCTGCGCCACCAGCATGAGCTCGAGAGAGACCGGAAAGCGGGACAGGATTGCCTCCACCACCGGTTCGTCCGTGCGGAAGGAGCGACCCCAGTCGCCCTGAACGAAGTCGCCCAGCCATTCCACGTATCGGACCATGACCGGCCGGTCGAGGCCGAGGTCGGCACGAATGGCCTGCACCTCCTCCTCCGATGCGTCCTGCCCGGCGATGTCATAGGCGACATCTCCCGGCAGGACGTTGACCAGCAGGAAGGTGAAAAGGGTAACGGCGAAGATCACGACGACCAGCCGCCGCACCCGTTTCAGCACGTAGCGCATGTCTGCAGTCTCAGCAGTGTTTCAGATGAACTGTCTGCTGATCACTTGTCCTTCCACGCGCCGGAGACCCGGACCACACCCAGACCGTCAATGCCGATGTCGTGGGTGTTGGTGCCATGGAAGGCGTAGTAGCGGTTGCCGCCACGGTACTGCATGTTGCCCTGGTCATTGACCATGCGCATCAGATCGCAATGGAACTTCTCGCGCACAGCCGGGTCAGCCGCCGTCCGCATGGCGAAGGCAACCTTGTCCATTTCAGGCATCTTCAGCCGGCTGAGGTTGTAGGAGCTCTCGGAATAGGACAGCGCAAAGGTCTGCGGACCAACATCGTCTGCATCGCCAATCCGCCAGCCGGAGATCATGTAGTCATTGGTGAAGACCTTTTTCACCAGCGTGTTCTGATCGACCGGGACGAGTTCCAGTTCGATACCAACCTGCTTCAGCAACTGCTGATAGATCTCGCCGAACTCGCGACCGCGCGGCGTCGTGGTGTGGATCATGCTGATCTTCACCGGCTTGCCATAGTCGGCCAGCAGGGCCTTGGCCTTTGCCGGGTCGTAATGGCGATATCCGGCATCACACGTGGAATCGGTTCCCAGCGGGTGCTCGGCGAACGGGCGGGTATCCTTCCACGTGACCTTCAGGATCGCGGTCTGGTTCCAGGCGTGAGAAAGGGCCTGGCGCACACGCGCGTCATCCAGCGGCGGCTTCGACGCATTGATGAAGGTGATCGCGGCACCCTTGCCGTCGCGCACGACAGTGACCAGCTTCGGATCCTTCTGCGCATCCACGATGGAACTGCCGCGGTCGGTCCAGATCAGGTCGATCTCACCGGAGCGGAGGCTGGCAAAGCGGGCCTGGGTATCTGGCAGGATGCGGAACACGATCTCGTCGAGGTGCGCCGCGTCCTTCTTCCAGTAGTTCGGGTTCCTCTTGATGGTGATGCGGTCACCGCCAGCCCAACTGTCGAAGATGAACGGGCCTGTACCGATCGGTTCCCGGTTCTGCTTGGCGGCGGCGACATTGGCACTCGACGGGATCAGCCCGATCATGCTCGGTGCCGCGAGGTTGCCCAGCAGCGGCAGCCACGGATGCGCCAGATTGAACTTGACGGTGTGGTCGTCGACGACCTCGACACCCGTTATCGCGGTGATGAACGAACGGCTGCGCGACTTGTTTGCCGGGTCGAGGATGCGGTTGAAATGGTCCGCGACATCCTTGGCGGTAAAGTCGGATCCGTCATGGAACTTCACGCCCTGGCGCAGGGTCACGGTCCAGCTCTTGTTGTCCTCGGACGCTTCCCAGGCCGTTGCCAGATTGGGTTCGAATTCCTTGGTCTTCTCGTTGTACTTCAGCAGCGTGTCGTGAATGGCCAGCGAGACCGTTCCGGCGCTGATGCCGAGCACCCCGCCCTTGACGGCATCGAAGCCGCGCGAGTCGGTCTCGACGCCGACGGTCAGGGTACCGCCCTTCATCGGGCCACTGTGCGAGCCTGCCTGGACATTGTTGACGGCGAGCGTGGCTGCCAGCGCAATCGCGGCAGTGGCGGTCAGCACACGTCGCGACCGCTGCCCCAAACCAAGTTTGAACATATTCCGTATCCTCCCATATGGCCGCCCCTGTCAGGCAGCAAGCAATGACTGGTTTTCCAGTTCTGACGGCACAGTGCAAAAAGCCCGGCGACTTGTCCAGCGCACAAAGACCGTTCGGGAAGACAAATTGTTCGTTTATGCGCGGTTTTCTTCGTTTGGGTTCATTTGCCGGTCCAGCGCGGTTTGCGCTTCTCGGTGAAGGCGGTCAGCCCCTCCATCGCATCCTCGGTGCCGAGCAGGGCGCACATCATCTCCACCTGGTTGGCGACATCGCGGCGGTAGTCGAGGTCATTGGCCCTGCTGAACGCACGACGACCGATGGCCATGATGGCAGGCGACTTGGCGGCGAACTTGCGCCCGATCTCCATGGCCTTCGGCAGCACGTCGGCGACCGGAACGACATGATTGATCACACCGATCTCCCGCAGGCTCTCGGGCGGCAGCATGTCTCCGGTGAACAGGTACTCGAAAGCCCGGTGACGGCCCGCAATCCGGGGCAGATGGGCAAAGTGGATGGCGGGCAGCACCCCGACATTGATCTCCGGATACCCGAGCCGGGCATCATCGGCGGCGATCAGCACGTCGCTGGTGATGGAGAGCGTCATCCCCGCACCCAGGGCCGTTCCGTTGATCGCGGTGATTGTCGGCTTGGTCAGCCGGTGCTGGATATCCAGGGTTTCCAGATAGAATGTCTCCAGAAAGCTTCGGAATGCTGAGACACCGCCACGCTGTACCATCTTCAGGTCCATCCCGGCACAGAAGTAGCCATCGACGGCACTGGTCAGGACGATGGCGCCGACATCCGGGTCGGCATCGGCGCGCTTCAGGCAGGCATGGATCGCCCCGATCTGTTCCATGTCCACCGCGTTCACCGGCGGATGCTGCATTGTCAGTACCGCCACCCGGTCAGTGACCGCGTAGGTCACCCGTTCGGTTCCGTCTGTCATTGACCTTGTCCTCCCCTGTCAGGTCGCCCATTCGCTGAATGGAATCCCCTGATAATAGAGCAGCGTGGTCAGGTCGCCATGCAACACACGCGCGCCTGCCGCGGCCGCCGTCATCGGCTTGGCGTGGAATGCGACACCAAGGCCGGAAGCCTGGATCATGGCCAGGTCGTTGGCCCCGTCGCCGACCGCCAGCGCGTCGTCGTTGGTGATGCCGAGTTCGGTCGTGATGCGGTTCAACTGATCCAGCTTGGCCTGTCGGCCCAGGATCGGGCGACCGACATCGCCGGTCAGCTTGCCGTCCTGGAACAGCAGCGTGTTGGCATGATGCTCATCGAACCCGGCAAGGTGCGCCACGCGTTCGGTGAAGAATGTGAAGCCACCCGACACCAGCGCCGCATGGCCACCCCCGGCCTTCATTGTCCGTGTCAGGGTCGCGGCCCCGTCAGTCAGTCGGACGCGGTCGTCGAAGGCCTGCTGCAGCGCTGACTCCGGCAGGTCCTTCATCAGTGCGACCCGTTCCAGCAGCGCGCCCTCGAAATCGATCTCGCCGCGCATGGCGCGTTCGGTGATGCCGGAAACCGCGTCCCGCACACCGGCGAAGTCAGCCAGTTCATCAATGCATTCAACCGTGATGATGGTGGAGTCCATGTCGGCAATCAGCAGGCGCTTGCGTCGGTTGCTGCTGCCGGTGAGTGCCAGATCGATCGGCGCCCCGTCGAGGGCCCCGACGGCCCGCTGTTCCAGGTCGGAAGCATCGGCAGGTCGTACCTCGACGGCGAACTCCACTGCATCCGGTCCCAGTTCCCGAACCGGCGCGGTTGCACCGGCTACTGCGCGGACAGCGGTCACCTGTGCCTGTGTCAGTGGTTGACGCGCATTGCCGACCAGCGTCAGAACCATTTCCATGGATGATACCCCTCACGAACAGCCAGCCTCGTCTGGCGACCTGCTGCTGATACTCGGCCCGACGGCGAGCGGCAAGTCGGCGCTGGCCGCCCGCGTGGCTGCGGAGCTGGGCGGAGTCGTGATCAATTGCGATTCCATGCAGGTCTATCGCGACCTGCATATCCTGACTGCCAGGCCGGAACCGGAACTGGAGGCCTTGGCGCCCCACCGCCTCTACGGCTTTCAGGATGCGGCGGAGGCCTGTTCCGCGGCACTCTGGTCCGCCCGCGCGGCAACGGAGATTGCGGCATGTCACGCGGTGGGGCAGGTGCCCGTGCTCTGTGGCGGGACCGGCCTGTACGTCCGGGCATTGCTGCAGGGACTTGCCCCGATCCCGGACATTGCGCCCCAGTTCCGGCAGGAAGCGACGGAGATGCTGGCGCGCGAAGGCGGGGAGGGACTGCGCCAGCGCCTGATGGGGGTCGATCCGGTGGCGGCGCAGCGATTGAATGCCGGGGACAGTCAGCGCCTTGTCCGCGCCTGGGAGGTCTGGCGGGGGACAGGACAGTCATTGACGGACTGGCAACAGGTGCCGGGCGTGCCTCCGGTCCGGGCACGGACCTTCACGGTCGTGCTCGACCCGCCGCGCGATGAACTCTATGCCCGCTGCGACGCCCGTTTCGACGTCATGCTGGCGGAGGGGGCAATGGCGGAGGTGGCGCGGCTGCGCGCGCGGGGCCTCGACCCGGATCTGCCCGCAATGAAGGCGCTCGGCGTACCGGCCCTGATTGCCCATCTGGGCGGAGACCTGAGCCTGGAGGAGGCGCGAACGCAGGCCCAGACTGCCACGCGCCGCTATGCCAAGCGGCAGGGCACATGGTTTCGCCATCAGATCGTTGCTGATTTTCGTCCGAATACGAAACAAACAGAAAGTGTTTTCGCGGAAATCTTTCCGAAAATAAGCGAATTTCTGTTGACCGAGGGTTAGCCCTTGCCTATGTTTCGCGCCGCCCGGTTCGCCGCGCGTGTTCTGTATCTGATGACCCTATGACCGGTCGCGCTGTTTCCGGGTGGAAATGGCCAGTTCTGACCATGCGTGTGCGTGACGGGCTGTTCATTTTGAGGAACGAGGAACTGCTCCCCCGTCCGGGGAACAGACAAGGCAACGAGGCGTATCATGTCGAACAACGCAATGACCGGCGCGGAGATCCTGATCAAGGCACTGACCGATCAGGGTGTAGATACCATTTTCGGGTATCCTGGCGGCGCGGTACTGCCGATTTACGATGCGCTGTTCAAGCAGAACTCCATTCGCCACATCCTGGTCCGTCAGGAAGGCGGCGCGGTCCACGCGGCGGAGGGCTATGCCCGCTCCACGGGAAAGCCGGGTGTCGTGCTCGTCACCTCCGGCCCCGGTGCCACCAATGCGGTGACCGGACTGACCGACGCACTGATGGATTCCATCCCCATTGTCTGTCTGACCGGGCAGGTCGCGACCCACATGATCGGCAATGACGCGTTCCAGGAATGCGACACCACCGGCATCACCCGCCCCTGCACCAAGCACAACTATCTGGTCCGGGACGCGGCTGACCTGGCGCGTGTGGTTCATGAGGGCTTCTATGTCGCCACCAATGGCCGGCCCGGCCCGGTGGTCATCGACATCCCGAAGGACATCCAGATCAATACGGCCGACTACACCCCGCCGGAGAAGGTCCGCCACAGGACCTATCGCCCGCGCGTGAAGGGCGACCTGGAGAAGATCCGCGAAGCGGTGGAGATGATCGCCAATGCGGAACGCCCGGTCTTCTACACCGGTGGCGGCATCATCAATGCGGGACCGAAGGCATCGGCGCTGCTGACCCAGTTCGTGCGCATGACCGGCTATCCCATCACCAACACGCTGATGGGCCTGGGCGGTTATCCGGCGTCCGACAGGCAGTATCTCGGAATGCTGGGCATGCACGGGTCGTACGAGGCCAACTGGGCCATGCACGACTGCGACGTGATGATCTGCATCGGCGCACGGTTCGATGACCGGGTGACGGGTCGTCTGGACGCCTTCTCGCCGAAGTCGAAGAAGATCCACATCGACATCGACCCGAGCTCGATCAACAAGAACGTGCGCGTGGACCTGCCGATCATCGGCGATGCGGCGCATATCCTGGAAGACATGATCCGCATCTGGAAGGCAGGCGCGCGTCAGGTCGATCCGGCGCGGATCGAGCCGTGGTGGCGCCAGATCGACATCTGGCGGGCCCGCAACAGCTTCGCCTACGAGCAGACCGACAAGCTGATCAAGCCGCAGCGCGCGATCGAGGCGCTGTACGACAAGATCAAGGACCGCGACCCCTACATCACGACCGAAGTCGGTCAGCACCAGATGTGGGCGGCACAGCTCTTCAAGTTCGAAAGCCCGAACCGCTGGATGACCTCCGGCGGGCTCGGCACCATGGGCTACGGCCTGCCAGCGGCGATGGGCGCGCAGATCGCGCATCCGGACAAGCTGGTGGTCGATATCGCCGGTGAAGCCTCGATCATGATGAACATTCAGGAAATGTCGACGCTGGCGCAGTACAAGCTGCCTGTGAAGATATTCATCCTGAACAATCAGTGGATGGGCATGGTCCGCCAGTGGCAGGAACTGATGCACGGCAAGCGCTACTCGGAGAGTTACGTGGAGAGCCTGCCGGACTTCGTGAAGCTGGCGGAGAGCTTCGGTGCCGTGGGGCTGAAGGCGGAAACGCCGGACGAGATGGACAGCCTGATCGACGAGATGATTGCCGTTGACCGGCCTGTCATCGCCGACGTGCGCGTTGATCCGGCGGAGAACGTGTACCCCATGGTGCCGTCCGGGGCCGCACACAACGAAATGATCCTGGGGAACGAGGCGGGCGCGGAGTCCCCCCAGGCCACCGATCAGGGACTGGCCCTCGTCTGAGCCGGAACCGCAACGAACTCTATCTCTCAGGAGGGACGGTCGTGTGAAGGGGATGCCGGACGGGCATCCGCCTTCGCGCCACCGGGAAGCGACATGCAAGACACCATAGAACGTCACACGATATCCGCCGTGGTCGACAATGAATCGGGCGTCCTGGCCCGGGTCATCGGCCTGTTTTCCGGTCGTGGCTACAACATCGACAGCCTTACGGTGTCGGAGGTTGATCGCGACAACGGCATTTCCCGCATCAACATCGTCACCACCGGCACGCCGATGATCATCGAACAGATCAAGGCGCAGCTCGACCGGCTGGTGCCGGTACACCGGGTCGCCGACCTGACCGTTCAGGGACCGCATATCGAGCGGGAACTGGCGTTGCTGAAGGTGCGCAACTCGGGTGAGAAGCGGGTGGAGGCGCTGCGTATTGCCGACATCTTCCGCGCCCGTGCCGTCGATGCCACCGACCGCAGCTTCGTGTTCGAGATCACCGGTTCCGCCTCCAAGATCGACGCCTTTGCCGATCTGATGCGGCCGCTGGGACTGGTGGACATGAGCCGCACCGGCGTTGCCGCCATCAGCCGCGGCCCTGACGAGATCTGAACCTGGTGCCGCGCGTGCTGGCGGCCATTGCGAAATACGGCGTTGCGTCCTGACCGCACTTGCGGCACAGCAGCGCCCATGAACTGAGGACTTGTCCATCGTCAGATGGACGCTGCATCGGCCCGGTGCAGCAGCAGACCAACGAATGAACCTGCCGAGAGATACCCTGAGGAGGACCTGAACAATGCGTGTTTATTACGACCGAGACTCGGACGTTAACCTGATCAAGGCGAAGAACGTCCTGGTCGTCGGCTATGGCAGCCAGGGCCATGCCCATGCCATGAACCTGCGCGACTCCGGTGCGAAGAACGTGCGCATTGCGCTGCGCGAAGGCTCCGGCAGCCGCCCGAAGGCGGAAGGCGCGGGCTTCGACGTGATGGACCCCGCCGCCGGTGCCGCCTGGGCTGACGTGGTGATGGTGCTGACCCCGGACGAGCTGCAGGGTGATCTCTATCGCGACGACCTGGGTCCGAACATGCAGGAAGGTGCCGCGATCTGCTTCGCGCACGGCCTGAACATCCATTTCAACCTGATCGAGCCGCGCGCCGATCTGGATGTCTTCATGATCGCGCCGAAGGGCCCGGGCCACACCGTGCGCTCCGAGTACCAGCGCGGTGGTGGTGTGCCCTGCCTGGTCGCCGTGCACCAGGACGCCTCCGGCAACGCGCTGGAAGTGGCCCTGTCCTACGCCAGCGCCATCGGCGGTGGCCGTGCCGGTGTCATCGAGACCACCTTCCAGGAAGAATGCGAGACCGACCTGTTCGGTGAGCAGGTTGTCCTCTGTGGCGGTCTGGTCGAATTGATCCGCGCCGGTTTCGAAACCCTGGTCGAGGCAGGCTATGCGCCGGAAATGGCCTATTTCGAGTGCCTGCACGAAGTGAAGCTGATCGTCGACCTGATCTACGAGGGCGGCATCGCCAACATGAACTACTCCATCTCCAACACGGCGGAGTACGGCGAGTATGTCACCGGCCCGCGCATCGTGACCTCCGAGACCAAGGCGGAGATGAAGCGCGTTCTGGAGGACATCCAGTCGGGCAAGTTCACCCGCAACTGGATGCTGGAGAACAAGGTCAGCCAGACCTCCTTCAAGGCCACCCGCGCCCGCAACGCCGCCCACCCGATCGAGGAAGTCGGCGGCAAGCTCCGCGCCATGATGCCCTGGATCTCCGAGAAGGCTCTGGTGGACAAGGAAAAGAACTGATCCACCTGATTGGTTGTTGCTGACCCCTGATCGGGTCAGGACCGAGATGAGAGAGGGCCGTCCGCAGGGCACTGCGGGCGGCCTTTTTCATCTGCCAGTGATCCGTTGGAGATGGCTCGGGCTCCATGACAAACGCCAGCCGCATAGGAGGTCTGCAGGGCCAGAGAGGTGGCGAGAGCAGGCCCTGGATACTCCTTGAAACGAAGGAAACATGAAATCAATGGCAATGCAATTTGTCGAGATCCAATCAAAATTCAAGACATGAAGAATAAGTAATTATACATGATGATTGATAGTAAAATTCCTGAAATAGAAAATATTTATTCAGAAAAATTGGAAAACAGATTTGTATTTATCGGCAAGGTGGTAATATTTTATGAGCAAATTTGAACGCTTTACGTGAAATTTTCCGATTGCAGTTTTTCTGTCACCCGGCTCATGTTGCGCTGCAAAACAAACTGACTATGCTGTCTCGCATCAGCAAAATCAGCAGGAGTTCGGACATGACCATGCATGCGAGTGATATGGCATCGGATGGCGCACAATGCGTGGAAACCGCAGAAGAGCTTTCGACCATCGCTTTCAGCTTCATGGCGTCCAAGGCCCTGTTTGCAGGGCTGCACATCGACCTCTTCACCGAGTTGACGGGCGAGCCCAGGACGCCGGAGGAGCTTGCCACGGCGACCGGTGTTCCCGTGAACCGGATCGTCATGCTGACCACGGCGCTCGCGAGTATCGGCATCCTGACCTGGGCCGACGACCGGCGCCTGCAGAACTCTCCGGCGGCAGAGAATTTCCTGTCGAAACATTCGAAGTACGATTTCGGCGATTACCTGCGCTACCAGATCGACCAGCAGATGTACCCGTTCCTGCTGCAGTTGAACGCGGTGATGAAGGACGACCTGTCCGACGATGCCATCGCGTCCTACCGCCACTGGATGGCCGACGAGGAGCAGGCGTCGGTCTATTCCGAGAGCCAGCATGCCGGGTCGCTTGGTCCGGGTCGCACGCTGGCGCGGCTGGTCGACCTGTCGGGCGCGACTAGCCTGCTGGATGTCGGCGGCGGAACCGGGGCCATGACGATCAGCCTGTGCAAGGCCTACGGTGACCTGCACTCGACCATCATCGACTTCCCGAACGTGGCCGAGATCGGCTGGCGTTTCGTCGCCGAGGCGGAACTGGTCGATCGGGTCCGCTATATCCCGGGCAATGCGGTGGAGGTCGCCTGGCCCGGCGAGCAGGATGCGATCCTGATGTCCTACCTGCTGAGCGGTGTTCCGGGTGACGCGGTCGCGACCCTGCTGGAAAAGGCCTTTGCCGCGCTGGCACCCGGCGGCAAGCTGCTGATCCATGACTTCATGGTGGAGGAAGACCGGTCCGGCCCGGCCCTGGCGGCACTCTGGCAGCTTCAGCACATGGCATTCACGCCGGAAGCGCGCTCACTGTCCGTGGGTTGGCTGATCGCCAAGGGCCGCGAGATCGGCTTCGAGACCGACGGCGGGCAGAACCTCATTCCGGCCATGACCAAGTTGGTCGTCCTCGAGAAGCCCGCATGAGCGGCAGCAGATTGATGTTCCGCCTCTGACATTCAGGTGGGAACCTTCGCCGTGATATGATTGTAGTCTCATTGGAATTCTGGGGAGGAAACCATGACAGACACCGAACTCACGACCATCGCTGACCGTCTTGCGATCAGCGACGTGATGCATCGCTACGCCACGGCCATCGACATGAAGGATCTGGGGCTGCTGGAGCAGGTCTTTGACGAGACTGTCGAGAGCGACTTCACGACCCTTGGCGGCAAGCCCTGGTCGGGCGCGCGGGCAGACTGGATCGAGATCATGCGGGGGACAGTCGCGGGACTGACCTCGACCCAGCATCTGACCGGCAACCATGTCCACCGAATCGACGGTGACCGGGCGCATCTGACGGCCTACCTGCAGGCAATGCATCATCTGTCCGGCGCGCGGGGGGAGCCGGACTATCTCATCGGCGGCTACTACGACGTGGACCTGATCCGCCGGGCCGAGGGCTGGCGGATCAGCCGCTACGGTCTGACGGTGACCTGGCAGCGCGGCGACCGGGACGTGCTGCGGCAGGCGGCGCGACGGCTCAAGGGCTGACACCCGGAGTAATGCGACTGCGTCCCGCGCCGGGCTAACGGCGGTTTCGGCGCGGGTCCGGATGCACGCCTTGTGCTGAATCATGCGGTGAGGGGGGCAATCGAATCTCGACCTTCTGATGCCTGACCGCGGTCGGTCGGTGCAGGTTTCGGGTGTTGCGACAGGTGTAAACTACCCCCGATTTCCGGACTTTGAGTAAAATATCGATATTTCTGGTGAGTATATGCTCCATTGTCTGTCGGATTTATTGAAGAAATTTGAATATATCTTCATACTGTAGGGGAAATTTATTTATATGTAAAATAAATGAATGAAACGAGAATTCATAGAGAATTCATGGAAATGAAATATTTGATGACTTTTCATCAAGTAACAGCTATAAATGATCTTCGCCGTTCCGTTGTTCATGTGAAATCGAACAATCTACATTGGCTGAATGGTGGGGCAGTTGCCGACAGGCGATCATGACACCCGCCGCACGAAAACTTGCGATAGCGCTCGCGTGACTGCAGGCACCGATATGGGATGCATTCCATGTCGCGTGTCAGGGGTCGTTCCGGATGGGACGGTACCCTGCGGGTCGGTCGGACCCTGATGAGCGTGGTCTCGGGCGCAGGCGAATTCGAACAGGATCAATCATAGTGCAGGCGGCACTTCCCCCGCCGGAGGTAAAGACAGTGAATTTTCCCGTATGGACGAAACCCGGCATCTATGGCGCGATCGTGGGCGGTGTCATCGTCTCCATCGTGGGTTTTTCCGCAGGCGGCTGGGTGACCGGCAGCAAGGCCAACGAGATGGCAAGATCGATGGCCGATGACCAGGTTATCGCAGCCCTTGTGCCGGTCTGCCACAACTCTGCCGCCGCTGATCCGGATCGCGAAGCCAAGACAGCGACCATCATGCAGTCGGTTGGCTACAGCCGTTACAAGGCGGTGATGGAGGCTGGTTGGGCCACGCCTCCGGGTAGCGACTCGCCTGATGTCAATCTGGCGCGCGCCTGCGTCGAAGGCCTGGACCTCGGCGCGTCGTGAAATAGCGGCGACCGAAAAGCGTCGGGCGTGTGCAATGCGTGTCCGGCGTCGGTCGCATCACGGATACTGTTTCCGGCGGCTTTGCCGCCAATCTGCTGTGATCTGGCAAGGCGGTCCCAAGGCCATATCGGCCTGTCGCCCGACGCCTGCCTGACCTCCCATCCATAGCAGCACACCCCACCAGATATCGGAGACCGAATGATACGCAAGACAGCCATGGAACCTGAATTCTTCGGAGGCTACGCGCCTCTGCCGCGCGCCAATGCCGACGTTGCGAAGACACGATCCTGCCTGCGCTGTCAGGAGAAGTTCGACAGTTCGGGCTTCGGCGAGCGCATCTGCCGTCGCTGCAAGTCGACGTCGAGCTGGCGCGACGGCAACCCGGGACCGTCCGGCAAGCGCTAGCGCCGGGCTATCCTGACGGTACCTCCCGCGCCCGCTGCACCATGCCGAACAGGTCGCGCGGGTCGTCGGGGTCGGCGATCATGTCGAGGGCCTGGTAGAGGCCGGTCTCGTGCAGTTGCTGGCGCAGGTAGCGCAGTGCGGAGAAATCCTCCGTCGCGAAGCCGACACCATCGAAAAGGGTGATCTGGCTGGCGTCGCGCCGACCGGGTGCGGTGCCATTGATGACCTGCCACATCTCGGTGACCGGAAAGTCCTCCGGCATCTGCTGGATCTCGCCCTCGATGCGGGTCTGGGGCGGATATTCGACGAAGACGTCGGCGCGGCCAAGGATGTCGCGGTGCAGTTCGGTCTTGCCGGGGCAGTCGCCGCCGATGGCGTTGATGTGGACACCGGCCCCGACCATGTTGTCGGTCAGGATGGTGGCGTACTGCTTGTCGGCGGTGCAGGTGGTGATGATCTGCGCGCCTTCGATGGCGGCCTCCGCCGTGTCGCAGGCCGTCATGCCGAAACCCTGACCCTCCAGGTTGCGCATGACCTTGGCCGTGGCCTGGGCGTCGATGTCATAGAGCCTCAGCTTGCTGATCCCGCAGAGTGTCTGCATGGCCAGCGCCTGAAACTCCGACTGTGCGCCATTGCCGATCAGGGTCATGGTGTCCGCGCTCTCCGGGGCCAGATACTTCGCCACCAGTGCAGAAGTCGCGGCGGTGCGCAGCGCCGTCAGCAGGGTCATTTCCGACAGCAGGACGGGATAGCCCGTATGCACGTCCGCCAGCAGCCCGAAGGCCGTCACGGTCTGCAGGCCGTCGCGGGTGTTCTTCGGGTGGCCGTTGACGTACTTGAAGCCATAGACCTCCCCGTCCGACGTCGGCATCAACTCGATGACACCCTCCAGTGAATGGGAGGCGACGCGGGGGATCTTGTCGAACAGCTCCCAGCGTCGGAAATCCTCCTCGATGCAGGTGGCCATGCCGCGGATCATCTCCGTCACGCCGATCCGGTGCATAAGGCGCATCATGTTTGCGACGCTGACAAAGGGGACATAGGCCAGTCTGGAGGGTTCGGGCGCCGTCATGTTTCACCTCTCTGCGGAGTACCGCAGCCATCATCCGCCAATTTCCCTGTCAGTGATACAGCCCGCGTCTGAGGCCATGGCCGGGCAAATGCCGGGCGGATTGTGGGGAGGGGCCATCCCGTGCCTTGCAGTCGCCTGCCAGGATGTGCCTGACTGTCCCCTCACATGGCGCCGTCAGGGCTGCCGACACGAACACCTGCGAGGAGGATCAGCCATGCCCATTCTGGAACGGGAAGGCGCCAGCATCCATTACGAAGTGCACGGGGAGGGGTTTCCTGTGCTGCTGCTGGCTTCGGGTGGCATGCGGTCCTCCATACCCTACTGGGGCAAGGCGCCGTGGGATGCGATCACGCGTCTGTCGCCGCATTATCAGGTCATTGCCATGGACCAGCGCAACGCAGGGCAGTCGAAGGCACCGATCACGGAGGCGGATGGCTGGCAGACCTACACGGCGGATCAGGTGGCACTGCTGGACCACCTGGGCGTCGACCGGTTCCATGCGGTGGGCATGTGCATCGGCGGTTCCTACATCATGGCACTGGCGGATGCGGTGCCGGAGCGTCTGGCCTCCGGCGTGATGTTGCAGCCCATCGGCTGTGCGGACAACCATCAGACCTTCCTCGACATGTTCGGTGACTGGGCGGATGAGAAACGCCCGGAACAGCCCGCCGTGAGTGACGCGGTCTGGACCGGGTTCCGGGACGCGATGTTCGGCAGTCAGGATCTGCTGTTCAACAAGTCGGAGGCGGACGTCGCCAGGTGCCGAACCCCGTTGCTGGTGCTGATGGGCAATGACATCTACCACCCGGAGTTCACCTCCCGCCGCATCGCCGAGATTGCGCCGAATGCGACCCTGATCGAGAAGTGGAAGGAACCGGAGCACATCGGCGCCGCGGATGTGGCCATTCGGGAATTTCTCGCCGCCAACAGCTAACGCTCGGCGGCCGGTTGCCGAGCGCGCGAGAGAGGTGCTCCGGACCCGCCGGCCTGTTGGACCGGGCAGGGGCGTCGTCGGCCCGGCCGTGTGCGAATTTTTTCACCAAATGCGTTGACACCGGGGCCTCGGTTTCTTAAGTCCGCTCTGCCGTTAGCACTCACTTGAATTGAGTGCTAACGGCACTCAGGACACACAGTATCCAATCCGAGGGAGGGTACAGACGATGGGCTTCAGGCCTTTGCACGACCGCGTGGTGGTTCGCCGCCTCGAATCCGAAGAGAAAACCGCTGGTGGGATCATCATCCCCGACACCGCCAAGGAAAAGCCGATGGAAGGCGAAGTCGTCTCCGTGGGCAATGGCGCACGCAATGACAAGGGCGACGTCGTTGCCCTGGACCTGAAGGCAGGCGACCGCGTCCTGTTCGGCAAGTGGTCCGGCACCGAGGTGAAGATCGACGGCGAAGAGCTGCTGATCATGAAGGAATCCGACATCATGGGTGTCATCGAAGGCTGATCCGGCGTCACGCCGCTCTCCCCGACACACAGGATGATCGCCGGGGCACCTTCGGGTGCATCGGCAAATTGAGACAAGGAGCAGGAACACATGGCTTCCAAGGACGTCAAATTCGGTACCGATGCGCGCGCCAAGATGCTGCGCGGCGTCGATATCCTGGCCGATGCGGTGAAGGTCACCCTCGGCCCCAAGGGTCGTAACGTCGTCATCGAGAAATCCTTCGGCTCGCCGCGCATCACCAAGGACGGTGTGACGGTCGCGAAGGAAATCGAACTGAAGGACAAGTTCGAGAACATGGGCGCGCAGATGGTGCGCGAAGTGGCCTCCCGGACCAACGACGAAGCCGGTGACGGCACCACCACCGCGACCGTGCTGGCCCAGGCCATCGTGCGCGAGGGTCTGAAGTCGGTTGCCGCGGGCATGAACCCGATGGATCTGAAGCGCGGTGTCGATACGGCTGTTGCCGCTGTCGTGGCTGACCTGAAGACGCGTTCGACCTCTGTCACCTCCAACGACCAGGTCTCCCAGGTCGGCACCATCTCCGCCAATGGCGAGGCCGATATCGGTCGCATCATCGCCGAGGCGATGGAGAAGGTCGGCAAGGAAGGCGTCATCACGGTTGAAGAGGCCAAGGGCCTGGAGACCGAGCTGGACGTCGTCGAGGGCATGCAGTTCGATCGCGGCTACCTGTCGCCGTACTTCGTGACCAACGCCGACAAGATGACCGTGGAGCTGGAGAAGCCCTACATCCTGCTGCACGAGAAGAAGCTGTCCAGCCTGCAGCCGATGCTGCCGATCCTGGAAGCCGTCGTTCAGTCCCAGCGTCCGCTGCTGATCATCGCAGAGGATGTCGAGGGCGAGGCGCTGGCCACCCTGGTCGTCAACAAGCTGCGTGGTGGCCTGAAGATCGCTGCCGTCAAGGCACCGGGCTTCGGTGATCGCCGCAAGGCCATGCTGGAAGACATCGCCATCCTGACCGGTGGCCAGGTGATCTCCGAGGATCTGGGCATCAAGCTGGAGACCATCACGCTGGAGATGCTGGGTCAGGCCGACAAGGTCCAGATCAACAAGGAAGACACCACCATCATCGATGGCTCCGGTGACAAGGACGACATTCAGGCCCGCTGTGGCCAGATCCGTCGCCAGACCGAGGAAACCACCTCCGATTACGACCGCGAGAAGCTGCAGGAACGCCTGGCCAAGCTGGCCGGCGGTGTTGCCGTGATCAAGGTTGGCGGTGCGACCGAGACGGAAGTGAAGGAGCGCAAGGATCGCGTTGACGACGCCCTGCACGCAACCCGCGCAGCCGTCGAGGAAGGCATCGTCCCCGGTGGCGGTACCGCCCTGCTGTACTCCGTCCGTGCCCTGGAAGGCCTGGAAGGCGACAATGCAGACCAGAAGGTCGGTATCGAGATCGTTCGTCGTGCGCTGCAGGCTCCGGCCCGTCAGATCGCGGAGAACTCCGGTGTTGATGGTGCCGTTGTGGCCGGCAAGCTGCTGGACCAGAACGACAACGACTTCGGCTTCAACGCCCAGTCGGAGAAGTACGAGAACCTGGTCAAGGCCGGTGTCATCGACCCGACCAAGGTTGTCCGTACCGCACTGCAGGACGCAGCCTCCATCGCCGGTCTGCTGATCACGACCGAAGCCATGGTCGCCGATCTGCCGGAAGACAAGGGCGGCGCCGGTGGCGGCGGCGGAATGCCCGACATGGGCGGCATGGGTGGCATGGGCGGCATGATGTAATCATCCGTCCGGGACCACTCAGTCTCGACATGAAGGGGCCGCGTCCGGGAAACCGGGCGCGGCCCTTTTCTTTGGGCGTATCAACGGCGCATATCCTGTCGCCCAGCACCGCCAAGGTCTTGCCCGGACTTGATCCGGGCATCCAGCAGTGCCGCTCGGGTGTGGGTGACTGGACTCGCGGATCAAGTCCGCGAGCGGTGGGACTCCACCTCCGGAGCCTGTTCGCACCCTATTCACCGTCGCCGAAATGCTCCTCGCGGGCCGCACCAGCGTTGCGGATCTGGCCGGCGGCTTCGGCGAACAGGTGGGCCAGTTGCTCGAACCGTTCCGCCTCCCGCAGGCGGTCGTCGGTGAAGGCGGGGTTGTCGATACGGTGGGTCAGCATCTCCCGTCCCATCCATGAGACGTGACGCGCATATTCCTCCGTCACCACATGGTGCGGATCGGCGAGATAGAGCTGGTCGTAACGGGTGAAGTCGGGGAAGCCGATCTCCGCCGGGACGTAGCCGTTGACCATGGTGATGCGCTCCGCCGCTTCCCGCAGCCCCTTGGCCCGGTGCACCACCATGTTGCCCTGCTGCAGTACGGCGTAGCCGGGGCCGGGCAGGGCGGGTGAGACCATGCGGTCCGGCGGAATAGGCTGCCCCGCTTCGGCCAGGGCCTTCATCTCGTGCTTCGTGCCCTGGAAGTACTGGAACTCGCCACCCTGGACGGCGCGGGGATCGGTCACGAACATCACGTAGTCGATGCGCAGCGTGTCGGTGTGCCACTTGTCCACGTTGCGCCCGACCTGAGTCGGGTTGAAGTTCAGGTGGCCAAGCTGGTGCGGAATGGTGTGCGGCAACAGCGGTGCGCCGAACACCTCCGACATGAAGGCATTCACCTCCGGCGACTGACAGAGGTCGCGCAGGAAGCGCGAACGGTAGGTGCCACCCCGGACCATGCGCTCGATCCGCTCCAGCGATATCGCGAAGGGTGCCAGCTGCCGCGCCACCTCCAGCAGACATGCCGCGCCCTCGTCACTCAGCACCCGGAATGGCGCAGTGATGCCGAGATCGGAAGGACAGGCCGCAATCTCCGCTTCCGCATAGCCAAGATCGGCAAGGCTTACCCGTTTCGTTGGATGTTCCAGCGCTAGATGGCGCGCGGGATCGAATGTCGGCTCGCTGGGCAGATGATCATATCCGGCGGGCAGGCAGTCGGGAAAGGAGAGGGCATTGGCGACGGGCATGGCTGGGTTCCTGTGCAGGCGATTGCCAGACCCTAACCCCGCAATGCACAGTCCGGGAAGTGACGGATGGGGAGATGACACATGAAGATCGGTGGCATGGTCGCGACGAAGATCGACGACTGGCAGATATTTCCAGAGATGGAGAGCCTGGGGTTCGATCACGGCTGGGCACCGGACAGCCAGATGATCTGGTCGGATGCCTATGCGACGCTGGCGCTGGCGGCGCATCACACCAGCCGGATCAGGCTGGGGACCGGCGTCGCCATTGCGGGTACACGGCTGGCACCCGTCACGGCCCACTCCATCGCCTCCATCAACCGGCTCGCACCGGGACGGACATTCCTCGGCATCGGCACCGGGCATACGGCAATGCGGGTCATGGGCGCGCGTCCCGTGAAGGCGAAGGCGTTCCGCGATTACCTGCGCGTCGTGCGTGGCCTGCTGCAGGGGCAAGAGGTAGAGCACGAGTTGAATGGCGAGACCCGGCCGATCCGGTTCCTGGACCGGGAACTGGAATGCCTGAACCTGGATGATCCGGTGCCGATCTATGTCGGCGCCAACGGCCCGAAGGCGCTGAAGGCCGCCGGGGCCTACGGTGACGGACGCATCTGCGCGGGCAATGAACCTCTGGGGGTGCTGGCACGCAATCTCGACACGATCCGGGAAGGTGCGGCGGAAGCCGGGCGGGAGGTCACGGATGACTTCCACGTGGCAGCACTGACGTTCTCCTGTGTCCTGAAGCCGGGCGAGACGCTGGAGAGCGAGCGGGTGATCGATCATGTCGATTCCGCCGTCGTCTCGACCCTGCACTACTGGTACGAGCTCTATCAGGAATGGGGCCGTGATGACTTCGTCTCGTCACGGGTGCGCGGTGTCTGGGAGGACTATCGCAGCTATGTCGAGACCAGCATGCCTGCCGAACGCCGCCACCAGATGCTGCATCGCGGCCACTGCGCCTTCTGCCCGCCGGAGGAACGGCGTTTCATCACGCCGGACATGATCCGCATCGCGGGTGGTCTGGTCGGCGAACCGGACGAGATCGTCGAGCGGATCGGACAGTTGCAGGCGGCGGGGCTGAAGGAAGTCACGCTGCTGCCGCCGCGCGCCTTCATGCGGGAAAACTTTCGGGAGTTCGCCGAGCAGATCATGCCCAGGCTCTGAACTGCGATCAGTTCAGGTAGCGGGCCTGCAGGTGCGACCGGAAGGCATCGGTGGCCAGCGGGCTGCCCGTTGCATCGCTGATGATCTCTCCGGTCGTGGCATCCAGACCGCGATTGTGGACATGCCTGCGCAGCCAGCCGAGCAACTGCGAGAAGTCGCCTGAGCGCACCTGGCTGTCCAGATCGGGCAGGGCGGCGCGCATGGCCGCCATCAGTTGCGCCGCAGCCAGCGCGCCCAGCGTATAGGTCGGGAAGTAGCCGACGGCGCCGTCCATCCAGTGAATGTCCTGCAGGCAGCCATTGCGGTCATCGGCAGGCCTGATCCCCACGATGTCAGCCATGCCGTCGTTCCAGGCCCCCGGCAGATCGGCAATCGGCAGGTCGCCGGACAGCAGCGCCTTCTCGATGCCGTGTCGCAGGATGATGTGCAGCGGGTAGGTTGCCTCATCCGCATCGACGCGGATCAGACCCCGCTCGACCCGTGTTGTCAGCCGGTTGAAGTTCGCGGTTTCCAGCGCGGACTGATCGCCGAACGTCTGGCGGATCAGGGGCAGGGCATGGTCGAGGAATGCAGGCCCCCGGCAGAGCTGCATCTCGATGATCAGGGACTGGCTCTCGTGCAGTGCCATACCACCTGAACGGCCCACCATGCGGTGACGGCGGTCGGCGGGCAGGCCCTGTTCATAGAGCGCATGTCCGGTTTCATGCAGGATGCCCATCATGGCCTCCGCGAAACCATCGGTCGAATACCGCGTGGTCAGACGGCTGTCATCGGGAATCCCACCCGTGAAGGGGTGCAGGCTCTCGTCCAGCCGGCCGCGTGAGAAGTCGAAACCCAGCGCCCGCATGAAACCCTCACCCAGTTCCTTCTGCATGGGGACGGGGAAGGGGCCTGCTGGTTCGATTGGCTTCGGTGCCTGTGCCTGACGTTCGAGGATCTGCTGCACCATGTCCGGCAGCCAGCTCTTCAGGTCGGCGAAGACCGGTGCAACATCCGCGTCGCGCAGACCGGGTTCGAACAGTTCAAGCTGGGCATCATAGGGGTCAAGCCCCATGGCTGCGCCGCGCACCTTCGCGGTTTCCTGCGTCAGGCGCATGACTTCCTGCAGGAACGGTTGCTGCGCTGCGAAGTCGTTGGCTGCACGGTTCTGCCGCCAGGCCATTTCCGAGCGCGCACCCGCGCGCTGGGCCGCTTCCACCAGATCAGCCGGAACCGCGGTCTCCAGCAGGAAGGCCCGCCGCATCAGGTACAGGTCGCGCGAGTCGATAGGGGCGAGGCTTCCCGATGTCTGCTCCGCCTGGTCCAGCAGGTCCGAGGTCTCGGTGGCGACCAGTATCTCGCGTGCCATGCGGGTCAGCTCGGCGATCTGGTCCGTGCGGGCGTCGGCGGCACCGTCCGGCATCAGGGTGGAGCGGTCCCAGTAGAGCATGGCCAGCGCATCCTCGATCAGGCTGCGGCGGCGAAAGCGATCCTTCAGGCTGGTCAGGGCATCCGTCTGCGCGGTCATTTCGGTGTTCTCTCCCGCCCGCGCGCGAAGCCCATCATCGCGTAGATGACGGTCATGATCACGGCCAGGCTGTACCAGGTGAAGGCATATTCCAGATGGTTGTTGCGCAGGCTGAATGACGGTGGGGCCGCGTCCGGCCAGGTCAGATCGCTGCTGTTCTGGACCAGATAGACCTGCTGCAGCGGGACACCGGCACGGGCCTGCATGGCCTCCAGATCGACGAAGAACCAGATGTTGGTCTCCAGGTCATTGTCCGGCACGAACATGGTCTGTTCGCCCTTCAGGCGGACAATGCCGGTCAGCGTGACCTCACCCTCCACCTGTCCGGCCGGTCGCGATGCTGGGTCCTTCAGGTTCTTCGGGATCCAGCCACGGTCCACCACGACAGCCGTCTCGTTGTCGCGCAGCAGCGGCGTGAGGACCTGATAGCCATTGGTGCCCTGGCGGGGCTTGGCAACGCGATGTGCCTCTGCCTCATGCAGGAAACGACCGCTGACGCTCACCGACCTGAAACGCCAGGCGGACGGATCCTCGATGCTCTCGGGCAGGGGCACGGGGGCGTCCTGCATCCGGGCGTCGATGTCGTGTATGAGGTCCAGCTTCCATGCGCGCCGGTCCATCTGCCAGGTGCCGAGGCCCAGCAGGATGATCAGGGACGGGAACCAGGCCAGGGTCAGCCAGATCGAGGGGCGGAAGGAGCGCAATTTTCAGGTTCCGGGACAGGTGGTCGGTTTGGCGGTTTCGGGCTCAGCCAGACTGGAGGTCGCGCCAGGAAAGCAGCAAGGCGAGCCAGAGAACCGTGAGGAATAGCCAGTAGCATGTCAGCACCCAGGCGGCGATGCGGCTACCGGGCGCGGCGGCGAACCTGGGCACACCGAGCAGGGATGTCAGGATGCCGAGCGGCAGCGCCAGCAGGACGCCGAGGCCGTGCCAGCCCTCCGCCTGATAGACAAGCTGTGTGGCGATACCCGAGTGGACGAACATGCTCTCCCCGTGGCGCACCAGTTGCAGACCGGTGAACAGGATCGACAGCACGGAAGTTCCGACACTGGCATAGAGCCATCGGTCGACCTCGGTCCCGGTCAGCAGCACGAACGACAGCAGTGCCACCGCCATGACCGGGACGAGGGTGAGCAGCCCGAGACGCGGCCAGTCGAGCACCAGTGCCTGCACGGACGGACCCGCGTGGCTCAGGCTGATCCAGTACTCGATCAGTGGCGGCAGGGTGAGCAGGGATGTGGCAAGGGTCGCGGCGATGGCCAGGATCACGCTGACCAGCGGCAGGCCGCCGAGCTGGCGACTACTCGACATCGACATCCTGCGATGCCGCGTACTTGAACTGCAGCGCGATCATTGTCGCCTTGAACGGCCGTAGCAATGCCAGTGATCCACCCAGGATGAACGGTCCCCAGAGCACCACGTGAACCCAGAGAGGCGGCGTGAACCAGACCTCAACCAGCAGGGCGAGGGTGACGGTGACAGCGCCCATGATCAGGATGATGAAGACGGCGGGGCCATCACCGGAATTCACGTGCGAATAGTCGAGTTCGCAGACGTCGCAGCCGTCGGCAACTTCCAGGTAACCGCTGAACAGCTTGCCTTCGCCACATCGCGGGCAGCGGGCGGTCAGTCCGGCGCGAAAGGGGGAAATGTAGGCTTCGTTCATGGCCGGACCTGTTCGGATTGCGGGACTGTTAACTCACGTTCGCGCGCAGCGGGGCAGAAAGACAAGGGGCCGCGCCGACAGGTTTGTCGACGCGGCCCCCTTGATCGTCAGAAGAAAGACGGATCAGCCGTGGTGGACCACGCCACCTGAACCGCCCCACCAGTAGATGGCGAAGAACAGGAACAGCCAGACCGCATCAACGAAGTGCCAGTACCAGGCCGCCGCCTCGAAGCCGAAGTGGTGGTCGGTCTTGAAGTGCCCGCGCATGGCCCGGATCAGACAGATCAGCAGGAAGATCGTCCCGACCAGCACGTGGAAACCGTGAAATCCGGTGGCCATGTAGAAGGTCGAGCCATAGATGCCGCCGCTGAAGCTGAACGGTGCATGCGCATACTCGTAGGCCTGAACGCAGCTGAACAGCGCGCCGAGGATGACGGTGCAGATCAGGCCGTTCACCAGACCCTTGCGGTCACCGGAAACAAGGGCGTGATGCGCCCAGGTAACGGTGGTGCCGGACAGCAGCAGGATGACCGTGTTCAGGAACGGCAGGTGCCAGGGATCAAAGACCTCGATCCCCTCCGGCGGCCAGTGCCCGCCCATGGCCTCGGTCGGGAACAGGCTGGCGTTGAAGAAGGCCCAGAACCAGGCGACGAAGAACATGACCTCCGACGCGATGAACAGCACCATGCCGTAGCGGTGATGCAACTGCACGACCGGTGTGTGGTCGCCCTTGTGTTCCGCCTCCGAAATCACATCCCGCCACCACACGAACATCGTGTAGAGAACGCCCAGCGTGCCGACCCAGAAGACGATCCCCTCGACCATCCCCTCGCCCTCTGCAGCATGCATGGACGTGATGGCACCCACGGCCATGATGAAGGCCGAAATCGACCCCACTACCGGCCACGGACTTGGATCTACCAGATGGTAGTCATGATTCTTGGCGTGTGCGTCTGCCATTTTCCAGCTCCCTAACCCTCGCCATTCATTCCTGAACGGCACTCACCTGGATCGTTGACGATTCGGCCTGCTCGGGCGGCCGCTCGAAGAATGTGTAGGACAGGGTGATCAGTTTCACCTCGTCCGCGTTGCTGTCGTCTTCCATTTCCGG